>NZ_JACJOZ010000023.1:0-168306 GCF_014695795.1 Phormidium sp. FACHB-592
CTGGCAGGCTTAATTGCGTATACCTATCAGGAGAAAAAACCCTCCTTGAACTTGGAGTGCAAAGGCTTGCCTGCACTGCCTCCGGTTGTCTTCTAACCCCGTCGAACTCACGTTAAATTACTAAAATAGCTTGCAACTATAGAGACGCGCTTGCAGCGAGGTTATAAGCAATGTCTGAACTACTGCTAGAAAACCGAGATTACACGGTCATTATTGCGAAAACGGCTGCCAGCATTGTGCCGAGTGTGCCGGGGTTCGCAACGTCTTGGGTCGCTGCTCATGATGCGGTGTTCGCGCTGGTGTCAAAATGTGAGGCACTAGACCCCGATGGCATCACCCTGTACATTTCCTCGCATCAAGATCCATCCGGTTCGTTCAAACAATACAAGCAGGTCACGCCTGATCAGCTAGAGTCTGTGTTTGAGGCAAACTATCCGCCAGAGAGCCTCAACCTGCTGGATGGTTTACAGGCTGCTCTGGATAGCTACTTTAGGCGCAAGGCAGCAGGGCAAACAAAACCTAATGGCGAAATCATCATTGTGCTCATTGATGGTGAACCCCGCGATCGCATGGCAATTGTGAGGGCGATCGTCGATGCTACCCAGAAAATGGAGCGTAGTCAGGAACTGGGCATTGGTTTCGCTCAAGTTGGCGATGACCTGATTGCAAGAGGCTTTCTGGCATCCCTGGATGAAGATTTACGCGCTAAAGCGGGTGCAAAATTTGACATTGTGAAGACAAAAATTCTAGAAACAATTGAACCCGCGTGTCTGACTCAGTTTTTGTTGGATATTCTAAGCGCGTCATGACGTTACAGCTTTGACGTTTTACGTAACAAAAAGCGACCTTTACGACCGCTCTGGAATGGGTGGCATGAGCCAAAATGGTGGGTGGTAAGTCTAACTGAAGCGATCGCGTTATTGCATTAAGGGGGTAGGCGAGTGGAAGACAATACCAACCTTTTCTGGTTTGGTTTTCTGGTCGAGTTCGTCTTTATTCTGGCGATCGTCAAGTTGGTCGATGCTGGCTCCAAAAGTAACGGTAAGTTGGATGCCGAGCGCAATCGCTTAAAGCGAGACTACCAAAGACTTGAGCAGGAATTGCAGCTCAAAACAGAATTGATGCAAGAGAACCTCCGCTTGCAAGCTTTACGGCAACGCACTGACCAGGTAATGCAGCTCATCCACTTGCCAGAGGAGGTGTTACCAGAGCCTTCAACGAGCGAAACGCTCAAACTGCAAGCCACACTCCAGCAAGAGAACGATCGGCTATCACAAGAATGCTTACGGCTGCAACAAGCACTACAACAGCAGGAAGTCGCACTCACAACAACGCTGCGTCACTCACTCTTCAAGCAGTTACAAGTGCTATTTACCCACTATCCGAGCGTCAACAAAATCATTGAGACACGCCCCGATTTACCTGCCAAAAACGTCGTGCCAATGTTTGTACCGCTAGAAAACCTTGTGCAGAGCTGGGGGTATGAGCAAATTGGTGTAGTGTGGGAACAGGTCGCATACGATCCAACGCTTCACCAGCCTGATACACCTGATATTGAAGCTGGAGAGTTGGTCTATGTCCGTTTTGTGGGCTATCGGGATGGGAACACAGTCCTTAGCCCTGCTAAGGTGAGTCGCACACTAACAAAGACGATCGGTGCCTAGTGGATCGATGCTCAAGTAATGCTGTTAGTTCGGTTTCGCTGATACACCTGTTTCGATGCTCCAGCAGCGTTCGTGAGAGATAAGCGCTTGTCTCTCGGTCAATGTAGACAATGTAGAGCCATGAAGAGGGTGGTGCTAAATCAGCTTTGGCGCACCGCTTCTACCGGGACATCTAGCACTGGAAATTGTGCCCACCTTGCTGCATCAAAGTGCCACCATTCTGTCTGTAAGGGTGTAAACCCATGCTTAGTCATGGCATCTTTTAGCTGCTGGCGGTTTTGCTTTGCCTGTGCGCTGGCACCGTTATAGTTTGTGGCTGCTTGCTCGGTAAAGTCATCGAAGCCAGTGGGCATGGTAAGTTCTTTCCCCGTACGATCGACCAGCGTGACATCGACCGCAGACCCACGATTATGCCGAGAGCCTGTGGCTGGGTTGGCAACATAGCGATCATCTGGGACGAGTTTCCACATTTGCTTTTGCACCGAGAGTGGGCGGTAGCAGTCATACATTTTCAGCCCCAAGCCGTCTGCTTCCAGATCTTTCTGCACCGCCGCTAGCTGCTCAGCGACGATCGCCCTTAGCAAGCAGCGCGGCTGTTTGTAGAGTCGTCGTCGCATAAAGTTATTGGTCGTTGCATAACGCAGATCCAGACGAATCGTGGGATCAACCGAACGTAGATCCACTAATTGAGTGCTCTTAGCAGTCTTTCTTAGTTGAGACGGAGGGGCTGTCGTTGGCGGTGCTATGACCTGAGGCGATGCTTTGACAACGCTTGGCGTAGCAGTCGGGTCAGCAGCGTTCATTGAGTAACTTTGGCAAGCGACAGAAAGTGCTAGAAGCGCGATCGCAGCAAACTTGAGCCAGGATGGAATTTTGTTTGAGGCTTTCACGTCGCTAGCTTCCTATACGTAAGAGACAACACCAGTGTGCCCATGATGTGCAATGCGCCGACAAAATTTCTACAGCCCTTCTAGAATAGAAGTCTTAGACCTTGAACTTTTAGGATGGAAGTTTTGACACTTTCCAGAATAAAAGTTTTGAGACGTAAACCTGCTCCACGATCGCAGCCGAGGCTCACTATGCTTGCAACCCCGCTTCTTCGCTCTAGAGAATTGCCAACCCTGGACTATACTTCCACGCGCGATCGCTTCGATGCGACCTGGGAATCACCCCTATCAACGTTGCTAGGACTGGGACGGGCAGCAGGCGCAGATTTCGTCGAGTTCTTTCTAGAGCGGGTCAACTACATTAGCTGCCTCGCCGAAGATGATGCCATCACCAGCATTTCGCCGCGCCTTGCAACGGGGGCTGGCATCCGCGTTTTTCGGGGTCAAACCGATTGCTACGTCAGCACTAACGACCTCACCTTTTCTGGCTTAAAAGCTGCCCTCGAAAAAGGACTTTCGATTCTAGGCTTGCAGTTGCCTTCGCCCGGAGCATACATTCCTGAAATCAATTTGGAACCTCTGCGCGACTACGCCGTACTACGTGGCAAAGAATCCTGGCTCTCAGCCTCTAGCTCTATGCGCGAAATGGGCGAAGTGCTGCTGGATGCCAACGCTCGCCTGCAAGAAAAAGCCACTCATGTCCAATCCCGTCGTGCTGTCTACTTCCGCGATTGGCAAGAAGTGTTGGTTGCCTCCAGCGATGGCACCTTTGCTAGAGACATTCGCCTGACGCAATCTGTTGGCTACAACCTGCTCTGTGCTGATGGTGCCAACCGTGCCTCTATCGGTGAACGCGCAGGCAATACCAGTGATCCTAACTTCCTTCGCACCTGGGACTATACTGCGACTGCTGAAAGCGTTGCCGAATCCGCTGGCAGAATGCTCTATGCCGACTATGTAGAATCCGGTACCTACCCGATCATCATGGCAAACAAGTTTGGTGGCGTGATCTTCCATGAGGCTTGCGGTCACCTGCTAGAAACTACCCAGATCGAAAAACGCACCACGCCGTTTATGGATAAAAAGGGCGAAAAGATTGCCCACGAAAACCTGACTGCCTGGGATGAAGGACTTTCGACGGATGCGTTTGGCACGATCGACATGGACGACGAAGGCATGCCCGCCCAACGCACACTCCTGATCGAAAAAGGAATTTTGAAGAATTTTATTGCCGATCGTGCGGGTTCCATTCGCACCGGACATCCCCGCACAGGCAGCGGTCGCCGTCAGAGCTACACCTACGCCGCCGCCTCTCGGATGCGGAATACCTATATTGCTCCTGGTGATTTCACCAACGAAGACCTGTTTGCCTCCATTGAAAAAGGCATTTACTGCAAAAAAATGGGCGGCGGCAGCGTCGGTGCTACCGGACAATTCAACTTCTCGGTGGACGAAGCCTACTTGATTGAAAACGGCAAAATAACTAAGCCACTTAAAGGTGCAACCCTGATCGGCGAAGCGAAGGAAATTATGAACAAAATTTCCATGTGCTCCAACGATTTGGACCTTGCAGCAGGCTTCTGCGGCTCTGTCAGCGGCAGCATCTATGTCACCGTTGGGCAACCCCACATCAAAGTCGATTCCATTACCGTTGGCGGACGGTAAATAAGAAGTGAGATAAGGGCTAGCAAGTGAAGAGCTGAAAGTTAGAAGCTTCAACTTTTTATTCGTTAGTCCTTTCTTAGTTTGGGAACAACGTTAGAGATACACCTCTAGCTAAATCTCTAAAAGAAGATGCTTCACAATACCTGCTTGAACGCTATGCAGAAGGATTGGCTCGAAGGTCATTAATCAAGTTGAGATAGTTGTTCCGGCAATTACATTGTCATTAAGGTCTGTAAGAGAGAAATATATGCCAACCATCAACGAACTAGCGACACAGGCAAAAGAAGTTGCCGATCGCCTGGGAATCCACAAATTCGATATTTACGGCTCCACCGTAGATGAGAGCAGCGCCAAAGTTGATCAGGGCAAACCTGATCAGGTGAAAGCCTCAAACCGTTCCAGCGTCACTGTGCGTGTGTGGAATGATGACCAGACGATGGGTATTACCTCGACCACAGACGTTGATTCTGTTGGGTTAGCACTTGCGCTGAAGACGGCGTATGAGGCAAGTTTCTTTGGCGTAAAAGAAAACGTTCCCGACTTTAGCCCGGCAGCAACGGCTCCTCTTGCACGTGAGTTTGCCGAGAAAGCGCCCCAGGCTCCTATTTCAGACCTGTTGGAAAAGCTGATTACAGCAGAGAAGGTACTAACCGAGGCACATCCGGCGATCGCCTCCGTCCCCTACAATGGGCTTGCCCAGCGCGATATTGATCACTTCTACCTCAACAGCGATGGTGCTCTGCGAACAGAAGCCTACTCCACCACATCGCTCTACCTCTACACCAAAACGGAAGAAGACGGCAAAAAGCCTCGTAGTGCAGGCGCATTCCGCATCAGTCGTGGTTTAGAAACCCTGGATGTTGATGGCTGCCTCAAGGAAACGGTTGAAAAAACCATTAGCCACCTTGACTACCAGAAGATTCCTACCGGGAAGTATCGCGTTGTCTTCTCACCGGAGGCATTTCTGAGTCTATTAGGTGCGTTCTCGAATTTGTTCAACGCTCAAAGCATTCTTGACAATCAGAGCCTCTCAAAACCGGAATCGCTAGGCACTCAAATTGCTTCGCCCTTGCTGTCAGTTGCGGATGATGCGCTGCATCCAGATAATGTAGCGATCGCCACCTTTGATGGTGAAGGCACACCCACCCAACGTATTCCCCTCATTAGTGATGGCATTTTGGTCAACTTCCTTCATAGCGCTGGCACTGCTAAACGGTTTAACACCGACCCCACTGGGCACGCCAATATGGGTGCAAAAGTGACTGTTAGCCCGCACTTCTATCACGTCTTTACTAGCAAACAAACGGAACAAGCTTACAGCCTGGATACGGCTGAAAATGTCGTCCTTATCGATGACCTACATGCCCTCCATGCTGGAGTCAAAGCGCTTCAGGGTTCCTTCTCGCTGCCGTTTGATGGTTGGCTGGTAAATCAGGGTGAGCGTACTAGCATTGAATCTGCTACCGTCGCTGGTGACTTTCTGGAGCTACTGAATGCGATCGTCTACGTAGAGCCAGAACCACACCTCACTCCTGGCGGCGTTTGTCCCTATGTTTGGGTCGGAGAACTATCGATCACAGGCGAGTAGCTGCGTTGTAAGCGGTTGTGGCTAGTTCTTTGTAAAAGGAACAGCTAACTAACTGCTTAATCCTGTATTGAGCCGTCGGGCATAGTTGCGCCCTGGAGGTTTGCGCCTCTGAGATTAGCGCTGCTAAGTTCAGCTTTTGCCAGGTTAGCGTTAGTCAGGTTGGCATCGCGGAGATCAGCACGACCGAGGTAGGCTTCAATGAGGTTTGCGTCGGTCAAATCAACGCTCTGTAGAGTGGTGCGGCTCATAGTTGCCCGATTGAGCCGCGATCGACACATAATTGCCTGAGCAAGGTTGGCTTTGCTCAGGTTGGCATCGGTCAGGTTGGCATCGGTCAGGTTGACGTTTTTGAGCGTTGCTTCGGTGAGGTTAGCGCGTTCTAGTTTGGCGCTAACCATGTTTGCCTGACTCAAATCAGCTTCCGTCAAAATGGCGTCCGTCAGAAAGCTACTTTGCAGCGTTGCTCCAATCAAGTTTGCTTCAGTAAGATTGGCTTCTCGCAAACTGGTTTCGATAAGGTTGGCACGACGCAGATCAGCTTTAGTTAAATCAGCTCCGTTGAGGTTTGCACCGCGCAGATCGGCATTACGAAGGTCAACACCGCGCAGGTTTGCACCTTCATAGCAGCGTTTTTCGTAGCGCAGGTTAGCTCCGCGCAGGCAGGCTCCGCGTAGATTAGCGCTGCCAAGGTTAACGCTCCGCATGTCGGCGCTGATCAGGTTGGCATCGAGCAGTATTGCTAAGGTGATGTCGGCACCGCGCAGATCGGCTCCGTAGAGGATGGCACCATGCAAGTCGGCATCGCGCAGATTAGCGCTAATCAGGTCGGCTTGACTCAGATTAGCTCCGCTGAGATAGGTTCCCGCCAAGTTAGCTTTGCTCAGGTTGGCACGGTTGAGGTATGCCAGGACAAGATTGGCACCACGTAAATCGGTGCCTGTGAGGTCTGCGCCAATGAGATCGGCTCCGCCTAAATCTGCGCCACAAAGATTTTCGCCCCGAAAGTCAGTTTCGCCTGCCTGGTAGCGTTGCAGTAGCTCGATCGCATCCATGATGGGTTTAGCCTATGGCGGTTATTGCATTATGTGTCGTTAGAAGTGGTAGTTAGGCTTCAACACGACAACACCTTTGTTTAGTATGCCCGCAAGCGTTAGAACTAATGAGTTTAAGCCTGGTTGATGAGGCACAGTTGCCCAAACCGTTGACTGCGTTAATCCAGCGCTGAACGCAAGGACGTTGCTGCATCTTCGGTGTCGGTTTTGGTTTCAGCGATCGCCGTTGGAGCCAGGGGATCATCGGTGACATTGTCAGTGGACAGAGACTCCTGCATCATGGCTGTTGGCTCGGCGGTTGGTGGCACCAGTTGACATGTGTAATCGTCTTCGTCAGCGATGCTAGCAAATTCCAGGGTGGTTTCCTCGAAGTCGTCAAGTTTAAGCTGCGTTGGTTCGTCAGGCGAAAGCGGCAGCCGCGCAGCGTTATTGTACAGGTAAAAGGAACGTAGACATTTGATGATGGCTTCGGCAGTTTGCACAGTCTGTGCTGGCTCTGGCGATCGTCGTGCTGCCGTAAATAGGCACGCTTCTAGATCGGTGTAGGTTTTGCAGATACCCAAAAGACGGCGGAGCAAGCTATCGAGGTCATGCTGTTTTAGATCGCTCCAATCCTGGTTCGTAAAACCGAAGTCTTCATACAGGGCAGAGAACAGCAAGATTTTTGCCTGCAATGGGTTCGCATACTTCATAATGCCAAGTCGAAAATCGAATAGGCTGAGTGGTGCGTCTTGCGACGATCGAGGTGGTTCAGGTTTGATGGGCGATCGCTTCTCCTCGGGCACTGCGATCGCTTTTAACTCCTCCTGCTGGGGGGTAGCAACAGTGGGCGACGCTGGAGGTGGCTCTATTTCCTGGTAGTCGGGGTAAAGCCTGCCCAAGCTAGTAACGATCGTTTGGGCGATCTCGCGATACTCCTCTTGTTTGTTCAGCGTTTTGACCACTGCCTCAATCGCCGCCTCAAGCTGGGAACTTGTGCGTGTAAGCTGATGGACTTCCTGAATTAAGCTTTCCAGGTTCAGCCCCTCTAGTTTGGCAACATCGCTTTCCCATTGGCGATAGCAAACATAAAACAGCAGTTTTTTAATCCGTAGCAGGTTTGGCTCTGGCTCTAAATTTTGAGCAATGGCAACATAGAGCGCTGAGGCATCCGCTGATAATGGGTTGATTGATAGTGGTAACTCGATTGATAGCGGGGGGGCGGCGATCGACGCAGCCTCTAAAGGCGCAACTGCTTTAGCTTGTGGGGGGGGAGCGATCGACAGTGAGGCAGGTACAGGTGCCTGATCAGCCCCACTATCAGGCACCGACGCCTGATCAGACACAATATAAAGCCGTTGAAGCTTGCTGACTAAGGCGTTGGCAACGAGGGCATATTCTGCTTGTTTACTAAGGGTTTGAACACAGCTATTGGTGGCGATCGTGAGGCGCTCTAGCGTTGGCATTGACTGATGCAGTTCGGCAATCAAGTCTTGCAGGCGCAGCCCGTCCAGCTTATTCTGGTCCGTTTCCCAAACACGTCTACACACATAAAAAGCAAGTTTTTTTATGCGTGACCCATTCCCTGTCGCTTCTAGTTCAACAGCAAGCTGTTCGTAGAGAGCATTGACCGCGTGGGGCGATGGCTGTGGCTCTGCTGAAAGGTCATAGGAGGTTGGATCGTCGTCGTGGTTGTGTTCAACTGGGTAAAGCCGACTGAGTTCTTTGACCAGAATATTTGCGATCAAGGAATATTCGGCTGGTTTGCTTAGTGTGCGGACTGCCGCATCTAGAAAAAGCCGCAGTCGCTCTGGGGTTGGAGCAAGCAGCATCACCTCTTGAATTTGCTCGGAGAGGCTCACTAAATTCAGCTTGTTGTGATCGCTTTCCCATCTATTTTTGCACGCGTAGAACAGTAGTTTTTTCACACGCAGCACGTTGCGGCTTTGCTCTAGATTACGGATGGTAACCGAGTGCGGGTTCAGAACCTGTGATTCTGGCGACATCAAAATGCGGTAGACAGGCACAACCTCGCGGATGTTTTTCAGTTCACGCGGTCCGAGGTAGTCACTGTCAACGTGCAGGCTGGCTTTAATGACATCAAAAACTGTCTGTGAGATGCAGATGCCGCCTGGGTCTGCCTCTGTTTGCAAACGTGCCGCAATGTTAACGCCATTGCCCATCACGTCTGTGTCGGTGATGAACATATCGGCTAAGTGAATGCCAATGCGATGTTCTAGCGCATCTTCAGGCGGCAGATCGATCGCCCTTTCTGTGATGCTTCTTTGGATCTCCATCGCGCACTCAACTGCTTTCACCGCGCTGGTGAAGCACATGAGCAAACCGTCCCCTGTGGATTTCAGGACTCGCCCTTCATACCGCCCACAGAGCTGTTTCATAAACTTGAGATCACGGCGGATTAGGTCAAGTGTATGGTCTTCGTCTACTGACATTCTGGCGCTGAAGCCAACGCAGTCTGTGAAGACAACGGTTGCAAGTGTGCGCTGCCCCCTCATTTCTGATGTCAGTAAATTGTTGTCCATGAATGTTGACTGGCAAGGGGGCGCAGACCGCAGGGGCAGCCGTAGGCGGCATCAAGGCGTAGATGGCGTTGGACGTAGCGTTTGAGGAAACAGCCCGCCGCTGAAGCCCTGCATGAGTCATCGTACGATCGCACCACAACTCATTCAGAAGTTGAAAATTTGATTGAAGTTTGATTAAAGACTATCAAACAATGTCAGCACCACAGGCAATTCAATTGTAGACACTCCTCTGAGTAGAGTGCCCTAATGTCTAAAGTTTTGCACGACGAGGAAGAAATTGGCGAGAAGGAGGGATGGACTACTTTGACTACCGACTGCTAACTACCAATTCCTAGTATCTAAGCTTTTTATTCACTCTAACCCCTTACCCCTCTCTCTTTACCCCTTACTCTTTACCCCCCTCCCCAGCCAGCCGCTTGAAACTTTGCACGACCAATGGCACAGCGCCAATAAGAATAATCCCAGCGACAAAGAGGCTGATGGCTCCGTCTGCCCAGAGCCAGTGAAGTGTAGCAACAGCGATCGCGGCGAGAATAACACCGATGCAGCTTATAGCATCTGCCAGGACATGAAGAAAGGCTCCGCGTAGATTCAGATCGTGGTCGCTACCGCGATGCAACAGGGCAATATTGGCGCTGTTCACGGCAAGCCCAATGCCTGCTGTCAGGAGCATCGGCAGGCTGGCAATCGTCTCTGGAGGAGTTTGCAGCCGTTGAAGTGCTTCCCACCCAATCCACAGGGCGATCGCAACGAGCCCTAACCCGTTAAGCAAGGCTGCCCAGGTTTCCCAGGCAGCAACTGGCTGGGGTGCAAGCGGTGTTGCCACAATGTCTGTCAGGGAATCACTCAATAGGCTCCGTTTGGGGCGCTGAGCCAGCCGAGTCGCCAAGAGCGCCAGCAGCAGTGCCACGCTGTCGGCTGCCATATGTCCGGCTTCGGCAATCAGTGCCAAGCTGTCACTAGTCAAGCCAACGATGAGTTCAGCGATCGCAAAACCACCGATCAGCAAGAGTGCGATCGCTAACTGAGTTTGCTTGGCTTGAGGGTCGATTGTGTGTGTGGCGATCGTGTGGGGATGATGACAGTCGGCGGAATGTTGATGCATATGCAAAGAGACGCTGGCAGCTAGAGGTTAAGGACAATGCTTCCCCTGGTCAATTCTATCGCCTGCTTATAGTTGTTCTGCTGCTAAGGAGTAGCGCGATCGTTTGTGGCACGATCATCTGTGGCATTGTCAAAAATGGTCTTAGCCAGTCGCCGATTGGTCAATCAAGCCATAAGATGATGTCAAGGCTTTAGGAGTTGTGCTATGAACCGTCCCCAGACCGCTCCCATGACTGAGCAAGAGCGCCAAACGCTAAGTCGTGTGATTGATTATAGTCAGGCAACATCCATTCCAGCGCTGTGGGCGATCGCGGCGCAGCGCTTCAGCCAAAACACTGCCGTTCACGATCCTCACGCCGAGCCAGCGATTAAGCTAACGTACGCTGACCTTTACCAGCAAATGCAGCAGTTTGCAGTAGGGCTACAGGCGTTAGGCGTGCAACCAGGTCAGCACATCGCCTTATTCTCCGATAACAACCCCCGCTGGCCCATTGCCGATCAGGGCATCATGATGGCGGGTGCCGCCAATGCGGTGCGTGGCTCTCAGGCAGATCGCGACGAATTGCTATTTATTCTTAAGCATAGCGACAGTATCGGACTGGTCGTGCAAGATCAGGCAACCTTAAAAAAGCTGGCTCAAGGTCTGGAGTCCTTACCACTACAGTTCATTGTGCTACTTACAGACGAAACGCCAACGCCTGTAGGTAATATCAAGACGCTAAATTTTTCGCAATTGATGCAGACAGGCGCAGGTCATACGCTTCAGCCTGTGCCGCTAGAACGTGACTCGCTAGCAACCTTGATGTATACCTCTGGCACGTCTGGTATGCCAAAAGGGGTCATGCTAAGCCACAACAATTTACTGTCTCAAGTGACAGCTGCTGCCTCGGTCGTTAATCCGCAGAACGGGCGCGTGTTGAGCATCCTACCGATTTGGCACTGCTACGAGCGCACGTTTGAGTATTTTACGTTTGCCTATGGCTGTACGCAGGCATACACCAACATTCGCTATGTCAAGAAAGACTTAAAGGATTTCAAGCCAAATTATATGGTGGCAGTGCCACGGCTGTGGGAGTCTATCTATGAAGGCGTACAAAAACAATTTCGAGAGCAACCTGCTAGCAAACAACGACTGGTGAACTTCTTTTTGGGCGTGAGCCATCGCTATATTGCGGCACGTCGTCTTGTGCAGGGCGTAAGTTTGGAAAATCTCCAGCCATCGATCGCCCAACGCCTTACCGCTGCTGTTCAAGCTGCTGTTTTATGGTTGCCGCATCAACTGGGCGATCGCCTAGTGTACAAAAAGGTGCGAGCAGGCATTGGGGGAGAGGTCGCCTTTTTTGTCAGTGGTGGAGGCTCGATCGCCGAACACCTGGAAGATTTTTTTGAAGTCGTTGGTATTCCGATTTTGGGCGGTTATGGACTGACCGAAACTGCGCCGATTACCCACGTTCGTCGCCCCTGGCGCAACATTCGGGGTGGTGACGGGCAACCCCTACGCGACACCGAAACGCGCATTGTCGATCTTGAAACCCGCCAACCTCTGCCATATCTAAAGCAAGGGCTGGTCTTGATTCGTGGTCCTCAGGTCATGCAGGGCTATTACAAAAACCCTGAAGCAACCGCAGCGGTGATCGACCCTGATGGCTGGTTTAACACAGGTGATTTAGGTTGGGTTACGGAGCAAGGTGACCTGATCATCACTGGACGCGCTAAAGACACGATCGTCCTGACAAGTGGTGAAAATATCGAACCGCAGCCGATTGAAGATGCCTGCCTCCGCAGCCCTTACATTGACCAAATCATGCTTGTTGGTCAGGATCAAAAAGTGTTGGGAGCGCTAATTGTGCCCAATCTGGAGGCATTGCAAAAGTGGGCAGCTGCGCAGAATCTTGAGCTGCAATTGCCTGGGGAGGAAAAAGAAGAGAGTGGTGGAGCTACAAATTCTTCACCCCTTAGCCTCGATAGCAAACCTGTTCAAGATCTAGTACGGCAGGAACTCAACCGGGAAGTGAAGAATCGTCCAGGCTATCGGGCAGACGATCGCATTGGTCCATTTCGGCTATTGTTGGAACCCTTTACGATCGATAATGGTTTGCTGACACAAACGCTAAAAATCCGGCGTAATGTCGTGGCGGAACGCTACCAGGGTATGATTAACGAGATGTTCGTTGGATAGTCTGGCACAAGCTACGATATCTAATTGGCGGTGACTGCTGAAGGGGTGGCATGAGCGCCATAGGTAGCATCAGTACAATAATTTGACGGGTGTGCCTCGGCATCATGGCTTGCTAACGCACTTGCCAACGGACGCTTTGTCCTCCAACAATTTCTCGCGACCAACGTTTATGGATGTTTCTCAATCTCACTTGCTGCTGAAGCGCACGATCAACGTCAAGGCGATCGTCACTGCGCGATGGAAAGATGACGCACAGCAACAGCTTCAGGCACAGCTTAACCAGATCGACAATCAGCTCCAGCAGCTCGAAATGCAAGGTCAGCGCATGATTGCCGAAATTCAGAAGCAGAGCCTCAAGCCACCCGGTCCTGAAACGCTCCAGCAAATTGATGGCATCCAAATTCAGGTGAACGAAAAAAAGAGCGAGTTCCTGGAGCAAAAAAACCAAATTTTGCAGCAGCTTCAACAAATTCAACTGCTAGAGCTAGATCAAGAGGTGCAGCAGGGGCAGATCGACAGCATCTTTCGGGTCGAAACTGGTGACAACTTGATCGAAAAAATGCAGGTTGAAATCCTACTGCGTGATGGCGTCGTCGAAGCAATTCGCGGAGCCGTTTAAAAAATAGCTGTGGTAATCGCTCGTCGATCGCCACCTTTCAGTTGCTGCATCACTGCGCCTGCCGTCTTTACTTATTTTCTGACTGGACTCACTCCATGATTTACGAAGTCTTCATGCCTGCACTTAGCTCCACAATGACCGAGGGGAAGATTGTTTCCTGGGTCAAAGCACCTGGCGATAAGGTCGAAAAAGGTGAAACCGTCGTGGTGGTGGAATCTGACAAAGCAGATATGGATGTGGAGTCCTTCTATGAAGGCTACTTAGGCTCGATCGTGGTGCCAGCAGGCGAAAGTGCTCCGGTCGGAGCGGCGATCGCTCTGATTGCTGAAACTGAAGCCGAACTTGCTACAGCGCAGCAGCAGGCAGCAGGGCAAACGGCTCCCGTTGAAACCCCAGGCGCGATCGCAGATACTAAAGACGCGGTGGCAGCAGTGGCGGCTCCAGTAGCCTCTGTGCAAAATGGTAATGCAGCAGGGAGTGCAACCACTCAGAACGGGCGGGTTGTTGTTTCTCCTCGTGCCCGGAAGCTGGCGAAAGAACTAAAAGTTGACCTAAACACGTTAAGTGGTAGCGGACCACACGGACGCATCGTTGCCGAAGATGTCGAAGCCGCTGCTGGTAGACAGCCTGCTGCTAAAACCCCTACTGCACCACCACCGCCACTGCCCTCAGTCACACCCCCGGTTGCTAAACCAGCCATAGTGCCTCCTGCTCCTGCGGTGCCTGGGCAGCAAGTACCACTGACAACCCTGCAAAATGCGGTTGTACGGAATATGGCAGTTAGTCTGGAAGTGCCTACTTACCATGTTGGCTATACGATCACAACCGACAACTTGGACAAACTGTACAAGCAAATCAAGTCCAAAGGCGTGACTATGACAGCACTGCTGGCAAAAGCTGTTGCTGTCACGCTGCAAAAACATCCGCTTTTGAATGCGAGCTATATTAACCAGAGCCTTTCGCATCCGGCTTCAATTAATGTGGCAGTTGCAGTGGCAATGGACGATGGTGGGCTGATTACACCTGTGTTGCAGCAAGCCGATCAGTTGGATATCTATACCCTGTCGCGTACCTGGAAAAGCCTGGTCGATCGTGCCAGAGCGAAGCAGTTGCAGCCAGAGGAGTATAGCTCTGGCACTTTCACGATTTCTAATCTCGGTATGTTTGGGGTCGATCGCTTTGATGCTATCTTGCCCCCCAATACAGGAGCTATTCTGGCGATCGGCGCGTCTCTTCCTGCCGTTGTCGCTACGGATGACGGCTTCTTTGGCGTGAAACGTCAAATGCAGGTCAATCTCACTGCCGACCATCGCATTATCTACGGTGCCCATGCTGCTGCGTTCCTGAAGGATCTGGCAAAGCTGATTGAAACCAACGCCCAGTCCCTCACACTGTAGGGCATAGTTTACAGGTCAGCTTTACCGAATACCCCAGCGTCGCCGCCAACTGGATGTTGACTCCAGGGTACTTTGTTGTTGCTCCTGGTAATGCTGCTCCAGAATCGTTGTGGCATCTCCTTTCAATGTGGGATCGCGATACGGTACGGCTGCCCGTGTTTGCAAATGCTCTTGCTCTAGTTGCGTCAGAGGATGCAGCGTTTGAGCATCAAAGCTGCCGATCGTGCCCTGTGACCACTCATGTGGCAAGTGGTTAGCATCAGGTGGTACCGTTCCCAGGCAAAACCCCGCTGATTGCATTGCCGATCGCACTGCCGCCGAGCGTGAATAAGTTGCAAGTTTACCGTCTGGTGCTAAACAGCGTGCCACTAGTGCGAAAAACTCGATCGTCCATAGCTGCGGACAGCGGCGTGGCGAAAATGGATCGAAGAAAATAGCATCTGCCTGAAAACCTGAAGTGCAGAGCGTCTGGATTGTTTGGCGCGCATCACCGAGCAAAAGCGTTGCCGTCAGATGCGGCGAAATGCAAGCGTGCGTTAGTGCCATTTGTTGCAAAACTGCTTGTACTGTTGGCGACCAGCCATCCAGCAGGGGCGGGGCGATCGCCGCCTGTGGCACAGTGGCATCCACCTCTAGTGCATAGAGTTCTACCTGGCACTCTGGGTTCACAGCCCAAATGGTTTCCAGCGCTGCCGCCGTGTTGTAGCCCAGTCCATAGCAAACGTCCAATAGCTGCAGATGACGGTGGTGCGCTTTCGTCCTTAGCTCAGTTGCTACTACAAACTTTGAAAATGCCTCAGCACGTGCGCCGTGAAGGCTATGGAACGACTCGCCAAAGTCTTCCGAAAAGAAAGTGAACGAACCATCAGCGGTTGGCTGTGGCACCCAGGGTTGTAAAGGCATGAGAGACAAGCATTACTTAGATACAGAGTTTGGATGCAAAATACCTACGAAAAATTACGTATTTACCATAGTTGTAGTCTTCTCCTATCAGTAGAAATCTGGATTGACTGTTAAAAGAACTAAGTGATTTTTAAGTTCTAATCTTTCAATTGATTTTGGTGAAACACGTTTGACTGTATAGGCATATCTCAGTTTTATAACATCATACCGATCACCTAAACTCTCCTTCTCAAAAGCGAAGAAGGAAGCTAGAAAAGTCTCTTTGTTAAAAGGAGAGAGAGTCGAAAACCCTTGAGCTGTGTAAAAAGAAGGCAAGCTCTACAGAAAAGGGATACATCCTATAACTACTTTAAAGACCTGCAAAAAGAAAGGGGCTAAGTAATTACATACCGTACTCGACCGCTCTTTTTCAATCCATTGCTCATTGACCCTGCTACTTCCTGAACTATAGTGTCTAAACACTGAAGATCTTGAAATGCTAAATGTCTTGGGTAAATAATTTTCCGTAAGGGTACTGAGATTAATATCTTAACTGTTTGGAACAATCTAAAGAGTGGTGATTAGATAAAAGCAATGACAAACGTTGTTTGAAACTGCCCTAACCTGTGAAACCTTTCATACGAAAACGATCTGTTTTGCAAGATAGCACTAGCATTTCGCCAATAACGATTTGGGTCTTGTGTGTTTTCTAAAGCACTTCGTTGCAAGGGCAATAAGGAACGTCTTGAGCAAAAAAAGTAACCCTTTATGCTCAGCCGTTCACCGTCTTAACCAATTACCAAAAGTACCAGCACGAGCGCATCATCGCATTATCTAGATGCCGCAGCGTCCGATCAATTGGTACTCCTATCGATCATTTAGGCAATAGCATTTTTGCCTGTCTCCTTTAGCTTCTCACTCGTTAAACGGGCTGCGGTTCTAGTGACCACAATACCGTCTGGTCAATCTGTTACTTACTTGTTCAGCCTTTTTCAGGATTATGAAAACGCAAACCCGTTGGTCTTACTGCAAATTTTTAGCTGTGACTCTGTTAGTAGGTAGTTTCTTGCCTCTCGCCTCCCGTGCGCTTGCTGATGGTACGACTGCTGGAACCACCATCAGCAACACTGCTACGGCAACTTATGAAGACCCCAATGCTCCCGGCACAATCATCAACGCCACGTCTAACACTGTGACTGTGACCGTTGCAGAGGTTGCAGGTGTCACGGCTACTCCATTAGCAATTAATGACCTTAACGGGGGTACAGTACTGCCCAACGATATTCTCAACTATGACTTCCGGCTCACCAACGTTGGTAACGACCCTACGGGTTTATTTATTCCAGGCAGCGCTACGGTGACAGGACCAGGAACGCCTGGAGCGCTGCAATTCAGCATTAACGGTGGCACATCTTTTAGCCCTGTTCCAGCAGGTGGCGTAACGACGGCTTCCATTCCAGCCGGTGGCTCTGTGATTGTGCGAGTACCAGTCACAATTTCGGGCTTGGCTTCGTCTGGTGCAACCGTTGCCGTGCGTTTGGGCGATACCGGACTCAATGATAATAGTGCAGCAACTCAAAACCAGCCTGATGCGCCCGATGGTTCGCTGGCTACCGAGATTCGGACGGTAGACAACGTGAATGGTACAGCAAATGAAGCAGCAGGTGTCCCCAGCAATGGTGAACGGGAAACCAGCGCCACTCAACAGGTGCTAGTTGGTGCACAGCCTCAAGCGTTTGCAGCAATTCTTAAGACCCGCTCTGCTTACAGTGATTCCAGTACACCACTACTTAGCGACGATGTGCTGACCTATAATTTGTCGCTGCGGGTAGATTCTACCGCTCCGGCTGGCAGTACAGGTCTGGCTCCGGCTAATTTGGTGGGTACAACAGTAAATGGGATTGGCACGAACCGGGTACTGGTTTCTGACGCAATTCCAACTGGAACGGTGTTGACCGGAACCCCTACTGCCCCTACAACCCCTATTGCTTGGACGGTTGTGTATACCACTGACCCAACCACAGTTACTGCCAACAATGCCACTTGGACAACGACTCGACCAACATCAGGTATTACCCGCGTTGGTTTTGTTTACGATGCATCTACCACTCCGATCACTGCAGGCACAACGGTTACAGGATTTACCTTCCAAGTCGTGACAACGAACGTAACGGCTACAACGACGATCGCTAACCTGGCTCAAGTCTTTGGTCAAACAGCGGGCGGTGGCACGACTCTGGTCTACGACGAATCAGGTGATCAGACTCCCAGCAACTTTAATGATGATGGTACAGTCGGTTCCAACACACCTACCAACGGAGTCGCCAACCCCGCAGTAGATGGGGTAGACAGCAACAACAACAACACAGGTACCGGTCCTGGTGGTGAAGCTACGGTATTTACCGTAGCGGCAGCGGGCACCATTCTGAACGGTCCTAACGGGCAGCCTGCGGCAGTGGGACCCACCAACAACAACGACGATTTCACTAACAGGTCATCGGCGATTCCAGCCAACACGGCTCCGGGTTCCACGATCGACCCTAATGCGGTCACGTTCCTCAATACAATCAACAATCCGACCACGGGCACTTTAAGCAATATTCTGTTGGTGCCTGATGCTGCCAACTTTACCCCAGGTGCAGGCGAGGTCTTGCCCCCCCTTAACACTACTGTCACGCTGAGCTATGGGGGGCAAACAGCCGTTTACACCTACAACGGCACTAACTTCATCTTTACCTCTGGTAGCACTATTGTCATTCCGACCCTGACAGCAGGCACGTCAGTGAACTACAGCGTTGTGGTGGATCTGCCTGCCAATACAGCACTCTCAACTACCACTGGCAATGGTTTCTCAGTTCCCATCTACGCCTTCCAGGATGTAAATGGCAATGGCAGACCTGATTTGGTAGCAACGGAGCCTACTCAAAACCGCTCGATCGCTCGCGTTTACACCGGGTTTCTGAGAATGGTCAAAGATGCCCGCATCCTTGAGACCGATGGCACAACGGTCGTTGAGAACTATACGCAAACCCCAACACCTGCAAACTTGCGGGTTGGCAGATTCATTGAGTACCGGATTACTTACACCAACATTTCTATTGCTCCGGTTGGTGCAGGCAACGTCACCCTTAATGCCGGTAACGTAGTCATCACCGAGGATGGCACCATTGGCACCAACACCTGGGCAAGAGATAACGACACCAATGGCGTGATTGACACCAGCAACGTAGTCGGTTCGACAACTGCTCAGTTCGGCACGATCGCCTATGCTCCCAGCGGCGATCAGTCTGGTACGACGCAGCCAACGGATGTCACGCGGTATACCAATACGCTGGGTGTGGCAGTGCAGCCCGGAGCCAGCGGCACGTTTATCTTCCGTCGCAGAATTAACTAACAGTTGGGGGAGAGTTTGAGGTTCGCAATTCGAGGTTTGAGTTCGGTCAAACTTCCCCACCTTCGACTCTCCCTGTCTGCTTCTGCTACTAAACAATTCTGCATCCCAAAATCTTTAGCTATTTGAAGAGGTTGAACTGATGAAACGTCAATTCGCGGTTGGTCTAGGAGTCACAGCATTGCTTCTGACTATGCCCTTTGCTAGTAAGTTACCCGTTGTAGCGGGTCTGTTTGATTCAAATGTGGCGATCGCCAAAGCCGCACAGCATCCCAAAGTGCAGTTGGCTTTGCTGGGCGAGAAGCAGGTGATTAGCAAGGATGCCCAAGGCAAGGAAACGATTTCCTGGCAGGGTGGCAGCCAACTGGCAGTGCAAGCAGGCGATGTCTTGCGGTATCGCCTGATGGGCAAGAACGAAGGCGATCGTCCCGTCAATAACTTGACCTTAAATCAGCCCATTCCCAAGAGCACCGTGTTTATTCTGAAATCTGCTAAAGCGAACGCCAGCCAAGCGGCTCAGATTACCTACAGCATTGATGGTGGACGCAGTTTTGTTGAAACCCCCACAGTGCAGGTCAAGCTAGCGAATGGCAAGGTCGAAACCCGTCCCGCACCGGCTGAGGCATACACACACATCCGCTGGAAGCTCTCCAAGACCCTGGCTGCAAAAGCCCCAGTAACCGCCGAATACCAGGTGAAAGTGCGCTAGTTGCAGACTCGGTAAGGGCTTGGTGAAGCGGGCGATCGATTGTTTTTAGTGTCTGCTTCACCTACCCCATCCTGCCAATTTTCGATTGTAGATTGCGGAAAGCTCACCAGGCTTTCTGGCAGAGAACGTTTGTCTGTTTTTAGGTAGACCAGAGCGCCGATAGCAGCAGGTCAAGAGCAAAGGACGCAAGTGCCTCTCTCCTCCCCCCCAGTGCCCTCCCTCCTCTCCCCAGATCCTCCTCTCCCCTCTCTAGTGATGGCTGCATTGATGTCACATCAGACTTTTCGTCACTTTAAACGCCTGAAACAACTGACCGTCACTTTGGGGATCAGTAGTCTGCTCTCTGTTTCAGTTGCTCAGGCACAGACTCCATCAGCTCCAGGCACTGCATTGAGGACTGCACCCAGCATTCAGCTACAGAACTCGGCTTCTTATCAGTACGACGTGCTTAGTTTGCCGCTGTGCGATCCGCAAACGGGAAATACCCAGAACTGTGGTTCAAACGAGTCTGTGCAAATCAGCAACACCACCAACTCGATCGGGAGCACGTTTACGCCAAGTCTGATTGACCCACTGGGACGACTTGTAGGCTGTGCAGGAGAGGCTTTGAGTGACTATACCGGCTTCAGCATCGCGCTATATGAGCCTGACCTAGCTGACCCAACTGGAGTCAATCTAGGACGGTTGCTGTCGCTGTCGCCAACGGAAGTACCCGATAGACCAGGCAATGGCATTCCAGAAGGTCGATCGCCCAACACCGAAAACAGTAATCCGTTCTCGCTTGTCAATAGTGACCGTGGCATTTACAACTTCATGCTGGATGCGCGGAAAGGGCAACTCGATCAGGGACGCTCTTACATTCTGGTGATTAATCCTCCCCGTGACTCAATCTATGCCCAGCGCCGCTTTCGCTTAACGATCGGGGAACGTAACGGCAATCAGGTGTCCTACATAGCAACGGCGATCGATGGCAAACCGATTAGCAGCGGCAGCAATAACACCTCTGTTACAGACACCATCACCATTCAGGATGCGGAAAAGACCAGTCTAGTGATTGCTACGCTCAGTTTGAGGGCGGGGGTTTGTCAGGCGCAAGAGATTCAAATCATCAAAACGGGCGATCGTGCCACGGCAGAACCAGGAGATACCGTGATCTATCGCCTGTTGATCAGAAACCTCTCTAGTGCCGCGCTCAACAATTTGACCATTACCGATAGCCTACCGCTAGGCTTCCGCTTCCTGCCGAAAGCGGTACGAGGTGATTTTCGCGGCACGCCTGTTCTCATTACCACTGCTCAGAACGGTTCTACAGTCACCTTCAACATTGAAACGTCTCTGCCACAGGGTGCAACCGATCCCAGTTCAGTCTTAAGTATTGCCTACGCAGCAGTAGTAACGCCCGATGCATTGCGGGGCAAGGGACAAAATAGCGCGATCGTCTCTGGACAGCGGACGGATAACGGCTTTGGGGTAAAGGATGGTCCAGCCATTCACCAGCTTCGGCTTCGCTCTGGCATCATCACCGATTGCGGCACCATTATCGGGCGAGTCTTTATCGACAAAAACTTCGATGGCGAACAGCAACCCGGAGAACCGGGAGTGCCGAATGCGGTTGTGTTCATGGATGATGGCAACCGCATTGCCGCCGATGCTGATGGGTTGTTTTCGGTTGCCAATGTGCTGCCGGGGTATCGCACTGGGGTCATTGACCTGAGCAGCATCCCAGGCTACACCCTGGCTCCTAACCTTCGTTTCAGCGAACGCAATAGCCAGTCTCGCTTGGTGCATCTAGAACCCAGCGGCATGGTGCGGATGAACTTTGCTGTCACTCCTTCGGCTGGAGGAGGTGCTAAACCATGAAATTGAAAAAACGCTATGCGAAGGCGGCTCTACTTGGGCTGTCCTTGTCCTCTGAATTGCTACTGCTCTGTCTCTTGAAGGCTCCAGCTCAAGCAGCAACTCCCACTTCAGAAACGTCGTCTGCTGCGTCCCAGGTGCTTGCAGAGGTGAATCAGACAAACCAGCTTACAGATACACCAGTTGTTGCACCCGTCTCGGTAGATCAGCCAGCGGTTCAGCCTCCTACGCTTGCGCCTTCTCCCGCTCCCCCTGCTTCCCCTGCTTCTGCCACCCCCGTTGCTCCCGCTGCTTCCGCTACACCTGCCCTCCCTGCTCCCTCTCCTGGCCAAGTCAAAATTCTACTGCCGCTTGCCCAGACTGTTCTCGATGTCCCTGCTGCTACGGTGACGTTGCAATATGCCCAGGGTAGTCAGATTGAGCTAAAAGTCAACGATGTAACGGTGCCTGATACCCTAATCGGTCGTACAGAAACGGACAAAACGACTGGCACTGTGACGCAGATCTGGTATGGGGTGTCATTGAAAGAGGGCGAGAACATTCTGACTGCCCAGACAAGGACAAATGGAGTTGCAGGTGAACTGGTCTCGACGCAGGTGCAGGTGCGCGGCGATGTGAAGCAGATGACGGTCAGCACTCTTGAGGCAAGGATTCCGGCAGATGGGCGATCGACTGCTACGGTGCAAGGGCAACTCCTGGATGACAAGGGCAACCGCTCCAGCCGGGATGTGATCGTCACGCTCCTTGCTTCTGAAGGCGAATTTGCAGGGGCAGATGCTAGCCCCGATCAGCCTGGCTTTCAGATAAAGGCGATTCAGGGACAATTTACTGCATCGCTGCGTTCCAGCTTAAATTCCAGAACAGTCAACGTGCGGGCAGTAGCAGGCAGCCTGGAAGCCTTTACACAACTCTTGTTTGAAACCAATTTGCGTCCGTCGATCGCAACTGGAGTCATCGACATTCGCTTTGGCAAACGGGGCACTAACTTTTACGACAGCTTTCGGGACTTTTTACCTGCCGATCGCAACAACCGCTATGAACTGGACGTGCGCGGCGCTGTATTTGCCACCGGAAAAATTGGCGACTGGTTGTTCACCGGAGCATACAACAGTAACCGCGCTCTGAACCAGACCTGCGACGGCACCACGCGGCTATTCCGCGATACCCAGTCCTGTGACCAGACCTATCCCACTTATGGCGACAGCAGCCAGTCCACGGTATTAGCGCCCTCTACTGATAGTGTGTACTTGCGGCTAGAACGAACGTCACCCATCCCCAGTGCTGGCATCGACTACGCCATGTGGGGCGACTACAACACGGAAGAATTTGCACGGCGCTCACAAGAGTTCACTGCCATTACCCGCCAACTCCACGGCTTGAAGATCAACTACAACGTTGGCAACTTGCAACTGACGGGTTTCTACGGCAACAACGTACAGGGCTTTCAGCGAGACACGATCGCTCCCGACGGCACCAGCGGCTACTACTTCCTCTCTCGCCGCTTGCTGGTCGAAGGCAGCGAAAACGTGTTTCTAGAACTGGAAGACCTGAACCGTCCTGGCACTGTACTCGAACGCAAGTCACTAAGCCGGGGACCCGATTATGAAATTGATTACGATCGCGGCGCGCTGCTATTCCGTCGACCCATTTTGCGGACAGATGTTGGCACCGATGGCGAAACCCTGGTACGCCGGATTGTCGTCACCTATCAATACGATACGCCAGGTTCGGATAACAGCATTTATGCAGGGCGGGCAGTCTACCACTTTTCGCGCGGACAGAATCGGGAAAGCTGGCTTGGAGCGACCTACTTAAAAGAAGACCAGGGCAACCGCGACTTTGAACTTTACGGCGCAGATGCCTACATTTCATTGGGTGCTAACGCTCGACTAATTGCAGAATTTGCCCACTCCAGCAACCTTTCTGAAACATTAGGTCAGATAAGCGGCTCAGCATATCGGGCTGAACTAGAAGGGGAAATCGCCAGGGGCGTTCACGGACGTGCCTATTACCGCTCTGCTGAAACAGGGTTTGCCAATAACGCTACGGTTAGCTTTGTGCCGGGTCAAACCCGCTACGGTACTCAGGTCAACGCCAAACTCTCTCCATTTACGGCACTCCGTTTCCAGTACGACCACGAAGACAACAAAGGGATTGCACCCCGTCCGCTGACTACACTTGAAGATCTGCTGACTCCCAGATTAGAAGCCGTCCCCGGTTCCAGAGTGGATAATTCCTTAACCACAATTTCTGCTGGAGTGGTGCAAAAACTTGGCTCGGCAGAGCTGGCGGTTGACTGGTTTCACCGCGATCGCACCGACCGCATGAACTCAACCTTCAACACGACCTCTGACCAGTTGCGATCGCGCCTCACTGTGCCGCTAAACTCCCGTCTCACCTTGCTGGCGCAGAACGAAACTACCCTTTCGGCTCAGACTGATGCCGTGTATAACGATCGCACCCTGTTAGCGCTGAACTGGCAGGCGATGCCCGGTATCAACATCCAACTGGCGCAGCAGTTCTATACGCGGGGACAATTTGCTGGACAGTCTATTACCAGCTTAGGCGTTGCCGGAGACTACAAACTTGGTCCCGATACCACCCTAAGCGGACGACTTTCGCTTTTGAAAGGGTCTGAAGCGATGACTATGTACGGAGCTGTTGGCATCAACCACCAGATCCTTCTTGCACCCGGTCTCAAGATGGATCTGGCGTACGAACACGTCTTTGGCAACTTTTTGGGTAGAACAGCGACTGGCACCCAATTTGCTCAGCCCTTTGCGCCCGGTCAGTCTTCTGCCTCCGTAGGGCTGCAATCGGGCGATACTTACAGCGTCGGTATTACCTACACCGATAATCCCGACTTCCAGGCAAGCGCCCGGTTCGAGCATCGCACCTCCTCTGAAGGCAGCAATACCGTCATTTCTGCCGCTGCTACGGGTAAGCTTTCGCCTGCTTTAACCGCGCTCTTCCGCTATCAGCAAGCCAACGCTGCCAACCAGAAGCTTACTGGTTTGGGCGATACCGCTAGCTTGAAACTAGGACTAGCATACCGCGACCCTAACGACGATAAATTCAACGCCCTACTGCGCTACGAGTATCGCAAAAATCCTGCCATTACCCCCGAAACTATTTTGTTTGGCAGCGGTACTGGATCGGTTGATCATGTTTTGGCAGCGGAAGCAATCTACGCCCCCAACTGGCGCTGGGAGTTTTACGGCAAGTTTGCGTTGCGGAGCAGCACTTCCTATCTGGCAGATGATTTTGTCAACACAGGGTTAGTCACTCTGGCGCAGGCACGCGCCACGTATCGCCTCGGCTATAAGTGGGATCTGGTTGGTGAAGCCCGCTGGATCAATCAGCCCGGAGTTGGCTATAGCGAAACAGGCTTAGTTGCCGAAGTGGGTTACTATCTGACTCCCAATCTGCGGCTAGCGGCTGGCTATATGTTTGGCAGCGTGGGCGATCGTGACTTTGGCAGTAACTCCCGTTCATCCGGCGGACCCTACCTCGGCATCACCATCAAACTCAACGAGCTCTTCAACGGCTTCGGTCAACAACGGGTTCCTTCACCCCAACAGTCACCCTCCACACCCGTCGCCACTGCTCCCACTAGCGAAATCCAACCTCCCTCTGTGCTTTTCTCTACTCCTACTTCCCTTTCCGCCACTCCTTCCAACTCTCCTCTTCCGGCTCCCTCTCCTCAAATTCCCCCTCCTGGCACTGCCTCCTCTTCAGCCACCCTTCTGTATCCCTAACCCGTACCCCCCGGTATTGACCAATGAATCTGCGTTTCCCCCAATGTTCAAGCGTGTCTAAACAGAAACAGTTAGAACAGAGAGCTAAAACCGTTCGCTGGGTTCGGCATGGCTTTGAGGTGGCGCTGTTTACCAGTACATTCTTGTTACCCTTGAGTCTGTTAAACCCTCAAGCCGCACGTGCTGCCAGTTGTAGTGCCGGCACGATCACACGCATCTCTTCGCCGGACAAATTTTACGTCGATACTGGTGCAGCACCCAGCCCAATCCCAACTGGTATGTACGTGGGTTACAAAATTACCAACACCAGCGGCGCTGCCTATTCTGATCTCTGGGTCAAACTAGAAAACTTTAGTGGTGGCATTATTGGGCTAGCAACCAACGAAGATGGGATTGCCCATGTTGGACCGCTTGCTAGTGGTGCCAGCACTACCGTTTACGCTTATCTCAACGCTACAGGGGCACCCGCGGGCAATTCAGCAGCACAGACCCACACCGTCAGCCTTTACTCCACCCGTCCAGACTTGGCGACGGCATCGGTCTGTGGTGATCCGTTTTCATTAGTCACAGAACAGACGATTAAGGCATTAGCGAATAAAATTACCACCGTTGTGTCGGGACCGACGCCAGCAGCCTTGGGTGGCATTGTAACTGAAACAATTAATGGCAATACGGGCACAATTGGGTCAGCGGGCATCTTTGCCTTTACCCCCGCCTCCAATCCCACTTGGCCCGCCAATGCATATCAGTTAGTCAACACACAGATTGTGCTGTCTGGTGGCAATACAGGTACTTATACCAATCTACTTTATTTATCAGGACTGAGGGGTCAAGATACGGCTTATACCATCACCTACACTTATGTTGCCGTTGGCACGACAGCGACACCCACTAACGTTACCCCGGTTAGCTATCTCAGCAGTGGTACCCAGATCAAGCACAATGACACGGGTGACAATGTTGCTTTGCCGCCCATTCAACCCACCGTTAATACGACAACATTAAGCAAAAGTGCTAGTCCGGCTACTTTACCGATCGGGGGCATCGTGACCTACACCGTCACCTTGAACAATACCAGCACTAATTCATCAGTAACGCTGGATGATATTGTCGATAGACTGCCCTCCGCTCCCGGAATTACTACTTATGTGACAGGTTCAGCCAGGTTTAATGGTGTTGCGATCGACGATCCCAAAGTTTCTGGACAAACCCTCACCTTTTTGGGGCTATTTACCATTCCAGTGGGGGGAACGCGGACTCTGACCTACCAAGCAACGATTCCAAACACAATTGGTAGCTATACCAATCAGGCAGTTGGTCACGTTGGCTCAACTCAAATCGATACGACACTGAGTACTACCGATAATATGCCTGCCACCGCTACAGTAAGTGTTGGCAGTGCAGATATTGCTGTCACGAAGACTGGTCCTGCCACCGTCGCTGCGGGTAGCAACCTTACCTACAGCATTACTGCCACCAATAATGGTCCTGCGGCTGCGGCTAATGTCATTATCAAGGATACTCTTCCCACAGGCACCACCTTTGTTAATGCAACAAATGGGGGAACAGCTGCCAGCAGTGTTGTCACTTGGCCCACGATCTCGAGTCTAGCGAACGGTGCCAGTGTGACCTATCAAGTCACTGTCCAAGCACCTGCCAGCGGCACATTACTTAATACGGTATCAAGTACATCCACCACCTTCGACCCCACTGCCGCTAACAACAACGGTAGTTTGCCTGTATCCCAGGTGAACACGACGGTTACTCCTTCAGCAGATTTGAGCCTCACTAAAACCCACAGTGGCTCCTTTACCGTTGGGCAAAACGGTACTTATACCTTGACCGTCGCGAATACAGGTCCTTCAAGTGCAGGCAATCCCATTACCGTAACCGATACCTTACCAGTGGGCCTCACCTTCGTTTCGGGAACAGGTACAGGTTGGACTTGTTCGGCTGTAGGGCAAACGGTAACGTGCACAAACCCCAATCCTTTGGCTTCTGGCACTAATTCGACTATTACGCTCACGGTTGCAGTGGGTGCAAGTGCCGCCCCTAGCGTGACCAATACCGCTACGGTTGCTAGTACTACTAACGATCCCACCCCTGCTAACAATACGGCTACTGATCCAACTACCATTGTTCCTGCCACGGACTTGAGCATCACCAAAACCGACGGGCAAACCAGCACCACACCGGGGAGTGCCATTGCTTACACCATTACCGTTACTAACAATGGTGCCAGCACGGTTAACAGCGTTACGGTGAACGATACGCTGCCAACTGCCATGCAGTCCCCTGTGTTCGCACCCAGCACCGGCAGCTACAACAGCAGCACTGGAGTCTGGACGGGCTTGAATCTTGCCTCTGGGCAAAGCGTTACTCTCACAATCAGTGGCACAGTCGCAACGTCTGCCTCAGGCACATTGACTAATACCGCCACTGTTGCACCGCCTGCTGGTACCACGGATACCAACAACGCGAACAACAGTGCTACCGACACCACCACCGTCACGACCACGGCTGACCTAAGCATCACAAAGACCGACGGTCGGACCAGTACCGCACCGGGGAGTGCTATTGCTTACGCCATTACCGTTACCAACAATGGTCCCAGCACGGTCAACAGCGTCACGGTGAACGACACACTGCCAACGGCAATGCAATCGCCTGTCTTTACAACCAGCACAGGTAGCTACAACAGTGGCACCGGAGCCTGGACGGGCTTGACGCTTGCGTCTGGACAAAGCGTTACTCTCACCATTAGCGGAACAGTCTCCCCTTCAGCTACCGGCACCGTAACAAACACCGCCACTGTTGCGCCTCCTTCTGGCACTACCGATCCGACTTCAGGCAACAACAGTGCGACAGACACTACAACCATTACCCCTACAGCAGATCTACGGCTCACTAAGACCGTTAATGTTCCTGCCCCAGCAGTGGGATCAACAATCATCTATACGGTAACGGTAACGAATGCAGGTCCTAGTAGCGCGACCGGTGTGGCGGTGCAAGATCTGCTGCCATCTGGTGTGACCTTCTCGTCGGCAACGCCTAGTCAGGGAACCTACAACAACGTCTCAGGACGCTGGACGGTGGGCACGATCGCTAATGGCAGCAGCGCCACTCTGCAAATTTCGGTAGTCGTCAATACGAATTCAGTTGTAACTAACACGGCTGAGGTATCTGCCTCTGAGCAAGTTGACCCTAACTCTACTCCAGGAAATAACAACCCTGGTGAAAACGATCAGGCGAGTGTCAGCACCCCCTTTGCTCCTTCTGCGTCACCCCGGTTGCAACTAGTTAAACGTATCACTGCCGCTAATGGTGCAACATTGTCTAACGTGGTGGATGACCCTACGTCAACGGCTGATAATGCCCCAAACTGGCCCTCACCTGTGGATGCAAACAATGGTATCAGTACCTATTTGAAAGGGGTCATTAGTGGTAGCACCCTTCGACCGGGAGACATATTAGAGTACACCATTTATTTTCTGTCAGATGGTGGAGCGGCAGCGACCAATATTAGCCTCTGTGATTTAGTGCCAAGTAACAGCACCTTTGTGCCTGACTCATTCAGCACTGTCCCAGTGTCAGGGATCAATCTCACGATCGGTGCCATACCAACTAACCTGACTAATGTGCCCGATGCTGACGGAGGGCAGTTTTTTAACCCTGGTGCTGTCCCTTCGGTTGCCTGTTCTGCTGCCAATACCAATGGAGCTGTGGTGGTGAATGTGGTTAAAAGTCCTGCAAACTTACCAAACGCCACTGCACCTGGAACGCCAAACAATTCCTATGGCTTTATCCGCTTCCGCGTCAAAATTAACTAAGTTGTTGAGCGTTACCAAGGGGCTAGGTTTACAGGTTGTTTACTTACTGATTTACCGTGATGACGAGCGGCACTAACGCCCTCCAACCGTCACGCTATAACTAAGCTGAAACGGTCTAAAACTTGCAGGTGCTTTGGGTGTGCCGCTGAGTCGTAGCTCGTACCGCCCCGCCTTAGGAAACACAATGTTGGCACCCGGAACACCTTTGTACTTCGCTGCATTGATCGGCTTGAGGGCAGGTTGTAGCAGTGGCGCTGCCTTACTGTTATGGGGCACTGCGTAAACTGCCAACCGACAGTTGCATTGCGACAACGGAATCGTGCTGCCACCTTTGCGCGTCAGACCAAACCACGCTTGAGATGGTGTGCCTGCTCTGGGGTTATGGTTCGGTTCAATATGAAAGGTTGCCGCTACATCACCCGAAACTTTCACAGTATGCGACAGGACAGGCGTTGCCAAAAGCACAGGAACGACGAGCCAACCGATCGCCCGACGAAAATTACCCACACGAACCATAGAACCAGCACATAACAACTCGTTTACTGTGGCGTGAACCATACTTACTGTCAAAAGACAGCCTGTCGAAAGGGGAAGCAGAGGAGGCAGAGGGCAGAGGGCAGGGGGAGCAGGGGAGGCAGGGGGAAACTCAAAACTTAAAATTCTCTGCCTCCCTATCTTCCTTAACCTCCCTAGCCGCCCCATCCGTCGACTCTCTCCTCACTTAAAGTAAATCAACAGATTCAGCCCCGGAATTGTGCGGGAGAGTGTCCATAGCAGCAAAGCAATATAGAGAATGCCTAGCCCCCACTGATACCAGACAAGCGCGGTAATGAGCCCAGGAAGGTGTTCATCACGCAGGCGAATGTCGTTGAAGCCGAATTTAAGCAGGTTGTTGAGACTGAAATCGAAGTAGTTGAGCCAACTCCAGCGGCGATCCCACAGAAGCGGAATGTAGCGTTCGCGGAATAGCTCATATCGAGGAATGACAGGTAACCGCCCAATCAGGATACGTAGCTGGCGCAGCGTCCCTTCTTCGGTGAAGTAGCTGACATCCATTAAGGGGTGATAGCGACCCACTTTATACAATCGGATGGTGAGTAAGGCTGGTATGGGGATAATGAGTGCCGCAATGCTAGCAAGGGTGAGCCAAGGGCGATCGGCAGCCCGAAAGATAGAAACAACTCCCCACAAAGACAAGGCGCTAAAGAGCGAGAGTACCCAAAAGGTCTCAGGAAGCTTTGGCAAAACGGGTGCAGGCGTGATGCGTCGCCAACGATCGACCAGCCAAAACAGGACTCCAAAGTACGCGCTTGCCACTAACCCGACACCAAAAATGAGCCAGAAATCAGTGCCGTAGCGCGTCAGCAGTAGCAACTGGCTTAGCCCCAACCAACTCAACCCCGTAGAAAGGCGATTGAGGGCTTCTAGACTTGGTGAAACCGCTTCTTTGGCAATAACGCGATCGCGCACATTGATATACGTTGCCAGATCAACACTGCCCACAATCAATAGATCGGCAGTGCTGCGAAACGGTTGCTGCGTACGTCGTTCGGCGATCGCATCTGCCTGTCGTTGCGAAAACCCTACGGCTACCAACTGTGTTGCGGGTGCTGTGTTGATATTGATCCCAACCAGTTGCTGACGTAGTTCTCGCAAGCGCAACCGCTCCCGCATATACTCCAATTGATTCGCATCGGGGATTTGCTCCAAGCGGCGAAAATTTCGCACCAGTTCCCGCAGCAGGTTTTCGTTGCCTTGCAGCGTTGGCACAGAGATCACGCGACTAATTTGCCCTGGATTACCGATAATTTTGGCGCGATCAGAGTCAAAGCGGAGTCCCGGCACATTCAGGTAGGCACCCTTAGCAAACCCGGTATAGCCAAACTCTGCTCGATCCAAGATGGAAGCACCGCGCAAGTTTACCGGACGATTAAACTGCGCTTCTCGAAACAACGCCGTTTTCTCAAACACCGCATCTGTCAGAAACAGCGATTGGTTGAACGTACCCTTCGTAAAAATTGCTTGGTTTTGCCAATGTGCCTGGGCAAAGTCAGCGTTGCCTAACCACTGCACCCGCATGAAGTTGGTCGGCTGCTGAAACAATGCCTGATTGAAGTTTGCTGTCGCCTGAAATTCGCTGTTCTGAAAATTGACGGCACCCTGCCACTGCGTCTGCGAGAACTCTGTTTTGGCGAAGAAAATGCTGCTACGAAAACGGGCATCGCGCTCAAAGGTGGCTCCAGCGAAGCTAGCGTTCTGGCTTAAGCGTGCCTGCGACCAGTCTGCCAACTGAGCAAACTGCACGCCCTGAGCTTCGACGCGATTGAGAAAAAACGTATTGGTAAAGTCAGCTAGCCCAGTAAAGCGCGTTTGAATTAGCTTGAGCGGTCCCCGAAAAACAGTGATTTGCAGCGGTGCTGGCGGAGTCCCAACATCAGGTTTAGACAGCAACGACTGTGAAAGGGTACTGAGTCGTGATAAAAGCCGTCGATCGCGCTGTAGCTGCTTTTGTTCAGTGGGTGTAAAAAGCGGCGAGAGCGATTGCCCATACAGCGGTGCTCGTAGCCCCAGCTGGCTGATTTTAAACTCGCCCTGGATCTGTGAGTAGCTGAGATCAAGCCCGACAGGAGTACCAGGACGCTGTAGTTGCCCCCGCACCAACTCATAAAACTGATCGCGCAAAGCTGCATTTTCGGGACGCAAATCGATCGTCAGGCGACTCAAATCGAGAATACGCACCCCGTCACTCTGCAGCGGATTCTTGAGCCGCGTTTGCAAAAGCTCCAGCGTTAGGGGAACGCGATCGGGTTGGGCGATCGTTGCCCACAGCGGTTGAGGCAAACTGGTTAACGTTACTACTGCCCAAACCACCAGCAAAAGCAAAGCATGGAGTTGTCGAGACACTGCGAACCTGGAACTAGCTGCTACCAGAATACCGATAACCGTGCAGTGCTTTCAGACAAGTTTCATCAAAAACGTTTGTCAACGAAACCTCCTTCTGGATCTCACAGTGCGTCCATCGTCATCAAACAATCTGCAATGCGTTTGGCAGCTCCGGATGCGCCCATCCGACGACGACCACTCTCGGCGATCGTTTGCAGGGCATCGGGATTTTGCAGCAGCGATTGAATGACAGTCGCCACGCGATCGGGTTCCTTCACCAACACAGCAGAGGCACCCAGCAAACGGGTTTGCGCTTCGGCGAAAGCAGGTGTGAACTGTGGACCTTTACCGGGCAGCGTAATCGCAGGCTTGCCTAAGCCAACAAACTGCTCTGTTGCGGTGCCTGCCATCGCGATCGCGAGATCCGCACGATGCAGGCACTCAGCAAACCGATGTTGCGCTAACACCAGCGTTGATTTTCGTTCGCCCAAACCTACCGTGTAGGAATCCTCTGTCACTTGCTGCCAGCGATACGTCATGAGCGTCTGCCGCAGTTTCTCTGCTTCTAGTTCAGACGCGATCGCCGCTAAAAACGTCAACGGTCGAAGCGTTTGGGCAACCACTCCATTCACCGCTTGCAGCATCGTTTCCCAATTAGCATACGCTTCCGGTGGGCGCGAACCAGGCAGGAGGGCGATCGTTAAGGCAGAAGGACCAAGGCTAAAAGCTAAATTCTGCTCATCCTTTAGCCTTAATTCTTTATCCTTTTCCCCTTCCCACTCCAGCCCATCCATCATCGGGTTGCCCAGGTCAAAGGCTAGAATTCCGCGTTGCTTAAGGCTATTGGCAGTAATAGTGTCTCTGGGAAACACAGCTTTGCAGTTGGGGTGGCTCATCAGCCAGCGCTCCCACGGATGATAAATGCAGCCTGTCCAGCGCTCAAGGCGATCGTCCCACCAGGATTTTCGTGGCAACCAACCCGCCTCATCGCGCAGGTAGTATTCAGACTTGGCAGTGCCCACAAAGGCGTAGGGAAGCCCACTTAAACGGGCAAAGAGCAGTGGCACGATGTCGCCGACCGCAAGAATGAGGGAGTGGGGAGTGGGGAGCGGGGAGTAGGGAGTGGAAGGAGAGAGGTGCCTCTCCGTCTCTGCGCGTCTCTGCGTCTCTGCGGAACCTGCCCATGTGCGAATCGCCCGGAGTTGTGTCAGGGTCAGTTGCAGTAAGCCGCCTCGGATATCTCGTGCAAGCTGTCGTCCATCCTGGTAAATGAAGCCACCAGACGGCATGGTTTTGACGGAACCGATGAGAGGGATGCCACTGTTGGTATAGGCATGACCTTCGCCAACGATCGGTAGGGCTGCAAGTTCCGGTGGTGTGGGCTGCTGTTGCAGTTCGCGCAGAATGCGGATGGCGATCGCATCTTCACCATGACCGTTGCTGAGACAAAGTACACGCATGAGAAGCTAGAGACTGAGGACTGATGGCTAGAATAGGGCAGATAGACGACCAACAGACAAATTAGTGCCCATTCTGTTAATGACTTGTTAGCCTATCTAGGTTATCGATAAGAACGATTGATGTTTTGGGTTGATGCCGAATGTAACGAATCCAGACGGTTTGTGGCTGAAGATAAGCAGTAATAATTCAAGTTAAAGAGCACTGTTAAAGGATTATCGTCTCAGCATCGATTTTTGTGCGGGAGAAACAGTGCTTGTAGAGAAATCATGTGACCGATATGAAAATCTTGCTTATGGGGCTAATTCGCGGCTACCAGGTGTTTCTTTCACCGCTGTTTCCGCCAATGTGTCGCTTTCAGCCGACCTGTTCGCAGTATGCGCTAGAGGCGGTCGATCGCTTCGGTGTCTTACAAGGAAGCTGGCTTACGGCACAACGAATCTGTCGTTGTCATCCGTTTCATCCTGGCGGCTACGATCCAGTGCCACGACCTGCCCCACCGAAACCGCTGGAACGGGATAAGGTTTAAGCTGCCATGAAACCTTACCAGCACATTGCGATCGTCGAGTGTGGTGAACCGCTACTACCCATCCCTGAACCACTGTTTTCCTTAGTATCGCCCCATCCCTATACCACTGTAGGAGCACCGTATGGTGAAAAGTCGCCCTTCTACTTACGGGAAGGCGTACTAAAGCATCTGATTGAAGCGCAAGCGCTACTACAGAAAGAATTTCCTGGCTGGCGGATTCAGGTCTTTGATGCCTATCGCCCGATCGCGGTACAGCAATACATGGTGGACCATACGTTTCGGGATGTAGCGCAGTCAAAGGGCTTGTCGCTGGGTCGTCTCACCGAGTCGGAGCGCGAGTCGCTTTTAGAACTGGTTTACGAGTTTTGGGCAGTGCCAAGCCTCAATCCTGCTACTCCGCCGCCACATAGCACAGGTGGCGCGATCGATGTCACGTTGGTGGATGAGTTTGGGCAAGCCGTAGCTATGGGCTCTCCCATTGATGAACTCTCGCCTCGATCGTATCCCGACCACTTTGCTACCAGCATTGATTTTCGCGATCGTTCCTTTCATGAACATCGCCAACGACTGCGATCGATCATGCTCACGGCTGGCTTTCAGCAACATCCCAACGAATGGTGGCACTTTTGCTTGGGCGACCAGATGTGGGCATGGCTAACGATGCAAGCGAATCCTGACGCGAAGGTAACGGCAAGGTATGGAGCGGTGGGGGAGGGATGAGGGATAAAGTTTTGAGTTGCTTTAGCGGTCAGCAGTCAGCTTTCTTCTAAAAATCAACAACCAACAACTCCTTCTGCCCCATCCCCCTGCCGCCCTTGCTTCCCCTGCCTCCTCAGACCTTTCCCCTCACAGCTCTCACGAACCGCTTATTATAAGCATCTAGTTGCTGGTTGCTCTTTCGCTATGAGCTACTGCCTCAATCCCGATTGTCAAAAGCCTCAAAATCGAAACAGTGCAGAGCTTTGCCATTACTGTGGCGCAAGGCTACTGTTGAAGGATCGCTATCGACCAGCGAAGCCGATCGGTCAGGGTGGCTTTGGCAGAACGTTTCTGGCGATCGATGAAGACAAACCATCCAAACCGCGCTGTGTGATCAAGCAATTTCTGCCTGTAAATCAGGACGCGCAGCATTTGAAAAAAGCGGCTCAACTCTTTGAGCGGGAGGCAATGCGGCTGGAGGAGTTGGGCAATCATCCGCAAATTCCGACGTTGCTGGCGTACTTTAGGCAAGAGCGGCAGCAATACCTGGTGCAGGAGTTTGTGAATGGCAAAAATCTGGCAGAACTGCTGCACGATGAGGGTGCGTTTACAGAGGCACAGGTGCGATCGGTGTTGGTAGGGTTGCTGCCTGTGCTGGAGTTTATCCATGCTCACAGCGTTATTCATCGTGATCTTAAGCCTTCTAACGTGATTCAGATGTCAGGCGGGGGAGCAGGGCGATCGTCCGAACAAGCATCCAATCAACTTGACTGGGCTGCCTTACAGCATGCACTGGCGCTAGAGGCGGCACAAGGATGCCATGATTTTGTCAGCGATCGTCGGTTTAGCGATCGGCTGAGCGCCAGTTTTGCTCAACCGCCCAAAGCGTTGTCGATCGCCGTCTATAAACGCTGGCAGCAGCTTGCCACCCAGTTTGCTAGCTATACCGAGTTGTCCCTTGCCCAACGGCAGGCTCTCATCGCTAACACCAGTCGCTTACTGTACGAACTGCGGCGGCAGTGTGAGCCTCATGGGGAGGCGATTGAAGGACGGTTGGCACTGGTAGACTTTGGGGCGGCAAAAGCAGCGACAGGCACCACATGGAATAAAACCGGAACGACGATCGGCAGTCCTGAATATCTTGCGCCGGAGCAAAGTCGAGGCAAAGCCGTGTTTGCCAGCGATTTGTTTAGCCTAGGCGTGACGTGCATCCATTTACTGACCCAGCGATCGCCCTTCGATCTGTTTGATAGCAGCGACCATACCTGGATCTGGCGCAAATATCTGACCGTCCCCGTCAGTGAAGCGCTAGGGCACGTTCTTGATCGTCTTCTGGAGCCTGGCGTCAATCAGCGCTACCAGTCTGCAACAGAAGTACTGCGCGATCTAGATGGAGCACTACTTGAGGAACATTTGTCTCCAGTGGCTGCCCCACTGCTGGCTGTGTCGCTGGCGGCACCGATTGCTGGGCTTGCTCCCCCTGCCCCTATACCTATGACGTTTCGCTCTACTGCCTCTGCTGCTGTGCAGGCAATAGCTCACGCGCTCGCACCGTCGTTGCCCCAGCAAAAACTCCAGCCATTGCCCCAGCCATTACCTCAACAACAACCCCAGCCATTACCTCAACAAAACGCCCCACAAAATATTCAGCGGCATAGTAGTGCCAACGGTGCAAAAAACTCGTCACATCGCCAGCCAAAAGCAGCGTCCTGGCAGTGTGTGCACCAGTGGCTCAACCCAGGTAAGGTCTACGCGATCGCGTTAAGTCCGACAGAGCCAATTTTGGCAAGCAGCAGCGGCACCACTATCAAGCTCTGGGATGTGCAAACAGGGCAACCGCTCCGCACTCTGACAGGGCATCTGGATGTTGTCTCCTGTCTAGTCGTTAGTCCCGACGGCAAGCTGCTGATCAGCGGGAGTGCCGACAAAAGCATTCGACTGTGGGATTTGCAGACAGGACAACGTATTAATACGATCGCCCTCCACACCGATACAATTCTCAGCCTTGCCCTTAGCTCAGACGGACGGATGCTCGCTAGCGGTAGCCTCTACGATCCAATTAAACTATGGGACTTGGAAACGAACCAGGAACTTGTTAGCCTGTCTGGACAAGCCGGACGTATCGAAGCACTCGCCTTTAGTCCTGATGGGCTGTGGCTTGCCAGTGGTAGCAACGATGCCACGATCGCACTCTGGGAACTAAACCTGGAGCAGCCAGCGACAGGGCGCACCTTGCGTATGCTGAAAGGACATTCCCAAACCGTTGCAGCGCTGACCTTTGAACCGGATGGTAAAACCCTCGCTAGCGGCAGTTGGGATGGCACCGTTAAACTGTGGAGCACCCGCACCCAGCGCGAAAAGCGCACCCTTCAGCCCGAATCTGGTCGCGTTACAGCACTTACTGTCAGCCCTGATGGCAAGCTTTTGTGTACTGGCAGCGATACCCTCAAACTCTGGCAACCCCGCACAGGCAAAGCACTCGCCACGCTGACGGGTCATACATCAGTGGTTTCTGCGATCGCCCTTTCTACTAACAACCGCACGATCGCCAGCAGCAGTTGGGACGGTACGATTCGGCTTTGGCAACAGTAGCAAGCCAAAAAATAGATTCAGTGCCCTATTGTCTTGAGCCATCCCCCTTACCAAATCAGTTCCCCATCACCTATCAGCCTACTGCGCAGCTTTGGCTTAAGTAGGAGATTTCTGAGAAAGAATGTACCGCTTGTAGGGGGCAGGTTTTGCGAGAATCTTGGCTCATCCGATCACGTTAGTAGCAAACCTGCCCCTACGGGTATTTTGTTTACTAGAAACCTCATTTGACTTACAGCTTTTGCACGTTAATGCGATCGCCTTGCTTTAGTCCCAGTTCTGCTGCCCGTCCAGCCCGTAGCTCAATGACTTGATCCACCAGACCCTTGGGACCATAAGTAGGACAGGGGTCAGCTTCACAAGGTGGCACATTACTGAAGATTGCCTGCACCTTACCGTTCAGCAAAAAAATCATATCAAGCGGAATCAGGGTGTTTTTCATCCAGAAACTAGCCCGGCGCGGCGAATCAAACAGGAAAAGCATGCCTCGATTGTCAGGTAAGTTTGTGCGAGACATTAACCCGATCGCTTGCTGCTCTTGGGTGCCCGCAACTTCAAGCTGGATCACCTGATTGGCAACTTCAATCTGCGCTGAGAGTGGCAACTGCTGACCAACCTCCGTTGTCGTTTGTATGTTTGTCTGCCTGCTAGCTGGAGCGTCTGAAGTGGGGGGTGTGCCGCTGACATCCGGTGACGTTACCAGGTTTGATCGAGCACAACCAAGTAACAGCAGCCCTAAAAGCAGAAACCCTGTCAAGCGTACTGGAGCATACCACCGCACTGCTTTGGCTAAGCGATGGCTACCGTCTTTCATAATCCAATGCAACATACTGTTTTTCTACAAACGTTTCAGGTTCAGACGGCAAGCGGCGGCTTTGCAAGGTCGTTGCCGCAACCAGCAACCAACTTAAACTTGCCCCAGACCTTCGCCTGAAGCCTTCTAGCTTTTTTGCTTAGTCGCTTGCAGCGAAGGCTAAGTTCCCACCGTGCGGCTTATGCTTCACGCATGACGTAACCGACACCGCGCACAGTCTGAATCAGGCGCTTTTCACCGTCGTCCTCAATCTTCAGGCGCAGGTAGCGGATGTACACTTCGATGACGTTCGATTCGCCCACAAAATCGTAGCCCCACACGTTTTCCAAAATCTGTTCACGGGTCAGGACTTCGCGGGGATGCTCCATCAGGTACTTCAGGAGTTCAAATTCTTTCATGGTCAGGTCGATCGCCCGACCGTTTCGCAAGGCGCGCCGAGTGGCTAAATCCAACATTAAATCGCCAAAGCGCAACCGTTCGCTAGCGGGGTTATCGGGTTGCAGGTACAGGCGCACAAGCCGCAGAAAGTCTTCTGTCCGATAGGGTTTGAGGAAGTAATCATCTGCGCCAGCTTCCAGGCAGGCAACTCGATCGTCGACGCCATCGCGCGCCATCATCAGTAAGACGGGAGCACGATTGCCCAGCGATCGCAGGCGGTTGCAAAACCATAGCCCCGATTCGCCCGCTAACAAACGATCGACCACGATCAGAGAGGGCTGCTGCTCAGTCACCTGCCGTAGCCCACCGATTGCATCCGGTGCCAGCATTGTGTCATAGCCAGATTCTTTAAGGTCAAGGCTGACGTGCTTTGCCAGTGCTTCATCAGTTTCGACCAACAGCACACAGGGATTTGTGTCAGAAGGGACGCTATTCATATGCAGTGGGGAGAAGGATAGCAATCAGGCAATAACCAAATTTATAAGAATGTTAGTAGGAATGAATACCTAGTCAATATCCTTCCTGTTGTAGCACGTCTGCACCAGACTATTTTATTACGGTAGCTCTACGGAAGTGGGTTTAGCAACGTGAGGCAGCCCCCAGCCAAGCTTTTCGCGCAGGAGATGAAAAAATTCTGGTGGTCGCAGCCGTATGAAGCGAGCGTGATAGCGCGATCGCTCAATGCGAACACGATCGTCTGGAAACACAAAACACCCACCATTGCCATCTACCACCATCACCATTCGATTTGGGGTAGCGGGGAAAATAGTCACGCATTCCGTATCCGCAAAGACGAGTGCCCGCGATGCCAGCGAATGAGGGCAAATAGGCACCAACTGAAGCACAGGCACGCCAGGCGTCACTACGGGACCACCAGCTGAAAGTGAGTATGCCGTCGAGCCAGTCGGCGTAGAGACAATCAACCCATCTGCCGCAATATCAACCGGCGCATGCTTGCCAATTTTGACTTCAAAATGGCACATACTCGTCAACGGCTCACGGTGAATGACCATTTCATTCAGGCACAGTGCCTCCCAGAGCATCGTGTCACCGCGATGCACTTGCACCAGCAGCATGGCTCGTTCTTCTAGCTCGTACTCGTTAGCCAGGATGCCTTCCAACGCTTGCGGCAGTTGGTTCAGGTAGGTTTCTGTAAGAAAGCCCATGTGTCCTGTATTCACCGTCAGCAGCGGAATGCCGTAGGGCGCTACCTGGCGGAAGGCAGAAAGCACAGTGCCATCGCCTCCCAGCACGATCGCAAAGACCATATCGCGATCGAACCCTGGTGGATTGAGATACTCGATCGGCATATGGCAAACTGGACCCTGCGGGTCAGAGTAGCCCAGGATGCCACCAGCACCGGTTGCCAGACAGACCTCCCAGCCACACGCTACCAGCTTGTCTCGGATCTCTTCGGCAGTACGACAGGCCACAGGCTTAATGTCGTTGTAAATAATGCCAGCTTTGGGCACGGGAAAGGCTCGGCTGAAGGGCAATGATTGAGTACTAGGGACTATACCATTTTGGGTCGTCTCCTAGAGCAGTCTAGAATCTAGGGTAGGTTCGCTTCTTATCGTTTTTTTGCTTGCTTTTGCCTTTTGATTTCTCGTAATCAAGCTCTTTCAGCTTTTTAAGAATCCGGCTGAAGTAATCTTGCATATACGCTTCTAGCGTCGTCGTCTCGTTTGGATCGAGCCCAAACACCGTATAAACGTCATCCATCGGCGCAGTCAGTGGCTTGCCTGTAGACACCACCTCTGCAAAAGCGAGCCGATCAGAGATGTTCCACGTCCACTGAAAAAAGCGGGTAATCCGGCGTACGGTTCGCATTAGACCGAGCGGCATGCGCGTAACTTTCGCATCGCGCCCTGACAGGCGCTCACACAGCCGAATAATTTCATACGCGCCCCATGCCCGTGAACCAACGATCGGAAACGTTTTGTTGTCTGTTTCTGGTACTTTTAGCGCCTGAATGGCAAACTTAGCGACATCCTGCGTATCCATATAAGCTGTGGGTGACGTATCGCCCATGACCCAAACCGATTGGTTTTCTAGCACTGGAATCGCATATTGCCCAATCAACCCCTGCAAAAAGCCGCAGGGACGAAGAATGGTGTAATTTAACCCCGATTCTGCCAGAAAAAGCTCTGTACAGTGTTTCACCTCCATCAGCGGCACATGGGGATACTTTTCGGCATCAAGAATTGAAAAGAAGATGAAACGCTTCACGTCTGCGGCTTTCGCTGCCTGAATCAAGTTGACGTTGCCCTCCCAATCCACCTGCTTGATGTTGAGTGAATCAGTTGCTCGCGTGGTCGCTGCATCAATCACAGCATCAATGCCTTCCAGAGCTGGCGTCAACGTTTCTGGCACACACAAGTTGCCGACTACCAACTCTGCTCCCCATTCCCTTAAAAACGCTGCTTTTTTGAAGCTACGCACTAGGCAGCGAACCTGATATCCCTCATCTAACGCGCGACGGGTAATCTGTCTGCCTAAAGTGCCTGTGGCACCCACAATTAATAGATTCATGAGGGAGTAGTAACTATTTCTTAACTTTTTGTAAGATTTTATCAGAAATTGCTCATTCTTCGTCTGAGTTGAGCAGAGACGATCGCCTCGGACAATTGCCTGACTTGGTTGACTTTAACTTACTTAACCATCGTCTTACAATGTCGATCGCACGGACGCCCATTACTGAGAAGCCGAAATGAAAATTGGGAAAGAGGGTCAATCTTTGTAAAACTTTGTCGTTGACTTGCGCTTATGGCTGACGATCGCGCCTTCATAAGCAGAGATAGTGCTGCCAGGGCTAGACTATGATCAGGGGCGATTATTATCGTTTGTGATTGCTCTGGCGCGATCGTACAGGGGTGCTTTGCTATCTTCAACGCTTTAACGTTTTGACACGCTAGCAAAAGACCATAACGTTACGCTTGCTGTGCCAATTACTTGAAATTGACGTTTAATAGGCGTTGAGTTGATTGTGCTAACGTGACAGCCGAAACTAGAGAACGATCGTTATTCTTTGTCCTTCAATGGTTTAGCCATGTCTCGCTTCAAACCCATTGCTGCTAACGCCTCTCCTCCAGAGGTAGAGCTAAATTGCACCGTTCAGCACCCGGTTGACTTAACCAGCGTGCGACAGTTGCATCGCGACCTGCTCAACGTTGAGAAAGCGCAACGCATGGCAGAGTTTTTTAGCTTGCTGGGCGACGCAAACCGCCTTCGCCTTTTGTCCGCACTGGCAATACAAGAGCTATGCGTCTGCGATTTAGCCGCTGCTGTCAAGATGTCGGAATCAGCGGTTTCACACCAGCTTCGGGCATTACGAGCCATGCGTTTAGTCAGCTATCGCAAGCAGGGTCGCAACGTCTTTTATTGCCTCAAAGATAGCCACGTCCTCAATCTTTATCGTGAGGTGGCAGAGCATCTTGATGAGGATGATTAGGTAGTAGCGGTGGCACACCCTATAGTGATCCTATTTGAATAATGAGAATTATGCTGGTATGAGCGGTCAGCGGTCAGCAGCCAGCAAAAAAGCCGATCGCTGACCGCTAAATGATTCAGTCTTGCTCACAAAGGATTTAGGACTGCTATAGAAGGAATGGCGCGTGTTTCAATTTTTGACAAAGTTAGATTATCTCCTCCGCGAAACGCTGTTGGGTCTGCGGCGAGGTGGGTGGATGAACTGGGCAGCGATTAGCACTGTAACGGTGTTGCTGTTCCTCTTTGGTGTGAGCCTCCAGGCATCCTGGCAGCTTGAAGGACTGCTCAATCAGTTTGGCAGCCAGTTGGAAGTCTCCGTTTACCTGGATACAGGCGTGCAGGCAGAGACGCTAAAGCCGATCGTTGCTGCAATGCCGGGAGTAGCAGACACCCAGACTGTTTCTAAAGAAGCCGCCTGGTCAGCGTTGGTGCAAGATTTGGGTGTGTCGGATATCAACGGTGCGACAAAGCAGCTAGATGGCAACCCACTGGTCGATCAGCTTAAGGTAAAAGCGCGATCGTCGCAGGATGTACCGCTTGTTGCCCAAAGGCTTGCAAAGGTTGAAGGGGTGGATGAGGTGCAGTACGTCGATGAAGCCGTACAGCGCGTTGGGCAACTGAATCGCGGCTTAAGTTGGGTGAGCTTCACGGTGACGACCTTGTTGACCTTAACGGCGATCGCCGTCATTACTACAACGATTCGCCTCATCGTGATGGCACGCAAGCGAGAAATCGAAGTGATGCAACTGGTTGGTGCAACAGCGATCTGGATTTATTTGCCCTTCATCCTGCAGGGCATCACCTTCGGCGTTGTAGGCGCAGTACTGTCTTGGGGGCTAATTAGCAGCATTCAGCACTTTCTCAATAACCTACTCGCTCAACAGCCCGAATTTGTTCAATTTCTAGCGAATGGCGTACAAATTAGCCCGCTGCGTGTGATTCTTCTACCGTTGATTTTGCTAGGTTTTGGCAGTTCTGTAGGCGTACTGGGCAGCCTATTTGCCGTGCGCCGGATTGCGGTGAAGTAGGGGAGCCAGTGGTTGAAACCACCGGGATGAAAGATTTGTCAGTCAGAACCGAAAACCGCCCTCTGCTTTTACCTTCTGCCTTCTACCCATGCAATCCCAATGGCATTGTCTACTAAAAAATCTGGGCGTATGGCAAGGTTCGTTTGCTAGATTTTCGCCGACGGGAGAGTGGCGAGAAGAAACGCCCACGATCGTCTCTCTAGAGGGCTTGAACGATGACCAAACAGTGCGTCAGATCATTCAGCGCTATGCGCCGATGGTAGAAGCAGGTTCTCGTCCTCCCTTGCAAGCTGATGTACCGATCGATGAAAAAGTTTTGGAGTACAGCTCTCTAGGTCGAGGTGTGCTGTTTTTTGAGGATGGTGCGTTTTCGCAAGGCTCGATGCAGTTTGCGCCCTTTTCAGAGTTTGGCGCAGAGTTGGGTTTGATTGCGGGCGATCGTCGGTTGCGGTTGGTGCAGTTGTTCGATCGCGAGAGCCAGCTTTCACAACTTACCCTCATTCGTGAACAGCGTGCAGGTAGTGATGCTGCCAAACGCGCACCGTTAACACTAGAGGCACTACTGGGTGAGTGGCACGGTGAAGCGATCACGCTGTATCCTGATTGGCGATCGCCGACTACGTACTCAACCCACTTACAAATCAGCCGTAGTGGTGACAATCAGGTAGTGCAGGCACTAACGTTTGGTAACGGTGCTGGCTCAACGATACGATCGACAGCGAACGCGGTTGGATCACTCTTACAGTTCAATCAGGGCGCGTTGCCCGTGCAAGTGCTGCTCTTGCCAGATGGGGCTTCTGCAACCAGTCCTCTTCAGATCCAGACACAGCAACCGTTCTTTTTGGAGGTTGGTTGGCTCCTTCAACCCCATCAACGCCAGCGGTTAATCCGCAGTTATGACAGCAAAGGGGCATGGGTTAGCCTTACCCTAGTGAACGAGCAGAAAGTGACAACTAGCACTCATAGCCATACCAATTAAAAGAAAAACGCTCTTACCACTGCAAAGCGATCGGACCACCAAATTTCCGCATTTCAGCGAAGAATTTACCTTGTGCGCCATGTTCTGGCAAAGTTGCCAGGTAGAGAGCCGTTTCAGCGCCCTCATCAGCAGTAAAGGGTGCATCCGAGCCACCCATATCAGTTTTCATCCAGCCTGGAGAGTAGGCATTGACCAAAATGTTGGTGCCCTGAAGCTCTTTTGCCAGCAGGACGGTTAAGCCGTTTAGCCCCAACTTTGATAGCCGATAAGAGGGCGAGAGAGGGTAGTAATCACTGCCAAGCGTCGTTAGCGAAGCCATTTCAGTGGAGACATTTACAATCCGACCGTAGTTATGTGTCTGCATCAATGGCAAGAGCGCCTGCGTGATCCGAGCCACAGCCAACACATTTGTTGAAAAGGTTGAAAGCATTGTTTCTAGCTGTACCGTGAGCAGGCTGGCTTCTTCGGGCTGACTAGGATTCACACCTGCGTTATTGACCAGAATATCGACTCTGCCATAGGTTTGCTGTGCCCAGGTGGTTAGCTGCTGCACGCTAGAGTCATCGTTCACGTCCAGAGTGTGATAAGCCACCTGAATACCTTCCGCTGCCAGACGCTGTTGTGCGGTCAGACCATCCTGCTCTTTACGGCTAGTTACAACAACCTGAATGTTATCTTGCTGAGCTAATTTACGAGCGATCGCATAACCAAGCCCTTTGTGACTGCCGGTTACCAGCGCAATTTTTTGTGGCACGCTCATTGCATTCCTTGTAGTTTGGATTGATTTTGCTTTAGCAGCACTGTAGCAACCGTTAAACTATTGAGCAAGTCAATTTTGGCGATAGATTGTATCAATGAAATCAATTGATTTAGCTGCGATCGACCTGAATCTGCTAGTTGCGTTTGAAGCAATGCTAGAACAACAGAGCGTGACGCTTGCAGCCGAGCAGCTTCAGATCGGGCAGCCTGCCATGAGTGCGTCACTCAACCGTTTGCGGCGCTTGTTTGAAGATGAACTGTTCGTGCGACTAGGACGACAGATGCAACCAACGCTTAAAGCACAGACGATCGCTCCGGGGCTTTTGGCAGCCTTGCAGCAGATTCGTCAGACCATTGCCTCTAGCCAAACGTTTCATCCGGCAACGAGCGATCATACCTTTGCGCTTGGTAGTTCCGACTACACCAGCTTTGTTTTGGCACCACCGCTACTGGCATTTAGTCAGCAAACAGCACCATTGCTCAATTTTCGTCTGGTTGGTTTTGAGAAGGACAGCGTTGGCACATTACTAGAACAAGGCGCGATCGAGGTTGCGGTGGGTGTGTTCCCTCATTTACCGCGACAGACCCAATGCGAACCATTGTTTGAAGAGCGCTTTGTAGGCATTGCACGTCAAGGGCATCCGGCATTAAAGCAGGGCGCAATGAGCCTAGAAACGTATGTCAACCATTCTCATGCCCTGGCAACGCTGCGTCGGGATAGTGTTGGTGCCATTGATCGTGCCTTAGGCAAACAGAGTTTAGAGCGCCGCATTACCCTGACAACGCCGCATATGCTGGTATTGCCCTTTGTAATTGCGTCTAGTGATTTAGTAGCAGCAGTGCCGTATCGAGTCGCTCTACGTTTAGCAAGTAGCTGTCAGTTGACCATTTTCGAACTGCCTGTCGAAACCAGACCGTGGATGGTGTCAATGCTGTGGAGCACGCTCAGTGGTCATGACGAAGCAGCCTGTTGGCTACGCGATGCGATTAAAACAGTGTGTCATTCGCTGGAGCCTGCGGCAAAAGCACAACTCAGTCTTCACCGCACGGTTGGGTTGCCTTAATGGAGCGATGGATCAGCCGACAGGGCCAAAGAAAAGCACCACAAAGACTAACGGCTGCGATCGCTGCAAAAACTTTCCATCGACTTTCAGGTGGCTCGGGTGCTTCTGATGTAGTGGTTTCAGAACGATCCACACCATCCAATGACGAGTGCGATAGTTGACTGGCTGCATTCACGCCTTCGATCGCGGCTCCAATCATATAAGCCGCCAGGGCAATGCCTAACCAGTTATTCATAAAAATGTGCCCTTGAACTGTGAGCGATGAAGCGGATATCGAGGGCTTGGTTAATGTTCAGCGTTAGTGACTTCCCTGGTTAATTGCTTGTCTATCTTCAGCAATATCGCGAATGAGTGGCAGCTTCGACTGTATGTATGTATCGAGATGTCGAGCATCTTGAGGGTCGATCGACTGTTGAGCTTTAAATCGTTTAAGGAGAAATTGCACTAGGTCAGAATCTTCAAATTGCAGTAACGTACTGACTTGAGTAGACTCTACTAAAGCCCAAAGCTGTCGCATCATTTTTGGAGAGACCATAGAGTCGAACCTCTTAAGCTTTTCTTTATAATTACACGGTTTTCCGATTTGAGATGCTTTTAGACTCAAACTTTACGTTGTGGCAGCACCAGTTTTAGGGTGTACTAGGCTTTATCTAGCTTTGTTATGAGATAGGGGATGGTTTAAGAGCTAGCGGCATTGCCTTGCCCTCTACTATGCCTGCAACTCCAGTTAGCTTTCAGTGCTATAGAACACTGGCAAAGAGAAACATCGTGTCTGAGAAAGTGTTAATTTCGTCTAGCTTTGCTTTGACGAACTTTTACCGTCCTCAGGCTTACAAGTTATCGTCCTGCCGCTGCTTTGTCAGCCTCTCTAAAGAGTGAGCTAATACCAATTCTCTTTTTATAAGCTGTAAATTAAGAGCCCCTTGCCTACGGCTCTTGTTTGAGGAATGTTGAAGGGGATCAACCGGAAATTTGTCACTAGACCGTCGTGTTAGGACTGCTCAGGCACAGCTAACGTTGCTAAGTAGTCGATCGACCGCTGAAGCGTAAGCCTTTTGCGTCTACGCTAACGCTGGGTTCGATCTTCGCTAGTCTTAAGATGGTGGCGATCGGATCAGAGCGATCGTGGTGAGATGACTGAGGATAAGTCGTGCAATTACAACGACTGGTGGTCAAGGCAGAACAACTGCAAAATGAGCACGTGCGTTTGGAGCCGTCTCAACTGCACTACCTCCAACGAGTGCTGCGGTTAGGCGTGGGCGATCGCTTTATTGCAATGGATGGAGAGGGACACGCATGGCTGGCGACACTAAAACCGCTGACTGATTCGCTTGCACAGGCAACCAGCATGCAGGCAACCATCTTAGAGCCAATTACTGCGCCTACCGAGTTAGCGGTGCGCGTAACGCTGGTGGCAGCATTGCCCAAAGGTAATGGGTTTGATGAAGTGGTGCGCCAGTCTACAGAATTGGGAGTTGACCAACTTTTGCCTGTCATAAGCGATCGTACGTTGCTCAACCCAAGCCCACAAAAGCTCGATCGCTGGCAACGCATTGCGAACGAAGCGGCTGAACAGTCCGAACGTCTTTGCGTGCCCCACATTACTGCTCCTATCTCTTTCACTGCCCATCTTCAACAGACCTGTTCGCAGACCGATTCGCGCCTCCAGAAATATCTCTGCGTCGCACGGGGATCGACACCTCACTTGCTAAACTGCTTGCAAGCCTCAATGTCAGATGCATCCTTACCTCAAGTGATGATTGCCATTGGTCCCGAAGGCGGTTGGACTGATGCTGAAGTTGCAGCCGCGATCGACGCAGGCTATCAACCCGTCTCTCTCGGCAGTCGCATTCTTCGCGCTGTCACCGCTCCGCTAGTAGCGTTGTCGTTAATTGCCGCTGTATGGGAGAGCGAAAGGTAAAGGCAAAAGGCAGAAGGCAAAAGATAGAAGGTAAAAGCTGACACTTAAAAGCTAATGGCTCCCCCTTTCACCCCTTCAATTTTTCCCCCTTTCACGCCTCAATTTTTCCCCCTTTCACCCCTTCAATTTTTCACGCTTTACCCTTCACTCCTCACCTCTTACCCCTCACCCCTCTCCTCCCATGCTTGACGCCATTGCCGCTGCTTTCGATCGTCAGGATTACCAAACGGCTGCTCAACTGGTAGCGCAACTGTTGGCGCAATCACCGCAAAACCCGTGGGCGCAGTTTTATGCTGGTCGCTTGCAGGAAGTATCGGGGAAACTCGATACAGCGGCGGACACGTATCGGCAACTGCTTCGCGCTACAACCAATCAAAAACTGGCTGGTTACTTGCGTCAGGGTATCCAGCGGATTGAGACAAAACAGCGCGATCGCCGACAGCAAGCGATCGCACAGGCAACGGCAGAACCCAACAACAATGCCTCTGGGTTTTTGGTGCTGGAAGCGGTGACGGGTGACGATCGCGCTACAGTTGTACAAAATTTTGCGCGGGTCATGAAGCTAGACGCTTACACCGTGCGGATGCTTCTTCCTAATCGCGGTTGGCGGCTGTATCGGGCTGGGGTCACAGGTGAACTGCAAGTGTACGGTCAAGAACTTCGGCAGGCGGGCATTCCAACCTTTTGGGCATCACAGCCTGAAATTGAGGCAATTCAACTCTTTCGAGTTAACTCGTTTCAAGCTGCCTCGCCCAAAGCAACAGTGGTTTGCCAGAACGTGCAGGATCAGGTTGGCTTTCTCAGCTTCGATTGGTCAGAGGTAACGCAGCGAGTCGAGGGGATGCTGCCAATTTTTGAGCAAGTGTTGGATGTGGGCTACCGCAATCGGCTGGAACGCAAAGCAGAAACCCAGGATTATGCTCACTTCTGTGATCTGCATTTGCCAGGACGACGCTGCATTCTGCGTCTGCACGACAGTAGCTATCAGTTTGATGAAGGTGTTACTGCTAACGCTCAGGTGGCAATCGCCCCGACCGATCGCACGACCATCCGCACAAACTGGAATCAGTTAATGGCTCTGCTCAAACGCCAAACACCCAACGCCGAAACCTGGTCACAGTTCACCCCGTTTGGCGAGACTGCCGCAGACTTTAGCAGACCGCTCCTCCGCTTGAAGCCTCACATTTATCTCTCACGACGGGAAGATAGTTATTGGGATTCTGCCTTTCATCTCTACAGCAGCCTCATTTTTCTGCGAGGAGCCAAACGTTAGCGTCTTAAGCTGGGTTTTACTGCTTTAAGTTATTGGCGAAGCAGGCGATCGCAGAATCTCAAAATAACCAAAGTAGTCAGGTATCTGCCTTTGAGAGTTGGCAAGAGGCTGTGGATAAATGTTTGATGGACAAAACCATTACTCTAGAATGGGGCTTGTGGTTTTCTACCCACCCGATCGACCAACACCTTTCTAAAAGCTGATATTCCTGTGCTTGACCTAAAGCTAATTCGAGAAAATCCAGACCTTGTGCGCAAAAAGCTAGCAACTCGCAATGGTAGCTACGATATCCAGCCACTGTTGCAGTTAGATGAGCAACGTCGATCGCTCGAACAGGAGCGATCGCGGCTTCAGGCAAGGGGCAACGAAATCGGTAAGCTGGTTGGGCAGAAGATGAAGTCTGGCAGTAAACCTGACGATGCTGAAATTCAAGCCCTGAAGGATGAAGGCAACCAGGTTAAAGCCAAATTGAGCGATCTGGAACCGCAGGAAAAAGAGTTGAAAGTGCAGATTGAAGAACGCCTGTTGGAGTTGCCCAATTTGCCCAGCGACACCACGCCGATCGGCAAGAATGAAACCGAAAACGTTGAAGTACGACGCTGGGGCGATGAATACAAACCGCACCACCCTGGGCTTTTACCGCATTGGGAAATTGCCGAAAAACTTGGCATCCTCAATACAGAACGGGCGACGAAGCTTGCTCAGGCTCGCTTTATTGCCTTACTGGGTGCAGGTGCCGCGTTAGAGCGGGCGTTGATTAGTTTTATGCTCGATCGTCAAACTGCCGCAGGGTACCTCGAAGTATTGCCCCCGCTCCTGGTTAACACTCAATCCCTAACTGCAACAGGACAATTGCCCAAATTTGCCGAAGAAAGCTTTCAGTGCAAGGATGATGATCTCTGGCTGATCCCCACTGCGGAAGTGCCTGTCACCAACCTTTATCGAGACGAAATTCTAGCAGCAGAGGAATTGCCCATCCATCACTGTGCTTATACGCCTTGCTTCCGACGTGAGGCAGGCAGCTATGGGCGCGACACTCGTGGGTTGATCCGGCTGCACCAATTCAACAAAGTCGAACTTGTCAAACTCGTCCGTCCCGAAACCTCCGAGCAAGAACACCAGACGCTGGTTCAAAATGCTGAGGCAATTCTGCAAGCGCTCAAGCTGCCCTACCGCGTGATTGAACTTTGCACAGGTGACATCGGCTTTGGTGCTGCCAAATGCTACGACCTGGAAGTATGGCTACCATCTGCCGAAACCTATCGGGAAATCTCAAGCTGCTCCAACTTTGGCGATTTCCAAGCACGACGCGGCAATATTCGCTTTAAGGAAGCAGGCAAAAAGGGCACTGAGTTTGTCCACACGCTTAACGGTTCTGGTCTAGCGGTCGGTCGCACGATGGCAGCGGTGCTTGAGAACTATCAACAGCCGAATGGCACAGTTAGCATCCCCGAAGTGCTGCAACCGTTTTTAGGACGATCGGTGTTGTAAAAAGCAAACAACCTTAGAAACCGGATTGCTGGCAAAGGTTAAGTGGAACCAGTAGCGTTCTAACAGCGAGAAACCCAGTTTCTGACAATTCATGGAGCACTAAAAAAACTTGCTGACTAAATAGCTATAGTCGGGCCAGGTCGGGCTGGTCAATTCATCTTGGCTATAAAGAGAGCACTCAAGTTAGCAAAAAAGTAGGGACGATCCACGGAACGCCCCTACAAAGGAAACCAACTTATTTGAAAGACGATCGACTAGACTTTCGTTTCTTCCCGCACTAACTTATCCCAACCGAGATCTTTGAGGTTGTTGTTGCGACGAAGGGGACGTGTCACTAGTTCCAGAATGTCGCGGGCATTGGTGAAGCCATGAATTTGGGCGAAGGTAAATTCGACCGACCATTTCGTGTTGATGCCACGCGCTTCCAGGGGGTTAGCATGTGCCATGCCAGTGATCACCAGGTCAGGCTTTAGTTCAGTAATGCGCTGAAGCTGGTTGTAGTTGTCAGGCTTCTCAACAATACGGGGAGTGGGAACGCCCATTTCGTGACAGGTTTTCTCCAACAGCGTCAGCTCTGCTGCCTGGTAGCGCTTGTCCATATAAGGAATGCCGATTTCAGGGCAACTCATGCCGCAGCGGATAAGGAATCGGGCGAGGGAAATTTCCAGCAGGTTGTCACCCATGAAGAAGACAGATTTACCACGAATGAGTTGCAGGTAATCTTCCATCCCTGCCCAGATTTGCGCTTCCCGATCGTCCAAGCCTTTCGGTTCAATACCAAACACCGAGCAGATTTTTTCAATCCAGGCACGAGTACCATCAGGACCGATCGGGAACGGTGCGCCAATCAGCTTGCACTTACGGCGACGCATGAAGGTCGTGGCAGTACGCGAGAGAAAGGGATTAACACCCGCCACGTAGTAGCCTTCTTCAATCACAGGTAGTTCTGTATAGCGCTTAGCAGGTAGCCAACCAGAGACTTTGATGCCCTGTTTCTTGAGTTCCAACGTTAATTGGGTGACAACGGGATCGGGTAGAGAACCGAACAGCACCAACGGCGGATGATCCACATACTCAGAGTCTGAGGTGGCAATCTCTTCTTTTTTGCGACCGAAGTTAAGCAGTTTGGCGATCGCGTTACGCTCTTCTTTGTCGCCTTCCGCAGCGGGTGGTTTTTCGGGGCAGCGGTTAACCATTGCAGCCAGAACGGTATCTTCGCCTTGCGTGAAGGCATAATCTAGACCGTTCGCGCGCGCTACAACGATCGGAATCCCAATTTCAGCTTCTAAGCGAGGAGCTAGCCCTTCCAAATCCATTTTGATGATTTCGGTGGTGCAGGTGCCAATCCAAACGATAACGCTGGGGTTGCGATCGCGCTTAATCTGTACGCACAGCCGCTTCAGTTCTTCGTAGTCGTTGAGTTGGGCAGAAATATCGCCCTCTTCCAGTTCTGCCATTGCGTAACGTGGCTCAGCGAAGATCATCACACCCATTGCATTTTGCAGAAAATAGCCGCAGGTCTTGGTGCCAATAACTAGAAAGAAGCTGTCTTCAATCTTTTGGTAGAGCCATGCGACGCAGCTAATGGGGCAGAAGGTATGATAGTTGCCTGTCTCGCATTCAAAGTTCAGGGCTTGCGGTTCAGTTTCGGCAAGAGTCATGAGTCAGTGTCCTCTCTAGAAGGAATTGTTAATGGTTGGTAGAGGCGGGTTTAGGAATCAACTTGATTAGTAGCAGAGGGGATCGACAAACCTGCCCGTACAGAAGATGGTGGAGGCTTAATCGCGTCGATCGCGGGAGCCTCGGCAGTCTTCGTCGATTTGGGCAGGTGCTTTCTTAGGGAGCTTGCTTGCCTGGATGTTGATCTCATTTAAAGCAGCGGGGAGCATCCTGACAGCCCCATTGGCAGTTTTATTGGCTTTGCCATTTTGGGCGGCGATCGTGTTTACATAATCTTCGGGGTTGAAGTTCAGCCCTAATGCCATCACGATGCGATCGGGGTTATTGCTCAGATCGACCACCAGAGGCAACAGTTGGGCAAGTCGGGGTTCTAACACTGAGAGAGTTGCCAGGATGAAGCCAGAAGACGGACGGCGTTGACCATCACAGTTGACCCATATACCTAAACGCGATAGCCATTGGCGATTTTCAGCGTAGTAGGTCAGCCATTTCTCTCGCACCGACTGGCGGATTTGCTCGGTATTCACGGGGTAAAGAAGTTTTGAGTTTTGAGTTTTGAGTTTTGAGTTTGGTCGCCACTCATCACTCAAAACTTATCACTCATAACTTTCCTTTAAACCATCATCAGATCTAATTCTTCTTCTGACCGCACAGGTGGCTTGGCAGGGTTGAGGTAGAAGTCAGACAAGAGCGAGAATAGTTCGCGATCGGGTGTGTCGGTGGGCACTACACCTTCAGGGCGCGCCAGAATTTGATCAGCAATGTTGAGGTAGTAATCGCACACATAGTTGAGCGACGGATCGGTTTCTGCCATTTCAAACAGCGTCTTGCCTTTCACACGCGATACGCGAATATCTTCAATCAGCGGCAAAATTTCCAGAATGGGCATGGGCACCGTTTCAACGTATTTGTCGATCAGGTCACGCTTGGAGGTACGGTTGCCGATCAAGCCGCCGAGACGTAGGGGATGGGTGCGCGCTTTTTCACGGACGGAAGCTGCAATTCGATTGGCGGCGAACAGAGCATCAAAGCCGTTGTCGGTCACAATCATGCAGTAGTCGGCGTAGTTGAGGGGAGCCGCAAAGCCACCACACACTACGTCACCCAGCACATCAAACAAAATGACATCATATTCGTCGAAGGCGTTGAGTTCTTTCAACAGCTTGACGGTTTCACCTACAACGTAGCCACCGCAGCCTGCACCGGCTGGCGGTCCACCCGCTTCCACGCAGTCCACGCCACCGTAGCCTTTGTAAATGACATCTTCAGACCACACATCTTCGTAGTGATAGTCTTTTTCTTGCAGCGTGTCGATGATGGTGGGAATGAGAAAGCCAGTCAGCGTAAAGGTGCTGTCGTGTTTGGGGTCGCAACCAATTTGCAGTACTTTTTTGCCACGACGCGCCAGTGCTACTGAGATATTGCAGCTTGTCGTGGATTTGCCAATGCCGCCTTTGCCGTAAACTGCGAGTTTCACTCTAGTTAGTCTCCTAATCGTGTCGTGTCATCTGGGCGATCGCCGCTGGGCAATGAAGTCATTATTGGGCAACTCCATCGCAAAGGAAAGGGCTGCCAATAATGAACAGGTCTATAAAAGAGAGCCTTGGCTTCCCTGAAATCACCCATCTCTTACAGTGAAATCATAAACGCCTGTCAGCCTCGAAAAACGCACCGTAATCAGTTTTAACCTTTGCTTTTTATAGAAAATGGAACAATAGACAATAAAGAAAAATCCGCTGAGAGGTTTACTCTGGCGGAATTTTGCTGCGATCGCCCCTTCACCACAACTCGATCACCGCTCTCACTCCACAGCCACCACTCTCACAGCCGACGTAGCAGGGATTAGCAGCACTGTAACCCTTGCTGACACGTGATCGAGACGCTGAAACGTATGCAATTATCCATCTATTGCGGCTGACTCTTTGCTCTCTGACCACAGCCAACCGCTTTTTTATTAAAAATAGTGACAACTTGCCAAACCGTATCTTTTTCGTAACAGTTGCGCGGCAAGGATTAGATTCCCGACTTCTATGACAGGGCTATGCCACCCGTCTCGCTTTCATCAGAAGTTGAGGATCTGTTGCGTACAAATGTGTTACTGCTTCACATAAGTAGGAATGAATTTAGAGGAATTCTCGGGATCATCACGCAATAACGTTTTCCTGTCAGTTGAGACATTTAGAGTGAACGTACAACAATCGGCACAATTAGGAGCTTTAGTTGAGCTATCTACACCTTTAATGGGTTTAATTGGGTCGTTAGTAAAAGTGAGCTTGTTACCATCAATTTTGACTTTGCCACGCTGTTTATTAGTGGCGAACGAAGATTCAAACGTGCCATCAGAATTGATTGTTAGTTTCATCTGATCAGCTATTTGACGGCTCATTGTCTCAAGCATTTCAAGTGGCACATTTGCGCCCAGCTTTTCAAATTCTCTCTGCTGAACAGCTAAGTCTTGCTCATCAGTGACACCTTTATATATTCCTGCCAGTGACTCGATCGTGAGTGGTGCAGGAACAGGAGAGGCGCTCGCGGGTTTAGGAGATGCGGGACGATCGTCGGTGGCGATCGCGGACGGTACAGTTTGAGTACACGCGCCCAATAGCACCAAAACTGGCAGCAGAAGCAAGACCGACGGAATTCGTATGATGACTGTACAAAGAGCTTTTGGCTTAAAAATAGTGCGCATCCTTTTCATCGCCGATACGTTACTGCTTCACATACACACGCAGCAGTTGCGAGGGATTTCGGGGATTGTAAAACAGTAATTTTTTCTTATCGGCTGAGGCATTGAGAGCCACGGCTGTGGAAACGTTGATGGCGGCATCTGTTTTGATGCTGATCGGTTTGCCTGCACTATCAACGAGAAGGAGTTGGTTGCCATTAACCTTGACTTTGCCCTGCACCTTCTTAGCGTCAAGATCCTGAAAGTCAAAGCCGCTATCGGCATGGAGAGTGATTTCACAATCTTCAAACATATGTCGGGCAAACTCTGCAAGTCTTTTTAATTCCTTGTCACTCAAGCCAGTTTTTCTTTCTTCCTCCAAAAACTTTGCTAACCACTGCTCATCGACAACACCTTTATACGTTCCTGCCAGTGACTTGATCGTGGGCGGTGCGGTAACAGGCTTGGCGATCGCAGGCTTGAGAGACGCAGGGCGATCGTCAATGGCTTTTGCAGAGAGCACTGCTTGAGTACAAGATGTTGACGCCAGCAAAACTGGAAGCAGCAGTGGAATTAGTAAAGCTCTCATGGTGGTTGGTCGTGGCTGCGTGAGAAAGAATAAACCAAACGTTAACAAAACTCAGTCGCAGGAGACATCCGCATCATTACTTGATTAAATGTTTAAAGGCTTGAGCGATCGTCTTGAGTCATCAGCAGACAAATTAAAGCTGATTATTGAGTTGACTGGCTAAAAGTCTAGAACCCTCATCCATCTACTGTTGGGGCTAGTCAAGATAACATGGGTTTATCAAGACAAAGTGTGCCTCTACAGCCTCAGTCATATATTTAGAGTTTCGACTATCCACCAACACAGTTTTGCCCTTGTAGCTACGGTTTTAAGCACCTAGCAAAAAGTTTTGTGAGTTAATGAGGCTGATTGTTGAACTGACCAAATTGTTGTTGCGATTGCAAAACTGACTAAAATTTTGCTTCAACCTAGAGCCAGAGGCAGTATAACGGCAGTAAGTGTAAAAGTTGTCTTAGATTGACGCATAAAATTATTTCGCTATCGTGCAGTTTTGACGGACTGAGGCTTCATTTAGTGACTAGAGAATCTACTTGAGTCGGCTGAAAGGCATTAGTAAAGGGGCACTAGCCCCTGTAGCAACATTTTTGAATTGTGTCGTTTTGCATCCTCACACGACGCTGGCAAGAAGCATTTTTTCAACCATCCTCTCAACGTATAAGGAGAACCGCGTGCCTCAAGATCTCACAGCTTTCAGAAAAATTTCCTTTCAAACTGTTGATGTGGAAGTAGCTCTAGCAGAAATTGAGTATCAATATCTCAAATTTGTCTGCGAAGCAACGCTGCGTAATTCCGATGATGTTTTGCGAGAGCAAATTCGCCATTTGCGCATTGCAGGGTTACCATCGTTTGATGATTGGCGCAAGCAAGGCGTTGCTCAAGGTCTGCTGCTGCCTCCAATTGAAACAAATACGATTCCAACGATCGCGGTTGAAAGCAGTGACAGTGCTGTTGACACAGTGGTAGAGCCACAAAGTGATGAAACGAGCGCTTCGCCGATTGAAACTTCCGCACCCAAAGCACAGCAAACGAAGGCAAAGTCCTCAGCAAAAGCACCCGCACTAACGTCGCCCAGCAAAGCAACGGATACTCTGTTGAAGAGCCTCTCTGACCCATCGACTGCAAAACTAACATCGCGAGAAGTGATTGAGCAGCAGCACGAACAACTCACCGTACTGCTCAAAGAAGGCAAAACGATGGATGATCTTGCCGCGTTGTTGACCAGCAACGGTGCCAAGATCAGCGCTTCCACGCTCAGAAATTATCTGTCGGCTGCCAGACGGAAAGCAAAAGTAGGCAGAGGTTCAGCGAAAAAGTCGGTCAGCGTAGACGCGACACCAGCCGCCACTGAAACGCGATCGTCCGACACCGCAGACACCGTAGCAGAACCCACCGACTCCAGCACCTCAGAGCCATCGCTAACAGCAGAGACCCCAGTAGAGCCAACGCTTGCACCGCCCAAGCCTACCAGAGGTCGCCCTAAAGCCGCTGCGAAATCAACACTTGAGCATGAAACTAGCGTGATACCATCGCGCTCACGTAAGCAGCCATCGCCGCTAGACGTATCCCCCGTGCCAAGACGACGCAAGAGCAGAATTTAGCCTCTCTATTGCAACCAGTTATAGACAGTAGCAACTGAATAGTTGCATGCTATAACGTCTGATACTGGTAGTTGAGCGGTGCCAAAGAGAGGAAGCGGCAAGCGATCGATGTGGGTAAACCAACACCGATCGCTTTTTCATTACTGACTAAAACGTGATCACAGTACGAATGCCTTCACCACTATGCATTAGGTCGAAGGCTTCATTGATGCGATCGATCGGCATCACATTGGTAATCAGATCATCAATATTGATTTTGCCTTCCATATACCAATCCACAATTTTGGGTACGTCCGTGCGTCCTCTAGCTCCACCAAAAGCACTACCCTTCCACACTCGCCCTGTTACCAGTTGAAAAGGTCGCGTGCTGATTTCTTGCCCTGCACCTGCCACGCCAATGATAACGCTCACGCCCCAGCCTTTATGACAGCATTCCAACGCTTGCCGCATCACGTTGACATTGCCAATACATTCAAAGCTGTAGTCGGCTCCACCCTTGGTCAACTCGACTAAATGTGCCACCAGATCACCTTCAACTTCACTGGGATTCACAAAGTGAGTCATGCCCAGCTTTTCTGCCAGCACTTTCTTTTTAGGGTTCAGGTCTACGCCGACGATCGTCTTTGCGCCAACCATGCGGGCACCTTGAATCACGTTTAGCCCAATGCCACCCAAACCAAACACAACGACAGTAGAGCCGTATTCTACTTTGGCGGTGTTAACGACTGCGCCAATACCTGTCGTAACACCGCAACCGATGTAGCAAACTTTTTCAAAGGGGGCATCTTCCCGAATCTTAGCGAGTGCAATTTCAGGCAACACCGTGTAGTTTGCAAAAGTGGACGTGCCCATATAGTGATAGAGCGGCTGACCATCGATCGAAAACCGACTGCTACCATCAGGCATTACACCACGTCCTTGGGTTGATCGAATTGCCTGACAGAGATTAGTCTTTTGGCTCAAACAATACTCACAGTTGCGACATTCCGGTGTGTACAGAGGAATGACATGATCTCCCGGTTTCAGTGATGTCACGCCTGCACCCACTTCGACCACAATGCCTGCACCCTCATGCCCCAGGATGGCAGGAAACAGCCCTTCAGGATCTTTACCAGACAAGGTATAAGCATCAGTATGGCAAACGCCTGTAGCTTTGATTTCGACCAGCACTTCGCCAGCTTTAGGTCCTTCAAGCTGCACCGTTTCAATGCTTAGTGACTTGCCTGCTTCTAGCGCAACAGCGGCTTTGACATCCATAACTCTGCTCCAGCGTCCAATTTAAATTGCAGCTTTGCAAGTGCAGCTTTGAGTTTAGGCTTCAAAAACCCACACCCCACCAGCCTACAACCCACAGTCTAAAGTAGTTTGCCTCACCTACAACCATCCCTTCACCCTTCCACCCCCTTACTCTTCCACTCTTCCACTCCCTTACTCTTCCCTCTCTCCCTACACTTGCAACCATTGCATCGATCGCGCCCAGAGCCAGCCAAGCCAACTGCCAATTATGTAGGAAGGAAAATCAATCCAGCTAAAGGTATTGCCTAAAACGAGCCGTCCTGCTACAGTGGCGCGAGCCGCCTCTAAAAATGGTGGATGCCAGAGCTGAAGCCCCTCTAAGCCGCAAGTGGTGAGACAAACGCCAATGGCGATTGCTCGCAAAGAAATGCGCGGCAAGAGAAAAGCAACAAGCAAAATCCAGAAAACTTCGTAAGCAATGCTGCCAAGTGCATCATTCAACCATACGAATGTTGGTGTTGGAGCGAAGCGAATGATGTAACCCATCGGCGCAATAAAGCTCATGCTAACTAACAGCACAAGACGTTTTTTAAAAAACCAGGAATGTCTAAAGTGCAAAAGCAGCATGAGATTTTTGAGTCGTTTTGATGGTGGCAGAATTTTTCCTCAAGGCAGAGAGGAATCCGAGGCGAACTAACGAATGAAATAGCGGCAATCAGCCTCCAGCAGCTAACGCTGTGGAGACAACTTGCACAGAGCAAAACCGATCAACACGGTTCTGCTCACTCTTGAACGCAACTGCATTGTTGATCAGCCAGCTACTAAACCACACGTTAGGTACGTAAAAAAAGCTGATCGCAAGATAGTTTCACTGGGTAGTAGGGAACAAAAGATTGTACAACGTCAAAAATAAAATGGACAAAAATTTAAGGAGTTGCTATCGTCCATTATTGATTGCTTCAATCTCAACACAAAAGTTTAGAAAGTTTTTTCAAAAAAAGTGAGCATTTTCGAGATTCTTTGTTAAAGTTGGAGGCAATTTTACATCCTTTCCGAGAGTTTTATTTGAGCGTGTATGACTGCTAAATTGTCTTCTGATCTCCCTGAAACTGATTCTGCTGAATCAGAAGTTGCTGAACTTGATTTTGCGATCGATCTAACCGAAATTGAAGAGCTAGATCCCGACGATCCAGTTCCAGACAAGGTTCCCTATAAACCAACCAAAGCTGAACGTCTGGGTCTGACCGATGATTCAGTCGGGTTATTCTTACGTGAAATGGCACGCTATCCTCTGCTGACTCAAGCACAGGAAATCGAGCTAGCACGAGAAATTGTGAAGGGCGGCGATCGAGGCGAACAAGCAAAGCGGAAATTGGTGCGAGCGAATTTACGCCTCGTTGTTTCGATCGCCAAAAAATACCTCAATCGTGGCGTACCGTTTTTGGATCTGATCCAGGAAGGTGCAATGGGATTGATGCGAGCAGCCGAAAAATTTGACTACGAGCGTGGCTACAAGTTTTCAACCTATGCGTACTGGTGGATTCGTCAAGGTATTACCCGTGCGATCGCCTCTCAGTCGCGCACCGTGCGGCTGCCCGTCCACATGGTCGAGAAGCTGAACCAGGTTCGCAAAGCCCGTCAAACACTCTCACAAGCACTCGGACGCAAGCCTACCAAAGCTGAACTAGCAGCAGCGTTGGAAATTGATGAAGACAAGCTAGAGCAAGTGTTGGACGTGAGCCAGGGCACACTCTCACTGCACGCCTGGGTCGGGCGCGAAGAAGATACAGAACTCATGCAATTAATTGAAGACGCAGATAATATTGCGCCGAACGATTGCCTGGATCATAAATTGCTGTGCGATCGCCTCAATTCTGTTTTGGATCATCTTAGCGATCGCGAACGTGACATCATCAAACTGCGCTTTGGGCTTGAAGATGGACAGCACTACACCCTCACTGAAATCGGTGAACTCTATCAACTTTCGCGAGAACGGGTACGTCAAATTCAAGCAAAAGCCATGCGTAAGCTACGGCACCCACGTCGTCAAGCGTTGCTTAAAGACTGGATTCGCTAACGCGGTTCATCACTGGGCGATCGCCACACGCTAGTTATGATAGCCACCCAGATGCGGGAGGGACGATACGTGTGGCTGCTGCAAGTGGTAAAACTGCTGGGTTAAAGATGGCTACGCTCATTGCCTCAACAAGGTTTACAGGTTCTTCAAACAATTTAATTTTGCCCGTTAACCAATCATTTATCGAAGCAAACCGTTGATCGCCCCTATAAAAGCGATATTTGCTCAATTTAAATTGGTATGAGCTTAAATTGAGTCAGAATTACGCTTAGAGACCGCTTTGAGGCACAACCTGATTAGAAAGCGTTGACCTGAAACTTGATATGCTGTTGATCCCAACCCTTCTTTTATGCAAACGTCAGCTGATCAGCGGGGTTCGCTCGGATGACAGAGGCGATTAAGACGATCGCAGATTAAACTCTAAACTAAATCCCCTTGATGTTTAGTAATTTAGCAGGGCTAGAATGACGACCTGTGACCTTTCCGCTATCCGTGTTCTGATTGTTGATGACCATGAACTGACCCGACTCAGCTTGAGTTTGGCATTTCAGAATCAGCAAGATATGGAGCTAGTAGGGGTAGCAAGTAATGGGCAAGAAGCGATCGACCTGGTGAGACAACATCATCCTGATGTCATTGTTTTAGATCTCCAGATGCCCGTAATGGATGGCTTGAGTGCTTCTACTCATATCAAAAGCGCCAACCCAACTGTGCAGATTCTTGCCTACTCCTCTCTAGATGACCCCCAAACCGAGGTCATGTTGCAGACCGCAAAGATTGATGCCTTTCGGAAGAAAGACACTACCACAGAAGAACTGATTGCAACAGTCAGACAACTTAGCCAACGGGCTGCAAAGATGTAGCGATCGCCGCAGTGAATGAGGTGGGGCGATCGCGTCCTGCTAATTAAACGCTTTCACGCAATTAGCTAGCAGTGGAGTCAACGCTAACCTAATCGCGCCTCGGGAAACGTTTGCTGAAATTCATCCAACAAATCATCAATTTCTTCAATTGCCTGATTAACATCAATTCTGAGGGTGCCAAGATCTGGTTGTTCCAGCAAGCGCACTAAGGCTTCGCGCTTACCTTGAATCAGATCAATGCGTTCTCGGAGAGTTTCAGAATTAATCATTGGCACGTCCTTTCTTGATGGTGGCTTATGAGGCAGCTAATACGTCCCTATTGTAAAGCCTCTATTCACAATCGACTGTAAAGACAGTAAGCGGTTAGTAAGCTGCCTCCAAGGAGATTTCTAGTGAACAAAATACCCGTAGGGGCAGGTTTGCTACCAACGTGGTTGGCTATGAGCAAAGCTTCTGGTAAAACCTGCCCCTTACAAGCGGTACATTCTTTCTCAGAAGTCTTTTAAGAGACCGATTGCCTTTTCCAAAGGTATCTTTTCCTAATGTAGATAAGGTGGACGTTTGACATCCGCTGGCTTGCTTTTCACCACTTCCTCAATAAACCGCTTGAGCGCTCGATCGCGATTTTTCATAAACGCCGCCCAAAAGCCTGGCTGAAATTCATCCATTGTCTTGGCAAGTGCCCAGATATCCACAGCAAGGATGTTGTAAAGCTTTTCATCTTCGCGCTTGAGGGCATTGATCTGTTCTAGCAGCGAATCTTTTTCAGCGGCACGTTTTTCATTCTTAAACATAGAAGCGCCCAAAGTGAGGAAATTAAAGCCAACGATCGCGGGTCGCATCTGTCTATGTACCCTTATGACACGAGTCTAAGGCTGCCATCGTCATCCGTCTAGCATTCGCGTTAACCCACTATCCCGGCTTTAGCAAAACGCTGCCGCTATCTTTGTGACAGCCCCACGATCGCAAGAGACGTGCAGAGCAGGGACGCATTCGCATGATCGCGCGGTCGTTTTGCCCTAAGAGACGGATAATAAACTTAGAATAAATATTGACTCACCTGCTAGATCTTTAACTCTATGCTACGTCGAACTTCTTTGGGTACGCTGGGTCTAAGCATTGGTGGCATTTTAACCGTCGTTGGTTTTTGGGCATATTTTGTTGTCGATAATGCAACACTCAACCTGGTTGGCTTTTTCTATGGCATTCCGCTCCTACTGGGAGGGCTAGCGCTAAAAGCGTCTGAATTGCACCCAGTACCGCTTAGAGAACCGACCCCTGCCAGCGTGCTGACCTTACGAGAGCAACAGGCAACCGCAACCCAAAATCAGATTCGTAAAGACGTAACCCGCTATCGCTACGGTCAACGGGCACACCTCGACAGTTCCCTGACTCACCTTGGGTTAAGCCCTACCGATGAAGAATGTCCTGTTTTAGTAGGGGTACAAGAGGTTGAAACAGAGGGGGCTTATACACTGGTGTTGGAGTTTGAGTCGCCCTTAATTCCCCTTGAGGTTTGGCAAGAAAAGCAGGACAAAATTGCAGGCTTTTTTGGACCCGGCGTGAAAGCAACCGTTAGCCAAGCGGGTGATCAGAAGGTGGACGTAGCGCTTATTGCAACAGCAGCCGAGAAAGAGCCAGTTGCGTCATTAAACTGAGAATGTTTTAGAGATAGACAGGCTTCGACGTCAGTACTCAGCTAGATGTAAAACTTACTGTCTGAGCACGAAGCCCTAAATCTCCCTCGTACAAAGACTTAGGGCTACCTGTTGAGGGAGCTGATTGGTTGTTATAGCAAGTTACTTGAATCATTACTACACTGCGATTGCCTTTACCGTAAGAAAAGCAGGACGTTAGAGCGTTAGCCCGAATGTGAGGTTATGAAAAAGACTTGTTGAAGATATGACCTATATAACCCATCACTAGACTACGATCGAAAGCCTATAGGGTTGCTAGCACTACAGTCAGCTTCATCAGTCAACTCAAAGTTAATGCCTTCTTAGCGGGTTGGAACTCATGGTTAAAAGATCTATGTTTAGCCATTTTGCGCCATGCATAGCCCTTAGCATTTGGGGTGCAGCAGTGTTGCTGCCATCCGTGGCACACGCCGAAGTGCCGCTTAATCGCGCAGTCATTGCTTCATTGCGCAATAAGGTAGAGCTACTGTTAAAAAATCAAGCACGGCGATCGGCAAAAGTTCGCGATACGTTGGTTCCTGGTGATGCGCTTTCGACCGCTCGTGCTGCACTTGCAGAACTTCGCTTCAATGATGGCTCTTTAGCAAGGATCGGTGGGCAAGCGCTGTTTCGTTTTCTGCCAAAGACTCGCACCTTTAACCTCTCGAACGGGACGTTGCTACTCTTAGTGCCGCCGGGTCGTGGGCAAACTCGTATTCAAACACCCAATGCCGCCGCTGGCATTCGTGGGTCGGCGCTGTTTGTGCGCTACCTTCCCGATACAGACGTAACCCTGATTGGGGCACTCACCGACAGTGGCATTGAAATTACCAACCGCGATCGCACTCAAACGCAACCGCTAGAAGCAGGGCAGATTGCAGTTGTCGTTAAGGATCGAATTGAGCAGGTTTATCGCTTTGACCTAAAGACGTTCTATGACAGTAGCGACTTGGTAAACGGGCTGGATTTGCAGCGCTCTGCACCTAGCAATGGTACTGGCACACTAGTTGATCAGGCGATCGCGGCAGTCCGTACAGAAACCTCTGAGGCTGTAAAAACACAAGCCAGTCTTGGAATTTTTAACGGAGCAACAGCAGCAGATGGGCAACCGCTAGCTCCCAACGCCAATGCCTCCCAGGGAAACCAAACAACGTCTATCAGACCTTTAGATCAGCTAACTGCACCTGCTAGCCCGAGCGCCTTGCCAAACAATTACTTATTCGTATCCCCAACATTTGCCTTACCAACTGCCTTTCCCCCAACAGTAGCGATTCCAACACCGCCTAACTCAGCAGCAGGGACGGCTCCAATTCCAGGGTCAGTTGGTACTGGCACAGTGCCAACCGGCAACATACCAGGACAAGGCGGTCCACCACCAGGGCAAGTCGGCAATACACCGGGGCAAGGCGGCGGTCCACCACCAGGGCAGGTCGGCAATACACCGGGGCAAGGCGGCGGTCCACCACCAGGGCAGGTCGGCAATACACCAGGACAAGCAGGCGACACACCAGGACGCGGTTTACCTCCAGGGCAGGCAGGTACGACGCCAGGGCAGTCAGGCAATACACCAGGACAAGGTGGTGGTTTACCTCCAGGGCAGGCAGGTACGACGCCAGGGCAGTCAGGCAATACACCAGGACAAGCACGGTAGGCTTAAGCACCCTGAGCAGCAGGTTTCTTTAGCAAAAAATATATTGAAAAGCCCTCAAGGTGCCAGTCGTTCCAGGTGCCAATTGCCTTCTTCCAAACGGTAGCGGAGACGATCGTGCAAACGGCTGGTGCGTCCCTGCCAAAACTCGATTTGATGAGGAATGACTCGATAGCCACCCCAATGCGGCGGACGGGGAACTGTTTCATCGGCATAAGTCGCCTTCAACTCAGCAAACCGTTTTTCCAGCACCTCGCGATCGCGAATCACACGGCTCTGCTCAGAAGCCCAGGCACCCAATCGGCTGGCTAAAGGTCGGCTTTGAAAATAGGCATCTGTTTCTGCTGCTGTCACCTTTTCTACCTGTCCTTCAATCCGCACCTGGCGCTCCAGCACTGTCCATAAGAAAACTAGCGCTGCCTGTGGATTGTCCGCCAGTTCCCGCCCTTTGCGGCTTTCGTAGTTGGTGTAAAAGGCAAAGCCACGCGCATCTAAGCCTTTGAGCAGCACAATACGAGCAGAAGGAATGCCATCACGAGTAGCGGTCGCAAGGGTCATGGCGTTTGGCTCTGGTAACTCGGCGGCGATCGCCTGATCCAACCAGCGTTGAAATTGCTGGATGGGATCAGGGTCAACATCTGCCTCGTTCAGCGCTTGCAATGTGTAATTTTGACGAAGGTCAGCAATAGATTGAGTCATTGGCTTGAACAGCGATGCAACAAAGCGTTGAGGACGGCACTGGCGATTCTAGCAAGATCAGAGCAGTCAGCGATAAGTAGGGTTGGCTATCCGTCCCATCGTACCTGCATTGCCTGGCTTAGAGCCGTCGTGAACTGCTGTAAATGCTTACACTCATGGGTAGCCATGAGCGTGAGACGCAGACGGCTGGTCGGCACAGTCGGTGGGCGGATAGCGGGTGCAAAGATGCCTGCTTGCCGCAGCAAGGTTCCGAGGTGCAGCACGATCGCTGGACTGCCAACTTGCAAACATAAAATGGGTGATTCAGACGGTAGAAGTGTGATTGCTGTATCAGTCGTGGCTGTAAGTTGTTGACTCAATGGCTGGAGCGCCTGCTTGAGCTGCGTTACGTTTTGCCAGAGCTGGGCACGGCGATCGGGGTCTTGCTGGACAATCGTTACGGCTGCCAGTGCGGCGGCGGTATCGGCTGGAGACAGCCCTGTAGTGTAAATGAAGCCAGCCGCACGGTTCCGCAAGTAGTCGATCAACGTGGCTGAACCAGCGACATAACCGCCCAAACTACCCAGCGCTTTGCTAAGGGTGCCGACCTGCACGATCGCCCGACCCGTACACCCAAAATGCTCGACACAGCCCGCGCCCGTTGTGCCCAATACACCTGTAGCGTGGGCTTCATCCACCAACAGCATGGCATCAAACGTTTCTGCTAATGCCAAAAGCTCTGGTAATGGGCACAGGTCGCCATCCATACTAAACACGCTGTCAGTCAGCAACAGACAACGACGGTGACGTTCGCGATGTTGCTCCAACAACTGCTGTAGTTGAACAACATCACAGTGGGCATAGTTCAGCACAGTGGCACCGCTGAGAACAGCACCCTGCTTGAGGCTGGAATGATTGTACTGGTCTGACAGGATCAGATCGCGTTTGCCTACTAGTGCGCTTACGGTTCCCAGATTCGCCAGGTAGCCAGAGCTAAAAACCAGGGCGGCTTCGGTTTGCTTGAGACTGGCGATCGCCTGTTCCAACTGCTCATGCAGTGCTCGCTGCCCACTGACTAGACGAGAACCAGTGCTACCTGTGCCGTACGCTTGCGTGGCAGCGAGCGCGGCTTGTATCAGACGATCGTCCCCTGCCAAGCCCAGATAGTCATTACTGCCAAAGTTAAGTACAGGTTGCCCTGCTATCTGCACAACTGCGCCAGAACGCCCCTCGATCGCCTGCACAGAGCGATACCAGTCCGCTCGATGAATCGTCGTGAGAGCAGACTCAAGCCAGGCATACGGATTGGCAGTCATGACCACGTAAGGTTAAGCATCAATACCCGTTTGGTGCATATAGCTGAGCAGCCAGTTGGCGATCGTCGCCCGTCTCGTCTTCCGTGGCACCAACTCATTCACCTTGTAGCCCTGAAACCCCAGCTTGTCCTTCAGCAGTTGCTTGTTTTCAGCAGGAATCGATCGTGTTAGCTTCACCGTTGGCGGACGGTTCTCAATAAAGTCTGGCGGTTCAGGATACGCTTCTTGCCAATCAGGCGCAACAGCAGTGGTGTCCCAGCGAGCGCTTGCATCATCCCGACGATAGCCCAAATAATGCCACACCAATTGATTCACCGTCGCGTCATCCAGCGTGTCGTGAAGGATCGCCCAAAGGGTTTCGGTAGTTAGGGGTGGAAGGTTAGGCATTTGTATAGTTGGTAGTCAGCGATCAGTTTAGAGGCGAAGGCGATCGCCCAGACCTTCAAAAGCTCCACTGGTAACGCAATGATTTTGACATGATTGTTTGCTGCAATCTATCGGCTAAATCTGAGATGGATAAACTTCATCACGATAGGCAAAACTATCCTTGTTTAGCAAGACTGTCAAAGTGCTATCAACTTACGCCTTGCTACGACTTAGCATCCTCCCAGTTTAGGCTTAAGGAGTAAATCGCTGCCAAGACTGCGCTGGGTTATGCAGTGTTCTACTTAATTAGACAAGAATAACAATTACTCTCTGGCACATATCGGTTACTCAAAACTTTAAAGAATCTTTTGACGACCAAATTGCTTTATTAGAACAACAAGCATCACAATACAGGAGAAAAATGTTAATAAACTGCCTACTCCAATAATCCCTTCATTACCATTAGCCGTCAGAAGTGTATGTAAGAAAAAACTAGAATGCAAAAAACCATATGCTGCTAGCCCAATAGGAATGATGGCAGGGGCATCCCATAGGTCTAATTCTTTTAGCCAGCATACTGTTGCAGCTCCTATCGCTGATAGAGGAACCAGCCAGTTTGGTAACTCCAGTTTCCAAAAAGAAAGCCTGCCGTTCCAACCTGTAATAGCTGTAACCACTTGAAAGTCCAACATTCCAGAACTTGCACCAATTCCATTGTTTCGCGATAAATCTGTAAAAACTTGCAGAAGCGAACCTGAAACTTTCCCCCACAGCATATAACTAGCAAAGAAGATAAACGTAGCTGCAACTGACACAATAATTACATATCGCGATTTAGCAAGTTTAGGACGGGATGTCATATATTTCCTAATATCTTTCTCATACAAATTTTATCTCAATTAGACAGTTTTCCATTTGCTTTACCGATGGCTCGCCGGACAAAGAAAGTGCTGGAAAGTTTCGAGGCGTCAAACTGAACACCAGGAGCCTTGCCCTTGTACGGGTCGTCATTAGGCCGATCGACGTTATTGCTGCCCTGGAAACTTGCCTATCTCTAACTAAGCGCTGGCAGCTCAGTCACGTAGCATCAGACTAAATAGATAATCTTGAAGCTTGAGGTGCTATGTGTCATTTAAGCGCGATCGCTCACCCCTAAACAAGCTGCCCGTAGTAGAGCAGCAAAGTTTTGGGACAGTTTCCAGCCCAGCATTTAACTGCCCCTTCCACGCCTTCACGCCTTCACCTTCACCCTTCCACTCAACGCCCTACTACGTTCCTCCAACGTCTTAAGAATATCCAACGTTACCGGCTCAAGATCCCGTAGCCATAGGGGTTTAATGAACTTGTCTAGAGGATTGAGATCAACAATCCATTGACTAATTCGCACCCCGATCGGCTCCAGATGTTTTCCAACTAGTTCAGTCTGTATCAAGTGCTGACATTCTAAGTGCTTGACCAACCACAGCACATCACTGGTTGCCTCGTCTTGATCGTTAATACTGCCCGCGATAGTGTCGTGATCAAACGAAATGAGACCAGTCAGGTTAAAGAGGCGGCTGCGATCGATCAGGCATAAGGTCTGCTGACGATCGGGCAACACTCCCAAGCCCAGACGATCCAATAGCTTTGCCAAAGGTTTGATCGGAATGGCGCTTTTAGTGTCACTGATATCAGGAGCCAGTAGCAGCGATCGCTGATTGCGAATGGCGCTCCGGCTACCAAGGCGATTGTTGATTTGCTGTCTTTGTACCTGCGCTTGCCGAGGCGAGGTGCAGGCTTGCAGATTGGCTTGCCACTGGTCGCCGCTTAACAGTTCCAGCAAGGCAATATATTTACAACCCAGGCTGTGTCCAATCCAGGTGTAGTTTTCGGGATGCTGATATATGTCAGTCTCATAGCCCGATCGCGCTGCCAGAGCAATAATTTCTGGTTGAAGACGCTGCTGTTCGTCCAGCAGTGATAGCGCTACTGACCAGTGCCGAAAGGTAAACCGAAACGGCAAGGCAACGATCGTGTAACCTGCCTCAAACAATTGGCTCAGGAAATAGCGATAAAACAGCGTAGGAAAAGAGCCAAAGAAAGCGCCGCCGATGAACTGAATGACACCTTTGGGCTTGGGATGTAAGGCAACCCAGCTAAACAAAAGTGGTTGAAAGCGAAAAGAGGGCTGCATAAGTTTTCTTCTAGAGAATGGGGGCACAGAGATTGAATAGCAATGTCTATGACCCCGTTGACCGTAGCGCGATCAGTTTGAAGCTACTTCCGGCTGACTTGAATGGGAATTTCTAGCTTGGACAGCAGATCGCTGAAACTCTGGAGGTTTTCAGGGCTGAAATCTAATTGAGCCATCAAGCCAACCAATGACTGTGCTTGCTCTAGCGGTGTGCCTTCAATAAATTGAGGGGGAACCTCAGTCGTCATTTCTGCCAGCACATCCGTCAGAATGGGACCGATGAGGATCGGGCGACTTGGCTCTGGTGCAACTTCATTAAGTGCTTTGCCAGACGCGATCGCCAACGCATAGTTGATCTGGTCAAAGTCCCCAGTCAGGGTGGCGGGATAGTTGTTAGGCAAAAACGTGCCACGAATCTCTGGGTTGAGCAGCACTTTGGCAGGCGTAGCACTCTGAGACACAAAGCCTTCCCTAATATTCTTGAACAGAGCAGGTAGGGTCAGTTTGACATAACCACGAATTTCCAAATCGGGGTTTGGGTCAGATAACAGACCCAAAGACAACTTGGGCAAAAGCTGTACCGAGGCAGTTTGTCCTGCTGGTAAGCGGAAGAAACCGCTAAAGCTAGTAGCCGTCACGCCACCAGAAAGGGCGATCGATGTGTTAGCTCCAGCAATATCAACCAGCAAATCAGCATTATTGAACAACGTGCGATCGGGGTCAGCCGGATTAGGTTTGCTGATGACAAATTCCAATCGAAACGTGAGATCTTTGGTTTCTAAATTGCTAATAGTGAGGAAGTAACCTTGCACAGCACGTCGAGCAACAGCCGTAATAGCACCACTGCCAGGAACGGTAGCAGGAAAACGTGGTGCGATCGGTTTTACTAACAGTTCAAACGTTGAAAGTTCCATATTTTGCAATCTCCGAGTGTGGGGTTTGACTCCAGGCTCAATGCCTTTACAAATCAATTCTGGCTGAAATAATCTGAAAGTCTGCTACCCGTCGGGGTGATTTCTGCGAACAAAAATAAACTTAGAAGATACTTTGACACTGCTTTTCATCAGCTTCCCACACAAAGCCAAAAGTCAAGCAGAGAAGCGTTTTCACTCTGTTTGGCATAATCGTTCATCTTGATTAAGGCTGTTAAAGCTCTAATTCTTCGTAATAGTAACTGTCTTAATCTTTTTCAGATATTTCCAATTCATCTATTGCTTGATTCCATCTTTTATAGCAAAAGAAGAAGCAAGCTTTTCCTTGATTTTTCAATAAAAAAATTTATAATTGCTCCGGCTTCTATTAAGAAATATCAGCCAGCTAAAAGTCTTTTATATTTAATTCAACTTGCTCACTTTTCCAAGCCCATTTAATCAGACTGATATGCTTTTTGATTGGTGAATGGGGAGCAAAGTCTGGTGATCAAACTGTTGCAAATGCTAGTTCTAGCTGTTGCACGATCAAACTAAATTCTTTCTCTAAAAGCAGCTTCAGTAATTACACTCAGTTGCTTAACCAGTTCTACACTGCACAGAGATAAAATTCCGGGATGCTCTTGAAGAGTTGGTTAGCCAAAGCGGGCTGATATCCTGAGGGTTAGATCTTTCACTCCTGACAGTCTGACTCAGGATTAGGCATTATACCTTTTTTACGGGCAAGTCCTTCCAGATGAAGCCGACGTGCTGTCTGACGACGCTCTCGTTCTTGTACCCGGCAGGGTCGGCACCGAATGGCTGTTGTCCATACGCCGCCTTTAGCGACTTCGTACCACCATTTTTGTTGGCTTGCTGTCCAAATCGCCCTCACGCCACAGTCTTGGCACACGAATGGGCGATCGAGGTAATAGCCACGTTGAACAAAGTCTGGTGCACCATAGCTGTTATCTGGAGCAAGGGCAGCTCCATCAACTAAGACTCCACCCAGTGCTACTTCCAATTTTGCTTGTTCAGCCACTTGTTGAGCAACTGTTTGGGCTGCTGCTTTCTTTCGTCTGGCTTTAATTTCTTGACGACGCTGCTTACCGCTTTTCATGAACGGTCTTCCATCACACTCGACGTTTGGTAGCACCAATTCTAAGCGAAGTGAGCAACTGTCTCCTCAATGAATCATCTAGCTTACGCCTGTTTCCTACTGCTGAGGATAGCGTTACAAACGCATACTTACGATCAAATGCTAAAGCGCCCTGGCGATCCAGCGATCCAATGCATTGAGTAGATTACTGTCTTTTTCAGTAGGGTTCGATTGAGCTGAATCAGTAAGATGACAGTATGTCGAGTACTCTGACGCCCCAACTATCATTCAGACGTCGCCTCATCCGCACGATCGCGCTGCCAGTCTCGCTCATGCTGTTCTTGGCAGGCGTATCTATTTGGCAGATCAGTCGTCTTCTATTCGTGATGCGGTGGGTTGAGCATACCGATCAGGTCATTGCTCAAGCAAACCGCGTGGAAAGACTATTTTCGGAGGTAGAGTCTGGGCTGCGAGGCTATTTACTCACGGGGGAAGCCGAACTGCTTGAGCCGTATAAACAAGCAGAGGTACTGGTAGAACCTTCATTCAAGAACCTAGTCGATCTGGTTTCAGACAACCCGTCCCAGGGTCAGCGTTTAATTCAGGTTGAAACGCAATATCAACAGTGGAGCAGCTATATTCCTTCGTTGATCGCTGGCAAACAAAATAACGTAGCGCAACCACGAGCAGTCTTAAAGAAGCGCAATCAGGTCATGGTTGCAATTCGGCAAGAGATGAGCCAGTTTATTCAAACAGAGGAGCAACTGCGAACGACCCGCTCTGCAATGGTGCAACGTACGACCCAAACGGTGATTGGCAGTAGTCTTGTGCTGGCTGGTGTACTTGGAGCCATACTTGCCTATTTTATCTGGCGTCAAATTCACTCAGTTTCTCGTCTTTACGAAGACGCCTTGAAGGTAGCTCATGAACAAACTCAATCGGTACAACGATCGGCTGAGCGCCTCAAAATTCTGCATGAGATTGACCAGGCAATTTTAGCCGCGCAATCGGTTGAGTTGTTAGCCCATGAAACGCTATCCAAGCTGAAAGGCATTTCTGCCTACAAAGAAGGGGCAGTTATTCTGCTCAAGTCTAGTTCTGACCTCAACGAAACCCAGGTTTTAGCGGAGGATGTTGATCAAGAATTAGCTGGCATGATCGTACTCATGACCGAGCAAGAGGCACTAAACTCGCTTGAATGCAGTGACTCTCTCTGCTACGTCCAAGACATCTCTACCCTGCCTCATCGTTCATCGGCTCTAGAAGCATTATTAGCCAAGGGTTATCACAGTCTCCTAACGGTGCCTCTGCGCGTAGAAGGGAACTCGATCGGTGATCTTCATTGGTTTGCTACCCCAGTAGATGCTTTCGATGCTCAGAAGCAGGAAGTCTTCCGTGAAGTAGCGGCTCAGTTAGCGATCGCAATTCAACAGTCGAGGTTGCGATCGCAACTGCAACAATATGCAGCTGAATTGGAGCAGCGAGTGGCAGAACGTACTATGCGTTTGCAAGCAGCCAATGACGAGTTAGAAGCGTTCTCTTACACAGTGGCTCATGATCTGAGAGCACCGCTGAGAGGCGTTGAAGGCTATGCGTCAGCGCTGATTGAAGATTATGGAGCGCAATTAGATGAAGTCGCGCAAGATTACATTCATCAGGTCATTGCAAGCATTCACCGTATGAATAACCTTGTCCAAGACTTGCTGGCGTATAGTCACCTGAGTCGGGAAGAGATTGAGCTTGTCCCCGTTTCTTTGACACAGGTGATAGCAGAGGCTCAAGCGCAACTAGAGTCAGCCTTAAAAGAACGACGAGCTGAAATCACTGTAGCCGAACCCTTACCTAAAGTGCTGGGACATCACTCTACCCTCGTGCAAGTCGTTGTTAACTTGCTGTCTAACGCCGCTAAATTTACAACCATGGCAAGTAAGCCACAAATTTACATCTGGGCTGAAGCAAAGCAGAACCAGGTGCGTCTTTGGGTCGAAGACAACGGCATTGGCATTGAACCACAGTATCAACAGCAGATCTTTGGAGTTTTCGAGCGGTTACACGCTAGAGATGCTTACCCTGGTACTGGCATTGGTCTAGCCATTGTTCGTAAAGGTGTAGAACGTCTAGGTGGGCGATCGGGCGTAGAATCCACGTTTGGTAAAGGAAGCCACTTCTGGGTGGAGTTACAAGGAGTGAAGCCGTGAATAGCCTGCACAGTTCTACAATTTTGCTTGTAGAAGACGATCCAGCGGATGTCTTTAGAATTCAGCGAGCCTTCCGCAAAGCGGACATTACTAACCCGATGCAGGTGGTAGACGATGGCGAAAAAGCTATTTATTACTTAAGCGGGCAAGCAGCCTATCACAATCGGGATTGCTATCCGTTACCAGTGCTTGTCTTACTTGACCTTAAACTCCCCCGACGCTCCGGCTTCGATGTCCTTAACTGGCTGAGAAACGAGTCTGATACAAAACTCCTGCCTGTAGTGGTTTTGACCTCGTCTGAGCAACAAAGTGATATTGATCAAGCCTATGCCGCAGGAGCCAACTCTTACTTAGCCAAGCCGCCGAGTCCAACTGAATTACTAGAAATGGCGCGAGCTATTGGTCTTTATTGGCTTCTTTTTAATCGTTTACCAAAAGCCAGGCTCAGCTAAGACAGTTTGAATTTCTAGAGAAAAATCAAGATGACGCAACTACAAGCACGACAGCAGCAGACAGTTTTGGTCATAGAAGATGAGGCATCCGATCGTTTCCCCCTAGAAAGAGCCTTCCACCAACTGGGTCCAGAATTTTCGCTTCAAGTGGTTGAAACAGGACAAGCAGCGGTTGCCTACCTTGAGGGAAAGGCACCTTATAGCGATCGCTCTCAATTTCCCTTACCCGCCTTGATTGTGCTTGACCTGCGGTTGCCAGGTATGTCGGGTTTAGATCTACTTAAATGGATACGCGAGCAATCCCAGTTCAAAGACTTGCCGATTATTACCTTAACCGCTTACGGCAACCGTGACCTACCCCGCGCCTATGAGCTAGGCATTAATTTTTACCTGCTCAAACCCGCCGAAGCTGATTCGTTAGCAGAAATCTTGCAAGCAATTGGCTTATATCAGAGATAAGCCCTCTATGTTTTTGAGCTATGCGGATGAAAGGACTTGAACCTTCACTTCTTACGAAACTAGAACCTAAATCTAGCGCGTCTACCAATTCCGCCACATCCGCTTATCTAGCCAGACTATCATACCAAAGCCTTGTCACACGATCGCTCACTATTTGTGAGTTCTTAGAATGAAGCGAGGCATAGGGAGTCGATCGCGCTTGCTCAGGCATCATTGCTCACGAATTGATGAAATTCGGATCATCGCTTAAGGTTAGAGTGGTACTTCTCTAAAAATTTCTGCAACGTCTTTCGATCGCCGCCGCAAGTTGCTGTACTGTGCGATCGCTTCAGAAAAAACGTGACGAAACGACTCAGTTCAGCCGTATTCAATCTCAAGGAAATTCATTTATGACCGCTACCCCTGTTCGCCCAACAGAGCAAAAACATGAAGTTAAAGATTTGTCCCTCGCCCCTTTAGGACGGCAGCGGATTGAATGGGCAGGACGAGAAATGCCAGTGCTGCGGCAAATTCAAGAACGGTTTGAAAAAGAAAAGCCTTTGGCGGGTATTCGGCTGGTCGCTTGCTGCCACATCACTACTGAAACAGCACACCTAGCGATCGCCCTCAAAAGCGGCGGTGCTGATGCCGTCTTAATTGCTAGCAACCCGCTCTCGACTCAAGATGATGTCGCGGCAAGTTTGGTAGCAGACTACGGTATTCCTGTGTTTGCCCAACGTGGCGAAGATAGCGAGACTTACCTGCGCCACGTGCAAATTGCCCTGGATCACCGACCCAATATCATCGTGGATGATGGTTGTGATGTCGTGGCAACAATGGTGCAAGAACGTCAGCAGCAGTTGTCTGAATTGATCGGCACAACCGAAGAAACGACTACTGGGATTGTGCGTCTCCGTGCCATGTTCAACGCTGGCGTGCTCACCTTTCCAGCCGTCAACGTCAACGATGCCGATACCAAGCATTTCTTCGATAACCGCTACGGCACCGGACAATCTACCCTGGACGGCATCATCCGGGCAACGAACATTCTTTTAGCAGGAAAGACGATCGTCGTAGCAGGTTACGGCTGGTGCGGTAAGGGTACCGCCCTACGTGCACGCGGTATGGGTGGCAACGTCATTGTGACTGAGATTGACCCAGTACGGGCGATCGAAGCAGTCATGGATGGCTTCCGCGTGGTGCCGATGGCAGAAGCTGCAAAATATGGCGACATCTTCATTACCGTGACGGGCAACAAGCACGTCATTCGGGGTGAGCACTTTGAGTCAATGAAAGATGGCGCGATCGTCTGCAACTCTGGTCACTTCGACATTGAAATTGACCTTAAGGCATTAGGCGCACAGGCAACGGATGTTAAAGACGTGCGCAACTTTACGCAAGAATATCGCCTCAAGAGCGGCAAATCAGTTGTTGTGTTAGGTGAAGGTCGCCTGATCAATTTGGCTGCTGCCGAAGGGCACCCTAGCGCTGTAATGGATATGAGCTTTGCTAACCAGGCGCTGGCTTGCGAATATCTCGTAACCAACAAAGGCAAACTGGAACCAGGCATTCACTCAATTCCGGTCGAAGCAGATAAGGAAATCGCTCGCTTAAAGCTACAAGCAATGGGCGTTGCGATCGATTCCCTCACTCCAGAGCAAGTAGAATACGCCAACTCCTGGACATCGGGTACCTAATCGCAACAAAAGCGAACGCGGAAGAAGTCTTATAGCCTGACGAAGGCAAACATCAATCTCCTGCTTCAGCCTTCTGAGGCAGGATTTTTTAAGGCGGCAGTGGGCGCCAGGGAGGGAGAGGCGTAAAGACAGTGGATCTCTGAGCTTAAAAGTTTAAGTTCAGAGTTGTCAGCGCGGTGTGAATTCAGTTCTGACTGCTGACCGCTGATTGCTCAATCGCTATTGCCGCGTCTTAAACAACACTTCAGGATCTTCAAGTTCAGCATAGTCAACAAACGAGCCTGCGTGGGGTTCAGCCGTATTAAAGCGAGCGAGTACTTCGGGATGAATTGCAGTAAGGGCACGCGATCGATGGCTAACGTAGAAGGTGAAGTTAATACTGCCAACGCGAATGCGATCGCCATCCTTCAATATATGACGCTGCTGAAGCCGCTCACCATTCACAAAAGAGCCGTTCATACTATTCAGGTCAATCAACTGAAAGCCCACATCCTGAATATATAAAATTACTGCATGACGACGAGACATCGCACGATCTTTCAGGGGAATTGCAGCTTCGCGGTTACGCCCGATCGTCCAAACCATCTGTGGTTGAGCCAACGTTTGAGATTCATCAGGCAAATTGGTAATAATAAACGCCTGCTTTCCCTGCACCACACCCTGGATGTATTTCTGCGGTTCAGAAAGTGTTTCAGTTGGAACTGCCTCGGGCTGGCTGACTGGCAAATCCATCATCAGAGTGGCAGCTTTAGCAAACGAAGCCTCATCACCCTCGGCAAACACATCAGCATATTCCGCCTGAGTCACTGAAGGAGAAACCTGAGCTGCTATGGAGTGCGAGTCAGCTTGCTGCTTTTGCGGTTCAAATGAGCTAAGTTTCGGGTTCATGCGTGCTTTTTAAACGGTGAGTGACGACGGTTAAGTTTCGCTAGTGTTCCCTAGAGACCAGATTACCCTAACGAAATCTTGCTTTACAGTGGACAGAAGTTGAACTGTCACGAGTAAACCCAGCCTCGATTGCTCTAGCTTGATTGCGTTCACATTAACAAAACAGCACTCCCATAATTATGGGTTTCGCGCCCCCACACTAGAAGCCTTGCCTGCTATAGACTTACGCCCTTTCAATTAAATCAACTATCCCCTTCATCCTTTTCACCTTTCACTCTTCACCAACCACAGCTTCCCCTCGGGACTTTCTGCAACTCCCCGTACAACTGTTCTTATCAGCGATTCATGCGTATGCTTAGTAAAAGGCTCTAAGTTGTTGCTAAAGAACCGCTCACTATGCGTCTAGGCAAAGTTGTTAAATCAAACTCGCACTGCGACTACATTGTGGAATTGGACGATGAACGGAGTCGAGCCAATTCACCGACACCAGATGACTATGGCTTTGGTTGTTTTGTGCGGCTTAATGACAGCGATCGCCATTGGGCTGTCGGACTCGTCTATAACACTCAGTTATTTAACCCAATGTTTTTAAACATGGGTCCCCGGCTATCAAGCGAACCTGATCCAGTGTTTGCACCCGATTTAATCAGCGAAACCCGGACGTTATTATGGACGGTGCTGATCGGTACACTCGAAGCAGAAAACGGCATTTCCTACGGTTTACACGGCATTCCTAGAGTGGTTGTGCCAATCAACACGCCTGTCGAAACGATGACGGAGGATGAGATTCATCGCTTTCATCGCAATCGAGAGGGGCAATCTCAGTTTTGCTATTACAGCCATTTACTACGTTGCGGCGGCACATTTGCGGCTCAACTCACGCGACAGGTATTGCTTGAGCTGATCGACAGCCACCTCTTTAAGGGAGAGGAGCAGCGAGCGCTGAATATTCTCTGCAAAGAGTTATCGTGGAAGGAAACGATGGGTGCAATGCGATAGGCACTATGGCAAATTGAGGGTCAGAACCCTCTTGCGTTAAAGCTTGGAGTCTGTAAACTACTCACTACAGTCATGCTTGCTATCCATGCAATCGAGGGAAAGATGAAGTCAAATAAAAACCGACAGCCTTCGTAAGAAACCTGTCGGTCAGTCGTGTGTTCCCTGTTGATGACTCGGCTAAAGTTGAGTCTCTTAAAGTATCTTCTTCTAACCTTGCAGCAGAGGCGATCGAGATCAGTGATTAGCGTGATCTTCGTCACACAATAAAGTACCGTACAAAAAAACCGACAGCTCTCGAAAGAGACCGTCGGTCAGTCGTGTGTTCCCTGTTGATGACTCGGCTAAAGTTGAGTCCTTTAGAGTATGTCTTCAGAGCTAGGTAGTTAACGCGATCGAGATCATTCGTGTGAGTGATTTTGATCACATCGATCTACCCAGCAAACTGCCTAAGCGCTTAACTGGAGCCTTTAGCTGGTAGTACTTGGCTTTAAGTAACGGTGCCATCGAGTACATCAAGAGCTTCCATCACGTTCTAGCTTGGGTCAGCAGGGCAGCAAACCATTGCTCTAGTCGATCGCCCATTGCAGTGAGGGAATACTCAGCCTCTGCTTGCTGTCGGCAGAGACGGCGATCAATTAAGTCGATTTGAGCGATCGCTTCAACTAAACCTGCAACGCTGTCGGGTTCTACCAGCCATCCTGTCTTGCCATCCTGAACAATTTCTGTAGGACCACCACGACGGTAAGCAATAACGGGTACACCACAGGCAAGCGCTTCGATCGCCACGTTGCCAAACGCTTCTACCCAGCGCGGTGTCATGATCAGTGCCCGACACTTGCCTAGTGCTTTTTGAAGTGCAGCGGTTGGCAAAAAGCCCTCATATGTAATGGGTGCCGTTGGGTATTGCTGCTGAATCTGCTGCCAGTAGGTAGGGTCTTGCATTGCGCCCCAGATTCTGAGCGGCGTTTGCGTCACTTGAGCGGCTGCAACGGCATCCTCCAACCCTTTTTCTGGTGCAAGGCGACCCACCCAAGCAAGGCTCTGTTCTGGTGCAGAGCAAAATTCGTAGAGCGACAGGTCAAACCCGTTGCCCAGCACGTGGCATCGATCGCCAAACGAGAAGGTGTCTGCCTGTGCCCGACTGTGAACACCAATGCTACCGGGAAACTGCACGATCGTCTGCTCGATGATGCCATCCATTGCGTCGGTCAGCGAACCCATACTAACTAAGTGGGCGATCGGGCAATCAAAAAATGGTGTCAGATAAAAGGGTAGCCAATCGTAGGCAAAATTTACCACCAAATCGTACTGATCTTGTACCTGCCGTGCATAGTCCCACATTCTTGCCAGTACAGCGTTGGCAGGCATTATAATCGCGGCATCACGACCTTCACTTTGGGCAGTTGTTTGCAGCGCACCCGCAATTCCGACCACCGAAAAAGGCGCACAGACTGAGCCAGTCGGAGCCACAATGACGATCGTGTGCTGTCGCTCGCTCAATGCCTGAGCCATATTATGCAACGTCAGCTCGACACCGCCACCCAGACCCGAGCCAAGTGCCCCGACCGATGTAGAGAGGAACAGTACACGCAACGGGCGATCCAACGGGGGTATCATTCTGGTTTGGTCACTTGCACCGTCTCTGTCGTCTGCACAGCTATTTTTGCCAAGTTGCCTGTTGTCAGCTCCAAAGAAGCCGCGTCTGCTTGATCAAACGTAGCAGCAGCAGGAAGGGGCGAACGACGGAATTTTGCTGCCAAAACGTCCCGCTGATTGATGAGGTAAATGCTAACGAGCGTGAGACTCACTCCAAACCATTGCAGCGAAGTCAGCATTTCTGACAAAAAAAGGTTACCAAACAGCAGCGCAAAGATGGGTGTCAAAAACGTCAGCGAACTGAGGCTAGTAAGGCTGCCGCTAGAGGCAAAGTAAAAAAAGAGCCCATAGGCGATCGCGCTACCAAAGACGGTGGAGTAACCCATTGCCACCCAGCTTGACAGATCTAGGTGTACCCACTGCTCAACTTCAATCTGAGACGACAGCGCAAACAAAGGCAAACCGCCCAAAATCATATGCCAGCCTGTTGCTGTAATAGGGTCAGCATGGCGACTGACGTAGCGCATCAGCACTGTGCCCAGAGCCATTGACAACGCTGCTAACAGCATCAGCCATTGACCATTTTGGAACAGGTCGTGAATCAAATTCTCACCAAGCTGTAACCCATCAGGTAGCGATCGCTGCTGCCAAAGACCCACTAACCAAGCCTCTGGCAAGCCTAGCAAACTAATGCCGACGACACCTAACAACAACCCTAACCAACCCCAAAGCCCAATCCGTTCACCAAAGAGCCATAACGCTAGGAGCGCTACTGCCAGCGGTTGTGAATCAATCATGACTGAACCTAAGCCGGCACCAGTTCTGACCAGCCCTTCTGCCAAAAAGCCTTGAAATAAGGTGCCGTCAACCAGTGCGAAGAGGGCAATCCAAAGCCATGCCGCCCAGCCTTTAGGTTGCGGTCTGCCCATAAGCATACCGGTGCCTAACACCATGGCACCCGCTGGCACCAAACGCACCCCCGCCATGAAGAGTGGCGTTGTATTGGGAATGACGCCCTTCATCGCCACCATTGCCGTACCCCAAAAGAAAAAGGGCGCGATCAATAAGAGTGGTGTTATGAAGGACGCTCCAAACGAGGATTTTTGTGGTGATGGGGTTGGCGTTGAATCCATAGGTCAGCAAGGCGTACCGTAAGTATTGCAGGAGCGAATCGCTCAGAACGTATCCTTTTGGACGCGCGATCGCTCATGTTATACAGCGATCGCGCAGCTTTTCAGTAATTGTAGCTAAACTTGTAGTTATGTTAAGTAAATTAGAGCGTGATTTAATGCTTACTGCGGCAACGTTGTTTCACTAGCTCTCTAAGGCTGAAGCTATACCAACCAGAGTAAGAGTTGGCAGCTTCTTTGCCCAGTGGTTGATTACCCATTCATTAGTTTAAAGTCTGAGAATAAGGCACACTAAAGGTTAAGTGCTAGTTAAGTGTCATGTGTCGATGCCGCTGTTCTGCATCTGGCGATGGCGATCGCAGCTACACAATGTCAAGCTATAGTCACTCTCTTAGCAGCGCAAACTGCTTCCAATGTTGGTTTTCAGCTTTTAAGCTCCGGCTATGCTCCCAGATGTAGGCTATAGCTCCAAAGCAAAGGCTGACCGCTCAACGACATCGAAACTAATCTGCACGAACTCATTATGATCTGGCCCTTTAAGCCCCGCTTTCAAAAACAAATTGCTCGCATTGAAATTAATGGCGCGATCGCGGGTGCAACCCGAAAGCGCGTTTTAGAAGCACTCAAGACCGTTGAAGAGCGACGGTTTCCTGCCCTACTGCTGCGAATTGACAGCCCTGGCGGTACTGTCGGCGATTCGCAGGAAATTTACGAAGCGCTGAAGAAACTGCAACGCAAAACCAAAATTGTGGCGAGCTTTGGCAACATCTCAGCATCGGGCGGCGTTTACATCGGTATGGGTGCTGAATATATTGTGGCAAACCCTGGCACGATCACAGGCAGTATTGGGGTGATTTTGCGGGGCAATAACCTGGAACGACTGCTAGAAAAGGTTGGTGTCTCCTTCAAAGTTGTGAAGTCGGGTCCCTATAAGGACATTCTCGCGTTTGATCGCGAAATCACTGAATCTGAAAAAACAATTTTGCAAGAGCTGATTGATGTCAGCTACCAGCAGTTTGTCCAAACAGTAGCGGATGGGCGCAAATTAGCTGCAGAAACAGTACGAAGCTTCGCGGATGGGCGTGTGTTCACAGGACAGCAAGCGTTGGCACTTGGATTGGTCGATCGGCTGGGTACTGAAGAGGATGCCCGTTGTTGGGCAGCAGAACTTGTAGGGCTAGATCCTGAGAAGACTCGTTGTTTCACGCTAGAAGAGCGTAAACCGCTACTCAATCGCTTATTTTCGCGGGACGCCAGTAGCGTTGGTCAGCTTGCTGCAATACCAGGATTATCAGTTGGCATGGAATGGTTAGAGTTTGAATTGGCAACGAGTGGTCTACCGCTTTGGTTGTATCGCCCTTGAGTGCACTTTAAGCAGATGCTTTCGTATCTGCAGCAGTTCTTTATTTCGATCGCTGTTCCTGCTGGCGCTGTGAAATCTTGACCAAAGCATTGGCAGCCACAATAAAGATCAGCCATGATTGAACTCAGGTTCTTGCAGAGCCAGGGAAGCATTATTCAGTTCTGGATATGATTAAAACCTTAGTTGAGTGCGGAGGATTAAGCGTGGGTTGGAAAGTGCGAGCAGTGCGCGGGGCAACAACCGTCTCGGAAAATTCCATTGAGGCAATTCGAGAAGCAGTGCATGAACTGCTAGATGAGTTGGAGAACCATAATCAACTCGATCCTAATGAAATTGTGAGTGCCACTTTTTCGGCTACCCGCGATCTGGATGCCACATTTCCAGCTTCGATCGCTCGCGAACGACCACATTGGTCAAATGTTCCTTTGCTAGATGTACAGCAAATGCACGTCGAAGGAAGCATGGAGCGTTGTATCCGCTTCTTGATCCATTTCAATACGCCCAACCCAGACCTGGAGATCTACCATCCGTATCTGCGTCATGCTAGAAGTTTGCGCCCTGATTGGACGATCGCTCAGGCTAATTTGATTGCAAAATCGACTTTGTAGATTCAGTTTAAAACTTGTACGCCTGCTTGCTGCGGAATGCTCTCAAGCGAGCGATAAAAAGGGACATCACAGTTGATTATGATGCCCCTTTTTGCTGACTCCAAATTTTAACAACACGCTTTAGCGCTCTCTATCGTAAGCGCCAAACGTTGTCAGATATTAAACCTCAGGCTTTGCTTCTGGCAGTACGCCAACGTTACGTTCAGCAAAGTAGCGGTTCAAGAATGTGCTAGCTAGAGACAGCACAACTGGACCAAGAATGAATGCAAGCAACCCATCAACTCTAAAGCCAGATACCAGCACTGATGCGAGCCAGAAGCAAAGACCGTTTACGACTAGAGAAAAAGTGCCTAGCGTGAGGAAGTTAAGTGGCAGAGACAGGGTGGATAGAACGGGCTTCACAAACGCGTTCACTAGCCCGATTGAAACGGCTGCAATCAACGCTGCTGGAAAGGTAGCAAGATCAACGCCAGGGACAGCTAGATCGACTACAAGCAGACTGAGTGCTGTAGCCAACACGGTTAAGAGACTTCCAACCATAGTTTTTTCCTCAAATTGACTCAAGATTTAGAGTTCTTGTTATGCCCCTATTATTGAGGAAACGCCCGGTCGAAGGTCTCTCTACCTGGATAGATTTTGTAGCACGATCGCCATCGCTCTACAGAAGTAACTAATCTGTAAAGCAGGATAGCGATATTTGCGGTTTCTGAATAGCGCTTTTATAGGTTAGAGGCAGCCTCCGCTTCCGGTTGAACGGTCTGTAAAACGACAACATTTTCGTTGGGCAAGCTTACTACAGGCGGTTGTGTTTTATGGAAGCGGATACCTACAGCAACGTCGTAAAGAAACCCAAAAAAGTCCTTCGGCGTTTGGCAGATGCCGAGCGATTGGTGCGAACCTTTGGCATCTAGCAGCGGCTTCGTTGCAAAGTAGGCAGTTTGATAGTGGTACCAGGGAACAGAGGGCCAAAGGTGATGGACTAAGTGGTAGTTCTGCCCCATGATTAGCAGGTTGAGCGCTTTATTTGGGTAGACCCTTGCGTTCTTCCAGCGATCGCGCTCATCAAAGGGGCGATGCGGCAAGTAGTCAAAGAACAGCCCTAACGCCAGTCCCACTAGGGCAAGCGGCACAAACCAATAGTTAAACACGTAGTCTGTAAAGCCAAACCGGAACGACGACCAAACGATCGTCCCTAAGATTAACCGAGCCACGAGCCACTCCCACAGCTCATACTTCCGCCATAGCTTGCGCTGGAAGAAGTAGAACTCGTGGTACATAAAGCGGGCGTTAATAATCCACAACGGTCCAGCCGTAGACACAACATGATCCGGATCGTTATGAGGATCATTCACATGAGCGTGATGCTTCATATGTACCCGTGTAAACACTGGAAACGAAAAGCAGAGCATCAGCGCGCTAACGTGACCCAAGACAGCGTTGAGTGTTTTGTTTCGGTGTGCAACGTTATGGCAAGCATCATGAATCACTGTGCCAACCATGTGCAGTGCCACAAAATTGAGCAAGAAACTGCACCAGTGAGACCAGTGCCAACAAAAGTAACCCAGAGTAGATACCGCTGCCAGCACTACTGATACCAGAAACATCAGCAGGGTTGGATTGAAATTGCTAGGGGGACCCAGCAACTCCTTAGGCACCGTCAGGGGCTTCACTGCCTCCGACATTTACAGTTCTGCTCCTTCTAATCACCAAGGCGTAGTATACGATACCTGACGATTGGAAATAAAGTTTTGTGAAAGAAACTCAGTTGTTTGAGTCAGCTACCTGTGTACGTGAGGCAGCAGCACAAGTCATAGACCTTACCTAACGATCGCGCCAACTCTCTCCTCACCACTTCTCACCAAGCGTTTGTGCAGGCGATCGCGCTAAGTATGATAGTGCCTCTTTAGCCCTCATTAGCATCAGTTTTCAGCTTTAAAGCCCGCATAGGCTAACGCCTAAAGACTAACGAACAAACCTTTTTACCTTGTCTATACAAAGAAATGTTGATAAAGCGTTCAACATTCCTGATTGCAGGAACTTTAAGTGATGCGGATAAGTCGTTCGAGACAGTAATAGCTGTGCCTAAGTTACAAAGCCGCCTGCCCCCTCTGGTCTGTGTCAAACGCTGCCCATACTGCTTTGATGCTGAGGTTTCGCTATTGCCAGTAGCCGCTTGATTAGTTTTTTGCTTTCTTTGTCGTCGCTTTAGTCACCACTGTATTTTTGAGGTCTTTGCTATGTTGTCACAGGGGTTAGGAAACGGTTTGGGGCGATCAGTTTTGCGTTCTAGCGGCGTTGGAGCCTCGCTAGCTACCTTATTACTATTAGGAAGCAGTGCTGCGATCGCGGCACCAACCTTCGTTCCATCTGCACAGACGCTTCAAATTGCTCAAAGTACGACCACACCAACTAATTCGGGTGATGTCATTGTTGATACAGAACCACAGCGTCCCGGTACAACAACCAGCCCATCAAGCGGATCAACGACAACCGTTGCTGGCACGCGCTTTACCTGTGAGACAACCAATGGTCAGCCTACGGTGATGTATCGTCCCGAAAGCCAAGCATCACAGGCGTATCCTTGGGCAGTGCCCAGCAACATGGGCGGTGGCTGGGATGCCAATCGTCGCTGTGCTGAAATTAGCCGCCGCTTAGAGTCGTACCGTCCCGATGGGCTGCTAGAAATGAAGACGGGTGTCGAGAATGGCTATAACACTGTCTGCGTCACGACTGAAAAGGTTTCAAGCTGCCGCATTGTGTTAACAGTGCCGAATGGTCAAGACCCTACATCTACTCGCGATCGTGTTTTTCAAAACCTGACGATCGCCGATAGTGGTCAGCAAACTCAGGGTGTAAATACCTATACGGGTGGCGGTGGCAACGGCATTCTTGACCAAATTGGACGCGCGATCGGTGGGTTGGCGAATACCCAGCAATCCACTCGCGGTTCCGATAGCATTAACCTGCGTCCGTTCCTCGATCGACGTGATGGCGGCACAGGAGAACTGCTTCGCAGTGGCGCAGCAACTCCGTCTGCTCCTAGACGGCTGAATCCTGGTAACTTCCGCTAACGATCTGAGGTTTCAGTAGTGCCTTGACGTTACTGGAGCAATTGTTAGACTGAGCGCTTTGATGATTCGTTAGCCCTGCCCTCGCAGGGCTTTTTGTTTAACAGGGGCGATTGAGCCGATTGGCTGTATCAAGCTCTACCGAACGAGAGGGACAAATCCGTTAAGGTCACTTTTAGCGATTGCTGTGATCTTCACTACATTTTTCTCCTTTCATGCGCCTAGAGCAATTGCAAGCGTTTTTGGCAGTGGCAGAGACGGGTAGCTTTCAGCAAGCTGCTCAACGCTGTGGTGTAACCCAATCCGCTATTAGTCGTCAGATTCAAAGCCTGGAAACAGCACTGAGGATATCGTTGTTTCATCGCACAACGCAGGCGAAGCTAACGGTCGCAGGTGATCGCCTGTTGCCTCGCGCCAAAAAGATTTGTCAAGAATGGCTGAATGCGGTTCAAGATCTGGATGATTTAATTGCTGGCAAGCAGCCAGAGCTTTGCGTTGCTGCCATTCATTCGATTTGCGCGTACCACTTGCCGCCTGTCCTGCAACAGTTCTGTCACGATTACCCTAATGTGCAGTTGCGGGTGACAGCGTTGGGCAGCGATCGATCGCTCAAGGTCCTGCGGGATGGGTTGGTAGATGTGGCGATCGTCATGCACAACCGCTTTTTGACGACTAGCCCAGAGATGGTCGTGCAGGTGCTATACGATGAGCCAATTAAGGTATTGCTTGCCGCAAACCATCCCCTAGCTGCGTTTGAAACGATTCCCTGGGACGAACTGGCAAACTATCCGCAGGTCGTCTTTAAGGATGGGTATGGTATGCAGCGGCTGGTGCAAGAGCAATTTGAGCGGCGAGGGATCACGCTACGAGCGGCGCTGGAACTGAATACGCCAGATGCCTTCCGAGGCGTAGTACGCCAGGGTGAACTGGTAGCACTACTGCCCGAAACGGCACTAGCAGAGGCATATACTGACTCAACGTTAGCAGTACGATCGCTGTCTCCCAGCTTGCCTTCTACCAATGGCACGAGCGCTCCACCAATGGTAGATCTGCCCTTCACCCGTCAGGTCGTACTGGTGACAACGCGCGATCGCCTGCAAATTCCACCGATTCAGCACTTCTTCAACCTTGTTGCAGCCTTACTGCCGCCCAAATTTGAGTTGCCTCTAGCGGTCAGCGTCAAGTGAGGCGAATATGAGGTGACGGTTGTTAGTTAACTGTTAAGCCGTCGGTTTGCTAGTGCTCTGGTCAGCAGCAATGTATCGCCCGATCGCCTTGCCCTATTGCCTCACCCGTTTATCGCATCCATTCAGCAAATGTCATGAGTCACGCCTTTAGAGAACTGCTTCGCAAAGTCGGTAGCGGCACCCACACCAGCGAACCCCTTACGCGTGAGGAGGCTGCTGCTGCCACCCGCATGATGTTGTTACAGGAAGCAACGCCCGCTCAAATTGGTGCCTTCATGATTGCCCATCGGATTCGGCGACCGACTGGCACTGAACTGGCTGGAATGCTGGATGCGTATGAGACACTCGGTCCGCGTCTGCAGTCGATCGCGGCAGCGCATCCGGTGACGGTGCTGTCTGTGCCCTACGACGGGCGATCGCGCACGGCGCCCCTCAGTCCGTTACTTGCGCTGCTGTTAGCAACCGCAAATTGTCCGGTGGTTTCGCATGGGGGCGATCGGATGCCGACGAAAGAGGGCGAACCACTCATTGACTATTGGCGGGGCTTGGGCATTGACTGGAGCCAGCTAAGCCTGGCACAGGTACAACACGTCTTAGAAAGCACGGGCATTGGGTTTCTTTACTTACCGTCCCACTTTCCGCTGGCACATGGCTTGGTGCCGTACCGGGAGCAGATTGGCAAGCGTCCGCCCCTGGCAACGATGGAACTTCTCTGGTCGCCCTATGCCGGAGAAACTCACCTGGTCTCTGGTTTCGTGCATCCGCCGACGGAGTTGATGTTTCAGGAGGCGATCGCGCTGCGAGGCATCACCCACTTCACCAGCGTGAAAGGCTTGGAGGGCAGTTGCGATCTACCCAGGGAGCGTACCGCGATTATTGGCTTGGGTGCACCGACGATCGGTTTTGAGCGCCTGACCTTACATCCGCGTGACTATGGCTTTGAGGGTAAGAATGTCGCCTTGGAAGCAACACCGACGTTTGTTGAGGCAATGCTAACTGTGCTGGCAGGGCAGCCCTCTGAGTTGATGCAGTCAACCCTCTGGAACGGTGGGTTTTATCTGTGGCGCTGCGGCAGTTGTCGATCGCTAGAAGCAGGCATCCAGGAAGCCAAGCGGCTATTGACAGAAGGGCTGGTGCTGCAAAAACTGCGCGACCTCCAGCAGGCTGCAACACCGCTGCAACTGGCGCATTAGCAAGTGCGTAACGGTGAACCTTGGGAAGGTGAAGAGGTAATGGAGTGGAAGGGTAATGGGGTGAAGAGGTAAAGAGGTGACAGGGTAGTACTATAGGTCGTTAAGCCGTGTAGCTATGCACGTACGCGACCTCTGAGATAGCTCTGCACTAGCGCCGAATATTAAACGACCGTAAACCCTCTGGCGTTTCATACGAGGCTCTTACCTGTTCCACGATCGCCTCTGGTGGTCCTTCATGACACCAGCGTAGCATCGATTCGATCGCCGCTTCCTCGCCCTCAAAGACCGCTTCCACGCCACCATCGGGCAAGTTGCGTACCCAGCCCATTAACCCCAGGTGCGTTGCAATTTTGGCAGCCGAAATGCGATAGGCAACACCCTGTACCCGTCCCGAAACCCATACGTGTGCGCGAATTAGTTCCATGCTAGGTAGTGAAGAAGTGGAGGGTGAGGAGGTAGAAGAGTGAAGCGGTGAAAGGATAAAGAGTATGGCTTAGTTTAAGCGAAAACGTTTCAGCGGTACTTTTGGTCAAATAATACTGGTGGCGAATTCTCCTGACGCTCTTGCTCCGCTCGTGCTAGAACGATTAGCCCTTGTACTTGAATGCCGTGGCGGCGAAGGGTTTGGGCAGCGGAGCGAGCGGTTGCGCCAGTGGTGTAAATGTCGTCCAGGAGCAGAACAGAGCCAGTAGGCGATCGCTTCTGAAAGGCAGCACCGAGGCTGAAGGCATCTGCCAGGTTTTGTTCACGATCGTTGGCTGAAAGCTCAAACTGAGCCGTGGTTTCGCGCGACCGAGCTAACCCCTGTGCTTGAGGCGACAGTCGAGTTTGGTCACAGAAATGCGTTGCCAATAGCTCCGCCTGGTTAAAACCACGCTGCCGTTGCTTACTAGGGTGCATCGGAATCGGCACAACAGTAAAGGTTGCGGTACGGTCTGTAGCGTTTAACCAAGCATGAGCCAACCACTGCGCTAGCGGTTGCGACAGGTGGGGCTTCTTTTCGTACTTGAAGGCAGCGATCGTACGTCGCAGTACGCCGTTATAGCGTCCCCACGCGAATACAGGTAGTTGCTCTTGCTGTATCCACCCAGGACTGGGAAATTGACACCGTTGGACTTGACGTTGGCAATCCTGGCAGAAGGTATCTGCGGTTGTACGCTGACAAAGCGGGCATTGAGCCTGTAGCAGCAGATTGACTAGCCCATAGAATCGATCGCTAAAGCCACTCATGAAGGGGGAACCTCAAAAAAAGCATTCTTTTGGTCTGGTAGAACGGAAAGTATGAGTCAGGAGTCAGAATGAATATGGATGCCCCAGCCCTTGTATTCGCTTACAGCCATTTCTAAGTAAAGAAGCCATACTCTTTGCAACTGTCCCCTCTTTACCTTTCACCGCTTGGCTTACAGACAAGCCACTATGGCGTCTCTGTTGGCAATTTACGGCAGGTTATGGTATCAACTTGTACCGATGGAAATATGACATACCCGCTTGAGTATGCCCAAATATGGCTACTGCTATACCCACAAAGGAGTAAGCATTGCTGTCCCGTCAGTCTCACGCTCCCTCTCCACCACCACTTGCGCCCTTAGTAACGCAACCGACGCTTAAGCCAGAACGCCCTCGGTGGCTACGGTATGGTGTCGCCCTTTTTTGTGTTCTATTGGCGCTGGTGCTAATGCTAGGGTTAGGCTCCTGGATGCCTATAGGTAGCTCACCATTCTTAGTATTTTTTGCGGCTGTCATGGTGAGTGCCTGGTATGGCGGGTTGGGTGCCGGACTCTGTGCTACAGCGATCGCAGCGTTGGCAGCGACCTACTTTTTCTTGCCGCCAATCTACGTCTTGAGAGTTAGCGCTCCGGGTGACCTGGTGAGATTAGGCATCTTTGTACTGACCTCACTGTTGTTAGTTTCACTTAGTTCAACGCGGCGGGAATTGGTGAGAGCGCTGCAGCATGAGCGAGATTTAATTACAGCGATCGTCAGTACAGCGGGTAGCTTTATCGTTGTGCTCGATCATTGGGGCAGGATTATTCAGTTCAACCGGGCCTGTGAACAGCTCACAGGCTATACCTTTGCAGAAGTGCGAGGCAAATACGTTTGGGATCTGTTTTTGCTGGTAGAAGATATCGAACCCGTGAAGCAGGTCTTCCGAAATCTATGCGTCAATGCTGTACCCAGTGAGTATGAGAACTACTGGCTTGCCAGAGACGGCAGGCGGCGTTTAATTACCTGGTCGAGCAATGTCTTGCTAGATGAGTGGGGTGCCGTTAGCCATGTCATTAGCACCGGTATTGATATTACTGAACGCAAGCAGGTAGAGCGATCGCTGCAAGAAACCAACCAGGAACTTCAAGCGTTGATTCAGGCATCGCCTGTTGCCATCACAGTGCTCGATCGACAGGGCATCGTCAAGCGGTGGAACCCAGCTGCCGAGCAAATTTTTGGCTGGCGGGCAGACGAGACTATCGATTGTGTAATGCCAACGGTGCCAGAGGAGAAACAGACAGAATTTGCCGCGAAGATTGCCGCTACACTGAGTGGCACCTTGCTACACGGCATGGAAACGTACCGCCAGCGTAAAGATGGTGCGTTTATCTATGTAGGCATTTGGACGGCAGTGCTGCGAGGGTTGACAGCTGAGGAGGATTGCATTCTCTCGATCACGGCTGATTTGAGCGCCCGTAAGCAGGCAGAAGTAGCGCTAAAACTGAGCCAGGAACGGCTAAACAGTCTGGTCGAAGCGAATGTCATCGGCATTCTTTTTGGTCAAATTAACGGAGATATTAACGAAGCCAATGATGAATTTCTTCGCATGGTTGGGTATTCGCGTGACGACCTGCAGACAGGCAAGCTCCGCTGGACTGAGATAACTCCAGCCGAATATTTACCCTTGGATGAGCAAAGCATTCTGACGGTACAAGCAGGAGAACACTGCGTTCCTTACGAAAAAGAGTACATCCGCAAAGATGGTAGCCGGGTGCCTGTTCTTATAGGTTTTGGGCTTTTGGGCGAGGCGAAACAGCAGACGATCGCCTTCATTCTCGACCTGACTGAGCGCAAGCAGTTAGAGCAAACCCTCCGTACCCAAACGGAAGAACTTGCTCAGGCAAACCGGATGAAAGATGAGTTCCTCGCTGTCCTTTCGCATGAGTTGCGTACACCGCTCAACTCAATTCTGGGCTGGGCACGGTTGCTGCGGACACGCCAGTTTGACCCAGCCACCACCGCACGCACCTTAGAAACAATCGAACGCAATGCCCGGTTACAAAACCAGCTCATCAACGATATTCTGGACGTCTCAACCATTACGCAGGGCAGACTGCGCCTGCAACCGCAACCCGTTGATCTGGCGACGGTCGTAACAGCCGCGATCGACACAATGCGTCCGGCTGCCGTTGCAAAGTCGATTACTGTGACATGGTTGCAAGATGCCCCACTAGAGACTATGCCGTTAATGGTGCTGGGTGATCCCGATCGCTTGCAGCAGGCAGTCTGGAACCTGCTTGCTAACGCCATTAAATTTACACCTGAGGGTGGGCGTGTGGATGTAAAACTACAGGCTGCAAGATCCACGCCTCACCTTTCCCATGCCCACATTAGCGTCACAGATACAGGTAAGGGTATCAGCGAGGCGTTTCTTCCCTTTGTGTTCGATCGCTTTCGGCAGGCAGATTCATCGTCAACACGGGCAGAAGGAGGGTTAGGACTGGGGTTGGCGATCGTCCGGCACCTGGTAGAGCTGCATGGCGGCACCGTGCAAGCTGACAGTTTGGGGCTGGGACAGGGAGCCAAACTTATGATTACCTTGCCCTTGATGAGTGTAGCGACGGAAACGGTCAGCCCCCAAGCACGACTAGACAGCCCAGCCATAGACAGCGGAAATGATGATGGAGCTCCTTCCAGCAGCGATCGCGCTGTGCCTTCTTCAGCCCAACCGACACCGCAGGCTAAGAACTCCGGTCTTGCTCTGCCCAGGGCGGCATCGGGCAGCGACTCGTTAGACTTACTCTCAGGGCTACACATCCTTGTAGTGGATGACGAACCGGATACCCGAGATTTTTTACAAGCAGCCATGTCACACTATGGCGCGATCGTGACTATAGCAGCGTCGGCAGCAGAAGCCTTAAGTCTGCTCACTCAGCCATTGGATGCTGCCCCAGCAAGCTGGAAACCCGATGCACTGGTGAGTGATATTGGGATGCCTGATGAAGACGGCTACACGTTCATCCGCAAAGTCAGGTCATTAGACGCGGCGCAAGGCACCTTTTTACCAGCACTGGCGCTGACTGCATATGCGACGGATGACGATCGCCAGCAAGCCTTAACCAGTGGCTTTCAAATGCACCTTGCAAAACCGATCGACCCCGCCGCGATCGCGCAAGCTGTTTTAGCGTTGGTTAATCGCACAGCAACGTAGTGACGGCAAGGTATCCTTTATCCTCACGACTAATTAGTTAGGAAGCCAGTAGAGGCTGCTTGATGGTGCAAATTTTGTAGGGACGTACGTAGCAATCGAAGAGAACGTTAGGACAGATTGGGGTTCCTAGTTCTGCTTCTGGTAAGGGTTTTACTTAATCCTTTAGCCTTTTGCCATAGCAGTCGAAGAGAACGTTGGGACAAACCTAAACTTTGAAACTTCCTTTAAGCAAGGGCTTTTATTTATCCCTTATCCTTCCTCCCTCGTCATCCTTTTGCTATAGCACTGCAACCAGGAAGCAAAAGCATCCGTTCCTACCCCACAGCAACGCCAACCATCAAATGGCTATCATATCGGCAGCGAAAATTCTAAGATTGAAGACTGTTCGCTACGTGTGGCTGCTGTGGCTAATCTTTACTGGCTCAACCAGATTCAACCGCACGATCGAAGTTTAGTCGGTAACAAAGCGCTGTACCTGAGCCAGGTGCTGCAAAAGGGCTTTCCTGTTGTACCAGGGTTTGTTGTTTCTGCCCGCGTTTTGCAGCAGTTTCTGGAAACGATCGACTGGTCAGAACCCCTCTTTGCTGATTTACCGCACTCGTCGCTGCGGCTAGACATCGAGAATCCACGGCAGCTTCAGGCGATCGCCCAACGACTGCGGCAGTCCATCGAAGCACCAACCTTACCAACCGATTGTCTAGCAGAGATCACAGATGCAATGCAGCAGTTACAAACGCCTGTGATAGTGCTGCGCCCTTCTCTGTTTGTAAAGACGACCTCTAGAACCACAGCAACAGAGGCGATCGCAAACGGTAGAAGTTCAGCACTCTTTGACATTCAAGTCTGTCGGGCAACGGAAGCCGAGCTGGCTCAAGGACTAAAGCGTCTTTGGGCACAACTTTTTCGTGCTAAGAGTTTATTCTATTGGCAGCGTTTGGGCATTCAGTTGCAGCAGGTCAAGCTGGCAGTGCTGGTGCAGCCACTACGATCAGCGATCGCCTCTGGCACGGTGCAACGACTGGGCAATACGTTGCAAGTACAGGCAACGGCTGGGCTGGGCATGGCGATCGACTGGGGTGAAGTGTCGCCAGATGTCTATAAGGTTCATGCCAGTAGCGGCATAGTGCAAGCGCAGCAACTTGGGAAACGAACGATCGTCTATCAGGTAGCGGAGACTGCAACCGTTAATGTTGGAGCCGCTAGCGATGAAGCTGTGCGATCGTCTTACATGACACCGTTGTTGCCTCATGCTCACTTACCGCTGCTGCAAGCCTATTTACTCAACGAAACACAGCAAGTAGAGTTCGCCCTCAATGAGGCGCAGCTTGGTGCTTTGGTGCAGCTTGTGCGCGCTGTCGTAGCTACTTTCAATCAGGCGACGGTGTTGGAATGGACGTTCTGTGAGGAGCAGGGTTGTTCACCCCAGTTTTACCTGACTCAACTGATTACACCAGCAACGCGCCAGCCGTATCCCTTGCTGGACTCATCGGCTCAAGTCATGGTGAGACCTGATCGTGCTGTGCCTCCAGACTCAGAACCATTGGTTGCAGAGCCACCCGTTGCGGTTGCCGATCGAGTGCTGCTGTTGGCTGGGCTAGCCGCTGCGCCGGGGCAGGTGATCGGCAAGGCAAGAGTCATTGCGCTGGGTGAGGCGATCGACACACTGATGCCTGGAACAATCTTGATTGCTGAGATGCTGCCGCCGCACTGGTTACTGTCGATCAAGCAGGCGGCTGGTCTTGTGCTAGAGCAAGGCAGCATGACCTCGCACAGCGCCATTATTGCGAGAGAAGTTGGCGTTCCCGCTGTGCTGGCAGCCACTCATGCGACACAGCAGATTCAAACAGGTGAGTTGATTCTGGTCGATGGCGATCGTGGCAACGTCTATCGCCTTGTCGACCAACTCCAGGCTGAGGAGGCAGAAGCAACGCTTCCAATGACCCTACCCACTGAGACACCTAGATCTGCCAACCGCCCTCCCTTGCTCACCAAGCTAATGGTGAACCTGAGCCAGCCCCAAACCCTTGAGATGATTGCTGCCTTACCGATCGATGGCATTGGTTTGTTGCGCGGTGAGCTGCTAGCCATTGCGGCGTTGGATTACCAGCATCCACTCCAATGGGTACATAGCGGACGTAGCGCAGCACTGGTTGAGCGTCTGGCAATACGTATCAGCCAATTTGCAGCCGCTTTAGCACCACGTCCTGTGTTCTATCGTTCGCTTGATTTAAGATCGCACGAAGCAAGAGGGTTAATAGGCGGTGAAGTGGTACCGATCGAGGTGAATCCAACGCTTGGTTTACACGGCACCTTCAGCTATTGCCTTGATCCCACGCTGTTTGATCTGGAGCTGGCGGCTCTGGCACAGGTACAGGCGACGTATACCAACATCCACCTGCTGCTGCCGTTTGTTCGCACAGTAGAAGAATTTGCCTTTTGTCGTGAGCGGGTGCAGGCGGCAGGACTAATGCGCCACTCCCAGTTTCAGCTTTGGATTATGGCAGAGGTGCCCTCAGTGTTGTTCTTGCTGCCAGACTATGTCAGCGCAGGCGTGCAAGGGATTGCCATTGGCACTAATGATCTGACGCAGCTATTGCTGGGGGTCGATCGTGATCACGCTCTACTGGCAAGCAGCTTTAAGGCACGACATCCTGCAGTGAAGGCAGCGATCGCTCGCTTGATCGAACAGGCAATCCAGCTTGGTATTCCCTGTTCCATTTGTGGACAAGCACCCTCTCAAGACCCTGAACTCGTTGCAGATCTGGTGCACTGGGGTATTACGTCGATATCGGTTGATCCAGGGGCTGTAGAAGCAACCTATTGGGCGATCGCGCAGGCAGAACAGCAACTCTTGCTTGGGAGGGTACGAGATTAGCTCATTTCGATCCGGCGATCGCGCCCTGCCAAGATTCATGTAAAAACTTTTACTCTTTTACTATGGGAGTAACGCACACTACACTTGATTCATGCTTGCCCAAATTAAAGACATCACTGCTAAACTGGCTCCCCGACTGATCGAAATTCGTCGCCACCTGCATAGCCACCCCGAACTAAGCGGGCAAGAGCACAAGACAGCAGCATACGTGGCAGGGGTATTGTCGTCCTGCGGGCTGCACGTACAAGAAGGGATTGGCAAAGTTGGTGTCGTTGGCGAACTACTGGGTCAAGGCACAGATGACCGCCGCTTGGCAATTCGCACTGATATGGATGCGCTGCCCATTCATGAAAAAACTGAGCTAGTCTTTGCGTCACGGCAGGCTGGGCTCATGCACGCCTGTGGGCACGATGTTCACACAACCGTCGGTTTGGGTACCGCGATGGTGCTGTCGCAACTGGGGTTAGCTCTACCAGGTAACATTCGCTTTCTGTTTCAATCGGCAGAAGAGATTGCTCAGGGTGCCAAGTGGATGGTGGAAGATGGCGTGATGGAAGATGTGGCGGGCATTTTGTCGCTGCACGTGTTTCCATCCATTCCAGCAGGGGTCATTGGCATTCGCTACGGCGCACTGACCGCTGCTGCCGATGATTTGGAGATCACGATTCTGGGAGAGTCGGGGCATGGGGCACGACCCCATGAGGCGATCGATGCGATCTGGATTGCGTCTCAGGTGATCACTACCCTCCAGCAAGCCATCAGCCGGACGCAAAATCCGCTACGTCCTGTCGTGCTGACGATCGGGCAAATTAACGGTGGACGTGCCCCCAATGTAATTGCTGATCGAGTGCAGCTTTTGGGCACAGTGCGATCGCTCCACCCCGAAACCAGTGCTGCTCTACCTGGTTGGATTGAGCAGATCGTGGCGAACCTTTGCCAGACATACGGTGCGCGTTACGAACTGCATTACCGACACGGTACACCGTCCGTGCAAAATGATACCGTGATGACTCAGCTTCTAGAAAGTGCCGCTGTTGATGCCTGGGGTTCTCAAGGCATTCAGATGCTGCATGAACCATCACTGGGTGCCGAGGACTTTTCGGTTTACCTGCAACACGCTCCAGGCAGCATGTTTCGGCTTGGCGTTGGGTTTAAGGATCGGCAGAACTATCCGCTGCATCATCCACAGTTTGCGATCGATGAAACGGCAATCATCACAGGTGTCGTCACAATGGCGTATGCTGCCTGTCAGTATTGGCAGTCTCCCACCAGTCGTAGTGAATAATCCGCCTGTTGGTGGATAGCTAGCAGCGCTGTCCATAAGATAGTGATAGGCGTAGCGTTAGTGAAACCAACATGGCAGCAACCGCACCGCTGAAAGGTTTAGAACTCGTTGATTGTGCGCGCGCAAATGCAAAGCAGGGAACAGAGACGGCTGCCAATCTTTGCGGTTATGGTGCTGATCTCAACACGTTCAAGCACGAGCTACAGCAAGCCTGTCAGTCGATGGGGGTGCAGTTCAATGAATTAACCGATTTGATTACCGATCAGCAGAAAATGCTGACCATTGGTGAAGGAGAGATCGTTGCGCCTGATTCGCCATCAGAACTGTGACGACTATTGATGAGAACTTGATGAGAACTGTAATCACACTAGAACTGAAACCAACAGAGCTTTTGGCATAACTTTAGCAACCAAACGTTGGAGAATAGGCAAGAATTGACAGTGCCCCCAATGCAACCGATGCCATGAGCGCCAACCCTCTCGTTTCTATCAGCCGTAAACTTGTCAAGCTATGGCGGGTCTGGCGCGAGCGCAATACGATCGGTCTGCTAAAGTTTCTCTACAGACGTAGCTTAGAAAAGTTTCACGGTCAGGCGAACTATCAAAAATGGGTAGCGCGTGAGTGCCTTACTCGCGCCGATCTGCTGGCTGCCCAACGCGCGATCGAAGGTTGGGCGTATAGACCAACCTTCTCAGTGATCATGCCCGTTTACAACGTTGAGGCAGTTTGGCTAGAAAAAGCCATTCGATCAGTACAAAACCAGATTTACCCCCATTGGGAACTTTGCATCGCTGATGATGCCTCTCCCAAGCCCCATATCAAGCAAATTCTGACCCGCTACAGCAAGCTTGACCCTCGCATTAAGGTCGTCTTTCGTTCAGAAAATGGTCAGATTGTGGCTGCCAGCAATGATGCACTGGCGCTAGCAACAGGCGACTATATTGCGTTGCTCGATCACGATGACGAGCTTGCCGTCAATGCACTGTTTGAGAACGCCAAACTCATCAACGAGCATCCAGAAGCTGACTTTATCTACAGCGATGAAGACAAAATGGATACGGCTGGGAAACGGCTCGATCCATTCTTCAAGCCTGACTGGTCGCCTGACTACTTTCACGCCTGCATGTACACCTGCCATTTAGGTGTCTACCGCACGAGCCTTATCCGCGAGATTAATGGCTTTCGCGCAGGCTACGATGGCTCTCAAGATTATGATCTAGTGCTGCGTGTGGTCGAGCGAACCAAGCAGATCTACCACATCCCGAAAGTGTTGTATCACTGGCGCATTATTCCTGCATCGGTGACAGCCGGAGGCGAGCAAGCAAAGCCGTGGGCATATATTGCAGCGCGTCAGGCGTTGGAAGCAATGGTGGCACGCAGCCCCTATCCCGGTTGGGTTGAGGCAGCACCCGATCGCCCTGGCTTTTGGCGCGTACGCCGTCACATTCTGGGCGAACCCTTAATTAGCATTATTATCCCCAGTGCTGGCAAAGCCTTGCATACGTCAGAAGGTTCTCTAGTCGCGTTGGAGAACTGCATCCGTAGCATTCAAGAACGCAGTACCTACCGCAAGTTTGAGCTGGTGCTGGTGGATGGGTATGATATCCCAGACAGTACGCTAGCAGCCGTCATGCAGTCTGCCAATGGTTCTCCGGTAGCAAATGTTCGCCTCGTGCGCTGTGAGGAGCCGTTTAACTTTGCTCACCGCATTAATCAGGGTGCTGCTAACGCGAGGGGAGAGTTTCTCTTGCTGCTGAATGATGATACAGAAGTCACAACACCTGCCTGGCTAGAGTCGATGGTGGAGTTTGCCCAGCAAGAGGCGATCGGCGCAGTGGGGGCAAAATTGCTCTATCCTGATGGCAAAATTCAACATGGTGGGGTGATGGTGCTGGGTGGCAATCCAGGTCATGCGTTTCACGGTTTTGATGGTGATCATCCCGGCTACTTTTGCTCCAATCTGGTCAATCGCAACTACTTGGCGGTAACAGCGGCTTGCTTGATGATCCGCACGGAAGTGTTCCATCAAGTGGGTGGCATGGATGAAATTTTTCCACTCAACTATAACGATGTAGACTTTTGCTTGAAGGTGCATGAGGCAGGCTACCGCAACGTTGTCACGCCTTATGCTCAGTTGATCCACTACGAATCACTCAGCCGCAAACCAGGGCTACAACCTAACGAGTGGGAAACCTTGAACCAAAAGTGGAGCCACTACTTCGCCAAACTCAATGGCGACCCGTACTACAATCCCAACCTGTCGCACCGAGAAGTCACCTTTGAGCTTTGGTAGTGGCTGCTCTTTCGTTCTTAGGAAGCTACAGAGGAGTGTCTGTCCTAGCTGTGGCAATCATCAATTCCCAGGCAAGACCGAAGCGGACTTTTTGGGCACGATCGACGACTAAACCAGCTTGGGCTAGTAAGCGGTGAAACTCAGCCTGCGTGTAGCTCTGCCGATAAGCCGGATCAACCCGCTTCAGCACAACGTCATACAGCTGGCACATGATGTAATCTTTGCACCAATCCAAAATCACGATTTCACCATTGGGCTTGAGCACTCGCTGCATTTCTTTCAGTGCGGCGATCGGGTCAGCAAAGTAATGAAAGGCGCTGGCAGAGACAATGATATCAAAGCTGCGATCGACAAACGGTAACGCAACAACAGACGCTTTTTGAAAGGACACATGAGGATAGCCGCGGCATTTTTGTTGAGCTAGTTCTAGCATTCCTTCTGAAAGATCGACACCGATTATGTGTTGTGACGGTTGCTCCAGCAGTACCAGACGTTCAAACTCTCCCGTGCCACAGCCAATATCGAGCACAGTGCTTTCTGGCACGATCGCTGCCCAGTCTTTAAGAAACGACAGTGTATTGGAAAGATAGCGGCTCCAGCGGCGATCGTACCGCTCTGCCATCTGGTTGTACTGGTCGCGCACCGTTGTTTCGATCATGCTTCGCTTCCGTTGCGGTTACAGGTATGCTGGCAACGTCAATCATAAGACGTTAACCATCAAGGGACGATCATGAGCGAACGCCTCATTTTTTTCACACGCTACCCAGAACCAGGAAAGGCAAAGACTCGGCTGATTCCGGCATTGGGCGCTGAAGCTGCCGCAGAGCTTCACCGTCAGATGACAGAACATACGCTGGCTCAGGTCAAACCCTTACAGCAAAGCCGTTCCTTAACAGTGGAATGCTGGTTTGCAGGCGGCGATCGCGCCCAAATGCAGACCTGGTTAGGAACAGATCTTGTTTGCCAACCACAACCCGAAGGGGATTTAGGCGATCGTATGGCGCAGGCATTCCAAACCGCGTTTGATAGTGGCATGAAGGCTGCGGTCATCATTGGCACCGATTGCCCAGAATTGACTACCGCTCTGCTGGTAGAGGCATTTCAGGCATTACAGCAAACCGATTTAGTGTTGGGACCCGCAGCGGATGGTGGTTATTACCTGATTGGATTACGACGACTAGTGCCTGATTTATTTAAGACAATTACCTGGAGCACTGATCGCGTGTTTCAACAAACGGTAGACATTGCCAACAATTTGAATCTGTCTCTGACCACTCTGCCGATGCTGACAGACGTAGATCGACCCGATGATTTACCTGTTTGGGAGCGAGTCCGCACAGCTGATCATGCGCCGCAGTGTTAGCCTAAAGGTTCTACCCAGGATGCTTCAGGCACATTGTTACAGAGGACATCAACCGTCTGGTCTAACGTCACGAGATGGTAGTGAATACTATCTGGATACGGGAGCAGCTGCATCTCTGAGAATGACCGTAGCCACACAGAATTCTCGACGACGAGAAGCGGAAAATTGAAGTTGTCCCACCGTCCTTCAAGCGTTGGGGCAGGCTCAGCAGTATACGTATTCCAGGGATGAACGAATTCTTCATGAACAGTGTAGGCTGGCACGCGACCAAAGTGTATACGGAGGTCTTTATCCAGTCCATCTAATATGTCAGAGAAAATTAGTGTGACCGTTAGCCCGTCATAATCTTCGTTGATAAAGGCACAATACACAGGGGTTTTAATCCCTTCTACGGGTTCCCATTTTTCATAGCGTTCAAGTTCCATCCGGCACCTTCAAAAGCGATTTCAATGTGAAGCGGTCAGCAGCCATTTGTAAACGATAAGCTTTTAGTAGAAGACACACGCAAAAGGTAAAGAATTGCTCCATGTCTGAGACGCTACAGACCGCTACGTTGAGCAGTAAGCCTGATCTCGAACCGGATCAGGCAGTGGTTACAGCTAAACCTACATTGCTATATGGTCGATCGCGGTTGGCTGACCCACACCAACAGCTTGCAGATCTAGCAGCCGTTGATTTATCCCAAACGCCACAGCAGGGTAATTTTGCTCAAACTCTGGCAGCGCACCAATGGCAAACCCTGCAACCAGGCAAACTGGAGATCTTTCAAATCAACCTCGGTAAGCTATGCAATATGACGTGCAGCCATTGCCATGTGGATGCAGGTCCCACACGCACGGTTGAAAATATGGATCGATCAACGATCGATGCCTGTCTGCAAGCGCTGGATCAAACAGAGGCTCACACAGTTGATATCACGGGCGGCGCACCAGAAATGAATCCCCATTTTCGCTATCTGGTGGATCAATGTGTGGCGCGTGGCAAACATGTCATCGATCGCTGCAACTTAACCGTACTACTGCTACCACGAATGCAGGATCTCCCTGAATGGCTAGCAGCAAGAGGCGTAGAGATTGTCTGCTCGCTACCGCACTACCGGCAGGAAGGAACGGATACCCAACGTGGCGATGGTACGTTCGAGAAATCCATTCAGGCTCTCCAACGGCTGAATGCCGCAGGCTACGGACAGGGCGATCCGCAGCGGCAATTAGTGTTAGTAACTAATCCAGTGGGTACTTGCCTCGCTAAAAATAACCCTTGCATTGAAAAAGAATGGAAAAACGGGTTGCAGGAAAACTATGGGATTACGTTTGATCGCCTCATAGCCCTCAACAATATGCCGATTTCGCGCTACCTGGAATGGCTGGAGGCATCTGGCAGCCTGCAAGCGTATATGGAACGGCTGGTGAATGCGTTTAACCCTGGCACGATCGCAGGCTTAATGTGCCGCAACACATTGTCAATTTCTTGGGATGGGCGCATTTTTGACTGCGATTTCAATCAAATGCTGGATCTCGAAGCACAGCAGCCTCATGGACAACGCCCCCACATTCGCGACTTCAATGCAGCCCTCCTTGCCCAACGTGAGATTGTAACCGGGCACCATTGCTTTGGCTGTACGGCTGGCGCAGGAAGTTCGTGTAGTGGGGCGATCATTTAGAGAAGGCAGGAGGCAGAGGGCAGAAGGTTAAAGGGCTGACTGCTGATAGCTGTAGCTTGCTTCCCGTAGGGTTAGCTGGCCGCTCACTCAGTCACTCATTGGAATCTACTATGTGAAATCTATTCTATGCCCCGCGTTTCCATCATTATCCCTACCCTAAATGAGGCGGCGGCACTGGGACGGACGCTGCGCTGCTTGAGTGTGCTTGACCCGCCTGCGTGGGAAATTTTGGTAGTGGATGGTGGTAGTCGAGACGAAACTACTGCGATCGCTGCCTCCATATCTGCAACCGTCATTCACTCCGAGCAGGCTGGACGCTCGATTCAAATGAATCGAGGTGCAGAGGCGGCAACAGGAGAAATTCTTTGCTTTCTCCATGCGGATACATTGGTGCCTGATGATTTGGTCACAGTAATTGAACGGACGTTGGGGAACCCTGCGATCGCCTGCGGTGGCTTTATTTCACTCATGACTGGCACTGAAACCACGCGCTGGGGCGTTTCCTTGCACAACTATTTGAAGACCTATTACGCTCCTCTGCTCTTTCACCCGTATCTCTTTACCTTCAAAGGGTTGCGGCTCCTGTTTGGCGACCAGGTAATGTTTTGTCGTCGTGAAGCTTTTTGGGCATGTGGAGGTTTTGATCCAGCGCTACCCATCATGGAAGAGGCTGATTTGTGCCTTAAGCTATTGCCGCATGGACGCATTCGCCAGGTGAACCGAGTCGTACAATCGTCCGATCGACGAGTCGCTAAATGGGGGGCACTCAAAGCAACGGCGATCTATCTTTCTGTGGGCTTTCTTTGGGGCATGGGCGCATCTGCCACAACCCTCAAGCGCTTTTATGAAGACATCCGCTGAGGCAGGCGATCGTTCGCAGCAGTTCACACCATGTTTGCAATTTAAATAGCTAAAACAGAGCCTTGTCAGCTTTTCAACTAACAAGGCTCTGTGAATTTAATCTTTGGTGGCGGGGCATGGATTTGAACCATGGACCTTCGGGTTATGAGCCCGACGAGCTACCAGACTGCTCTACCCCGCGTCAACTTGTTCAGTATAACGATAAATAGCGAGATTGTGGCAATTATTCTCAAATCTCTTTTGAGAGACTCGCAAACAGGGGGCGGAGACAGTCTCAAACAGGAAGCAGCAAACTTAAAACGCTCCTTATGCCTCCTTTCTCTCTTCATCCTTTCCTTCTCGCCCCTCACCCTTTTGGATTAAACGACCCAATTAATTCGCTACCGTCGGCGCTATAAACTTCGAGTGGCAAGCCTGCGTTGTCAGTAATCGCTTGCAGAGCAGTTTGTAGCGTCTCGATGTGGTTGACGGCTCCACCCAAAGTGCCTCGATCGCCGGATTGACCAATGATGAATGCGGTTCGGAGCTTCCGCTCGTAAGCGCTGGTAAACTGCACGCGAATGACATCGTTGTCGATCGCGTAGGTACACATCCTGGGCGACCCAGTGCAAATGCGGTTCAGGTCATCCCGCGTTCGTTGTCTGGCAGCCGCAACTTGAAGTTGGGCTTCTGCTTGCTGCGCTGCGGTGCTGTAGGAGGCGACCAGAGGTTGTGCTAGTTCAGCATAGGCAGTGTTGTCAGGCACTTGCTTGATATTGGTGAGTGCGTCTCTCCAATTAGCGACTGCCTGTGACCATTGGTTTCTAGTTTGTGCAGCTTCGGCTCTCTGCGCCAGCCCGATCGCCTGATTGAAAGCTTTTTGGGCAAGTTGTTCTCGGGTTGCGCGATCGCGGGCTGCCGCTAGCTTGGGTTGGTAGTCTGACAAGAGCCGCTGCGCTTCGGCATAGCTCGTGGTGCTGCTAGAAATCTGCCGTAGGGTATTGATGGCTACTTGCCACGTTACTTGCGCTAACTGCCAGTTTTCTGAGGTTTGGGCAATACCCTGTCTAGCTGCCGCAATTTTGGCGGTTTCTTTCGCTGCTTCCAATTTTTTCTGTGCCTGTTGTTCCGTGATCGAGAGTTTGCCGATCGCTGCTAAGTTCGCAGCATACGCAGTCGATCGCGCCTGGGCATAGGTATAGAGAGGGTTTGACTGGGGAATTGTTTGCAATTGAGCAATCGCCTCGCGCCAGAGTCCCTGCGTTGCTCGTAGATCAGCCGTTGACTGCGGTAGCGCCTGGCTTTTCTGGATGGCTGTGTTGGCTTTGCTCTCAGCACCCAACGCTAGATCGAGCGTCTGTGCTTGCGTTTGGGCAGCTTGCTGCAATGCCTGCGCCTCATTGTAATAGCGTGACCATTTAGGAATGCCTTGTAGCTGCCGCTTTGAGTCTGCAAGCTGTTGCTGTGCCCGCTGCAAATCTTGCTGTGTTTTTGCCGTTTGCAGCGTTTGTAAAGACTGCTGATTGAGCGTTTGCGCAGTTTGCAATGGTTCACAAGCTCCAGCCATACAGGGGCGCGACATGAACCACAACCCGCCTGCAAAGCCGATAATGCTGACTCCAATACCAGCAATGATCCACGGCAAAAGGGACGATCGCTCAGCCTGTGTTGGATGGGCGATCGGTGTCAAGTCAGGGTTCAAGTGAGCCAGATCAGCGGTTTCCGTCTCCAGCGGTGTTGCAGCGTGAATATCATCACTGCTACCTCCATCATGATCATGACTCACCTCACGATCGTGCAACTCATTTTTGTTGGCAGTAGACTCGTCCCTGTCCAGCATCCAATCAGCGTTCGTCGTCTCGGTCAAAGGCTCAAACGGCTTCGCGATCGACGGCAAGGGAAAGGTGTGAGCAGCATAGGGTTGCCGTTGTCCTAGCGCTCTTAGATAAAGTTTTGCTTGCGGTGGAGCGTCTGTACTTAGCCCTAGATACTCTTGAAACGTGGGCAACATAGTGGGAATCGCTTGCTCCAACGTGCCAAAGATTGCCTGCGAATCGGGCGTGTCCTCAGATGGATGCTGACCAAGAACCATCAAGTGCCCTTGCTTCACAACACATTGGATCTGCATTAGAAACGCATGGGGGTGCGATCGCAGCAACGCCTGTAACTGCTGTGCCAACTGCTGTAGGCATTGCTGCTGTGAGATAGCATCCATTGAAGAAGGCGATGAATCGGTTTCTAACATCCTATTCTCCGAGCTTTGCACGATCGCGGCAATCGTTGCGCCACTGTATTACAGCCACATCATGGCTTACTGGCATTCCGGTGACGCTAAATAATTGTGTCTTAGCGCAAACGGCTACATGACTGAGAATGCCCTCTTTGTTATCAGGACTATGCATCTGCTTAAACGCGATCGCCTTAGCTAGTGACACTACGGAAAACCACGATAACTGGTCAAGCCCAGCGAGAAGGGCAAAAGCAATCTACAGCCACTTCCGATTAGAATACGCCATACTCTTTCCCCTCTTCACGCCTTCACTCTTTCCCCTCTTCACCCCTCACCCCTTCACGCCTTGCCAGAAACCAATGGCTAATCCTCATATTTTTCTACCACTTGCGCTATTTTATACTGCGGCGAGAAACTCCAAATACGCATTACTTAGATCTTTGACGGCTAGTTCGTAAAACTGTTTGCCGTGATCAGGCGTTGCTAACGCCGGATTTGACCCCATGCGCCCATCAGGGTAGTGTCGTCGAAAATCAGCCGCACCATAAATCCGATGTCCTTTCGCCACGGGTTCACTTAAAGGGGCATGTTTGATTGCTTCTGGGTAAACGTATTGCGTCAGGGCAACCTCGCTAGGCGTTGCATGAGAGCCTTCTTGGTCGCCGTAAAGCTCCTTCGCTAGCTTGTAAACAGGGCTGCACAGATACCAATTGCTTACCTGGCACTGAACTTGCTCTGCCTGAGGCACGTGCAAATCAACCAAAGTGGCGTAGACCTCAGAAAACGCTGCCTTTAGCGTCGCCACATTGCCCCCATGCCCGTTGATAAAGAAAAAGCGTGTAAACCCTTCTCGTGCCAGGCAGGTGATGTAATCACGAATCACCAAGATGAGCGTACTGGGTCGCAGACTCATACTTCCCGGAAACGCAGTGTGGTGGAGTGCCATGCCTACGTTGATCGTCGGCGCAATGAGCGCTTGTGTCGCCTCACCCACTCCACGCGCGATCGCTTCTGCACAAATCGCATCAGTGCCAATCAACCCCGTTGGACCATGTTGCTCAGTGGAACCGATCGGCACGATAATACCCTGCGATCGCTCCAAATATGCCTCTACTTCAAGCCAGGTACTCAATTGCAGCAACATTTTAATCACCTCCACTGTCCTAAGATCTTGCAGCTACCCTACCAAAAATAAACTTTCGTTGCGTAAGCGCCGGTCCAATCTGCACTTTGTCCTCAGTTAGGCACCAATCACTCGCATCGTGCTTAACAATCGCTAGAATAGTTGGTACAATCCGATACTTAAGAGATTTAAACCGATCGTCTAAGTTGAAGAGGCTTCAATCAACATTGTCTGTTGTACGTTTAGTGAAGGAGAATGCTAAGGCAAATGGCTAGATCTACAGACGCTCGTGACGGGTTTCTCTTTGTCAGCGCCTCTTTATCTGTACTGCTCCATACGCCAAGTTTTTCTTCTCTGTAAGGGTCTGTGCTGATGTCCTTAGCCGACGCAGAACCTACTGAAACTACTGAACCTTGCTTGAATAATGACCTCGAAAAACATTTTTCCGCTTCAAGCGCAACCTAAAGCTGTTTTTCACCTTTCAGTTAACATTGGTCTATCCAATGAAAGCTGCTCAAGTTTTTTCAAGTGCCGCTCCGCTGGGTATACTTCGATCGCTGGGTGGGATAAGGGCAACACGCCTTTCCCCCTGTTTTTGCTTCTTAAAGGAGCAAGGCACGCAAGCCCCAACGACGGTGAAAGCCATGCCTGCAATAGAGACATTGCACGAAGTATTTGACACATTCACTGCTCAGGAGAAGCAACATGTTACACCGCAAGATCTATCAACTGTGTTGCGACGGTCGCGAAGTCTGGATCTTCTTGCGGGACCAGCAACGTTGGATTGAGCGGGCACGTATCCTCGACATCGAAGGAGACCTAGTGACCCTGCGTTACGAAACTGAAGAAGAAGACGAAAACTGTTCGTGGGAAGAAATGGTTCGTCTAGAAAGCATAGGGGCTGTCACCCAGAAGCTAGCCGCTGTTCCAAAAGGCAATGTCGAGCCTGCTGTCTCTGATGATTGCCCCGAAGCTGAGCAAATTCCCAACAATCGTTTTCCAGATTCAAACCCCGACTAGTCGTCAGATGGGTAAATCATTTCATCCTCTTTACGCCATGCCGGATCAACTAGGCAGATGAACACCAATGGCTCTATGCCGTTGTTGTGAATAAACTGTTTGGCATTGGGTGGGATGTACACAGTGTCTCCAGGTTCTACAGCCTGATGTTCGTCATTGATATGCATCTCACCCTGACCACTAAGAATGTAGTAGACCTCAGATGTTGTCAGCGCATGAGGTAACGACGTTTGACCAACAGGGACGATCGCGTGTGCCAGGCTGTAGCGCAGCGCGATCGCTTGTTTGTCTGGGTGAAGCAACTCACGCAGTAAGGTACCGTCACCTGCCGTAAACTCTGGGCACTCACTCAACTTTTGAATCAACATAAATCTGACTTCCTTTAGCTCTTTCCTGCTGTCATTTTCATCTAGTTTCAAACAGCAAGCTATGAAACGCGATCGCCCTCAGTCTGAACGGTTCATGCAGCAAGCCGATGCGCCTCCAACGTAAGGATGTCGCCAGCGTTGGATTCCGAACCGAATTACTACGCCTTTCAGTCTCAAAGCTACCGCTCTATGCTGTTTTAGCGCCCCTTACTGCATTCTGCTATAAGTTTGAGGCTTTGATGTGTAAGCACTCGTCACTGGCTCATAGTCTGGGCAACCAATGGCTTCTTCTGTCAACGCTGTAGACGGTCGTACCGTGCATTTAAGGTGATAATCACGGGTAAAAAACTGACAGTTAGCACAGGGAATACGATGCATTTGCCGACCGCGAGCCACGGTATCACGGGTTGCTGTCCAGGCACTCCAGCCCACAAGCACCACAATAAACCAGGCAGAAAGAAAGCAGAGCGGCACCAGCAGGGGCTGTATGGCATGTACAAGCGGTTGCAGAAGTTGAAACACGGCAGTAGATTAGTGTGATAAATAAGGAGCTAGATCTCTAGTGTGAAGCTTAGGTCGCGATTGTGACCTAAGTTTCGGTTTGAAACCTTAAAGAAGTATTAAGTTTTCGTAACAAAAGTCGGAATTCTTTGTAAAGTAGGCACCTTAAATCTAGGCGTTTACGCTGTCAGTACCCGTAAACCTCTTGCGTTTAGCAGAGACCATAACCTCGATGAAAGTCTCCATCTCTTCCACACCGGCACAGTCCAGGCAGATCAAACAGCAGCTAGCGAACCCTAAGGAGTCTCTCTCCTATGAGCTAGGCAAAGCTGTACAAGAATTGCCGCCGCTATATACACGCTTGCTGGCAGGCGGCATTAGCGCACTTGTGTTTGGCACGATCGCCTGGGCACACTTCAGCAAAATTGATGAAGTCGCGATCGCTCAAGGGCAACTGATTCCAAGCACTGAAGTACGACCTATCCGTGCTGGCTCGGTTGGCAGCATTCAGCAAATCAATGTTAAAGAGGGTGATCAGATTCGCAAGGGGCAAGTCATGGTGATCATGGATTCTGCCTTGCCCCAGGCGGAGGTTGCTCGTCTCACCCAAGCCTCTAAACTAATTCGTGAAGACATTGCCCGTCTGCAAGCAGAACGAACGGGTAGCGCCAACGCTGGTACTCAAGTACAAGATCAATTGCTGCAAGCCCGTCTTGGCGAATTCGATCGCAAGAGAGCTGCCGCCATTGACGAAGCGCAGCGTCAACTATCGGCTCGTGATGAAGCCCTGGCTACTCTATCACGCCTACAAGCGAACTTAGTTAATGCCAAAGATGGTCTCGCAAACGCCAACATACGCGAACAGGCATTATCCTCGCTCAAAGGCAGTGGAGCCGTCCCTCAACTTGACTACATTCGGGCACAGGATGAAGTGACGCAGGCGAAAGACCGCGTTGTTTCTTATGAAAAAGAAATCAACGTCCAGCGGGAAAAGATTCGTCAGGCGGAATCGGCTTACTCGTCAGCTCAAAACACAGCCACAGGTCTAGTCTCTCAGCGACAAAGCGAAATCCTTACGCAATTTACTAAACGGCAGGAAGAGCAGGCATCGGTTGAGGGGCAGCTAGCACAAGCTAAAAAACAGCAAGAGCGTGAAACGATCGCTGCACCCTTTGATGGCACCGTTTACAACGTAAAAGCAACTAGAGGTCCTGTGCAGACTGGCGAAGAGCTAGTATCGATAGTGCCAAAAGATGAAAATATCGTGTTAGAGGTCAAGATTCTCAACCGAGACATCGGGTTTATCAAAGAAGGGATGAGAGCTAAAGTCAAGTTAGCAACCTTCTCCTACCAGGAATTTGGCATTGTAGAAGGAAAAGTCATTGGAGTAAGCCCTAATGCGATCGTTGAAAAAGATGTTGGTCTTGTCTTTCCAACCAGGATTCGGTTAAACAAACGTGCTGTTGATGTCCGGGGGCAGTCAGTCAACTTCACTCCTGGTATGCAAGCGACTGCCGAGATTGTGACTCGTAAGAAGTCGGTTCTAGACTTCATGATTGAACCAATTACTCGCCGCTTTAGTGAAGCTTTTTCAGTACGCTAGCTATTTGTTTTAGCTCAATTAATTTAGCACTTAGCCCTAAGAGACGTTCTACAAAAGCATCGCTTGGGGCTTTATACTTCAGTTAGATCAACGGCGTACAGGCTGCTATAGATGGTATAACGGCATTCGAGTTTTGAGACGGCTCGACTTATCGCCACGGTTATTAACGCCTCAGGATGAAATAGTTAAACGAACGGGAGCGAAGGCATTCCCAAAAGCTTTGCGTTAGTGTAGATTTTACGGAGACTTCTGCATTATTACTGAGATGCATTAACGCTATCTTTTGCACATAGGGTTTCTCTAGTTGATCGCATGACAAAGCAACGCTCTCAGCTTAGACTTCTCTTGCTGCAAATTCGGGATGACGCCATTACTTGCGAGGAAGAATTAAACGAATTTATTCGCTACAGTCATCTGGAGGCTGCACAGTTTACAGTGCTAAACGTGTTTGAGACTCCTGTGTTTAATGCAACATGTATGGAGGGCTTTGACGCTCTGTTGGTAGGGGGTTCCAGCGATGCGTCTGTGACACAACCAGAACAATATCCCTTTGTAGAGCATCTAAAACGGTTGCTGAAACACTGCTTGCACGAAAGCATACCTGTTTTTGCCTCTTGCTTTGGGTTCCAAGCGGCGATCGAGGCGTTGGGTGGTCAGGTGATTGTTGATGTTGCCAGCATGGAAATGGGTACGTATCCGCTTCAGCTAACGGAGGCAGCGCTGACGGATGAGCTGTTTTATGACGTTCCCAACGGTTTTTGGGCAGTGTTGGGACATAAAGAGCGGGCGGTTTCGCTGCCAGAGGAAGCAGTTTTGCTAGCATCTTCAGCACTTTGTCCCTATCAAGCGTTTCGGGTCGCTGGCAAACCTTTTTATGCGTTTCAGTTCCATCCAGAAATCGATCCACCCGATTTAAGAGTTCGCCTTACACGGTATCAGAGCCGTTATTTTGACAGTACTGCTACGCTTGCCACTATGCTGCAAGATTTGCAAGAGACCCCGATCGCGAACCAGTTGGTGAAAAAGTTTATCGATCGCATTTTGCTGGCATAAGTCGTTATAACAATCTCAAACTGACTCAGCGATGCAAACTCCTTAAGTGGTCGATCGCTCTGCCCACGGCGTAACAAGGTTAAACAGTAGCTTAAAGGCTAAGTCTGTAAGCAGCCCAATCAGACCAATCAGGGCGATCGTAAACAGCACTTTATCGGTTTGGAGATAGCGTTGCGACTGCACCACGCGGAAGCCCAAGCCGTTTTCAGAGGCAATCAGTTCTGAGATCACCAGGTAATTCCATGCTCCAGCCACATTGACCCGCAGAGTATCAATAATGCTCGGTATGATGGCTGGCACAATCACTCGCATCAGCACATTCAGCCGATTTGCGCCTAACGTATACGCCACGCTCAAAAGTTCATTTGGAATGAATTTAACGGCATCTGCCACCATGATGGCGTTGTAAAAGACGATGCCGAGAAAAATAATGGTGACGCGGGTCTGTTCCTCCAGTCCCAGCCAGAGCACAATGAGCGGTACAAAAGCGGCGACAGGCATATAGCGCACGGTGCCAACGATCGGGCTAAACAGGCTTTCCATGCTTTGAAAGGTGCCCATAGCAATGCCGCTCGGTACGCCAACGGCTGCTGCAACCATAAAACCCAGAAAGACACGGTAAGAACTGGCAGCTACGTCTAGCAGCAGATTTTCTTCAATAAACATCTGTCTGCCAGCTTGCAGTACGGCTGTTGGTGTTGGTAGAAAGATAGGTGTCACCCAAGCGCGGTAACTTAGGAGCGACCAAACAGCAAGCGGCACGAGCAAAGCCGTAGTGGAAATAACTATTTTTAGCCAGCGAGGCAAGTTCTGACGAATGCCCCAGAATCTAGACGGCATGAGATAGCGCTTGCGTGACGTGGAAGGAGCTTTAAGCACGGCAGTGTCAAGGCGAGTAAAGAATTAATTAAGCAGTCACAGATTATCAGGGTCAGTCAGTTTAACCGTAGCAACTGCAACAATTTTAGGCGACGGACATTCGTTTAATAGACTTAACGTTGATGGACTAAATGTACCGTTGCCGTGCCCTGCTTACAAATGTTTGAATGAAGCAGCATGACCCCAGCGCCTTTTCCGCGATCGCGCCCAACCCTTAACGATGCAAGTACTGCTTTGACTCTTACCAGCACAAGCCTGCCATCTGTTCAATCATCCCAGCTTCCTAAACTTGAAGTGCAAGGCGTGTCTAAATGCTTTTCGCATGCAGGCAGCGCTTTCACAGTGCTGGACACTATCGATCTTTACTTGCAGCCGCGAGAGTTGGTTTGCATTGTTGGTGCCTCAGGCTGTGGTAAATCGACCTTACTTAACATTATTGCTGGTCTGATTCTGCCCTCTTCGGGCAAAGTATTGGTTGATGGTGCAGCAGTGCCCGGTCCCGGAGCTGATCGGGGGATGATTTTTCAGAGCTACACGCTTTATCCCTGGCTCACCGTGGCAGGCAATATTGCGTTTGGGCTAAAGCTGCGTCGCCTGCCCAAAGGAGATATTAAGCAACGGGTATCCTATTACCTTGATGTAGTGGGCTTGACTAAATTTGCCAGAGCTTATCCGAAAGAGCTGTCGGGTGGGATGAAGCAACGTGTGGCGATCGCCCGTGCGCTAGCAAATGAACCAGATGTGCTGCTAATGGATGAACCCTTTGGCGCACTAGATGCCCAAACCAAAGAGCAAATGCAGAAGTTTTTGCTGGAGTTATGGGAGCAAACCCACACCACAATTCTGATGATTACTCATGATTTGGAAGAAGCTGTTTTTCTCTCGCAGCGAATCTATGTGATGAGTGCCCATCCAGGAAAAATCAAGCATGATGTTCGCGTTTCGCTCCCAGAGCATCGAGATTTAGAGATGAAGCTCGATCCTGAGTTTATTCAAATTAAACGCACGATTATTCAGGCGCTCCATACCAGCAGCTAGATCAATAGCTAGAAGCAGATGGCACGCTTGGTTAAACAAATCCTTCGGACCACGATGCCAAAAACTAATGGCTCGACTATGGCTTAACAATGCCTAAGCGCTGCTTCAGGGCATCTTGTGCCTGTTCTCGATCGTCAAAATGAATCTTCTCAGTACCCAGGATTTGATAGTCTTCATGCCCCTTTCCTGCAATCAGAACCCCATCACCTGGCTGTGCCTCCAGAATGGCGGTATGAATGGCAGCCGCACGATCGCCCATTACCACAGGTTCTACAGATGCAGGAAAACCTGCCACCACATCCTGCAAAATGCGTTGTGGATCTTCAGTACGAGGATTATCTGAGGTGACAATGACGCGATCGGCGAGATCGGCAGCAATGCGACCCATTTGAGGACGCTTACCCCGATCGCGATCGCCCCCACAGCCAAACACACAAATCATGTTGCCCTGAATAAACGGTCGCGCTGCCCGGAGCAAATTCTCCAAACTATCGGGCGTGTGAGCATAATCTACAATCACACTGATATCCTGGTTAGGCACAATCTGCACTTGTTCCATTCGTCCCGGTACGCCGCTAAATTGAGGCAGTGCCGTCACAATGTCAGACAAATCCAGCCCTAGATGCAGCACCGCGCCCACTGCTGCTAACAGATTGGCAAGATTAAATTGACCAACTAGGGGCGATCGAAAAGCCATCTCGCCCAGTGGCGTGTGCAGCATTCCACTCACGCCATCCGAGCCGTAGGACAAATTGCTGGTATACAAATCGGCTGTCGTGTCGTCGGTGCTGTAGCTCCAAGCGTTGTCTAAATGCTGCAACAACTGTTGTCCATAGGGATCGTCTAAATTAACGACCGCTCGCCCTTTGCGGTAGCTAGGACTAAACAGCAACGCTTTCGCTGCAAAATAGTCATCCATATCCTGGTGGAAGTCCAGATGGTCTTGCGTCAGGTTTGTAAAGACTGCCACCTCAAACGTACAGCCCAATACCCTCCCCTGAGCCAGCGCATGAGAACTTACTTCCATGACACCAAACTCACAGCCTGCGGTCAGTGCCTCTGCCAACTGCCGCTGTAGCTCAACTGCAAAGGGTGTGGTGTGCAACGCGGTCTGCTGAAAGCCCTGCCAGCGCGTATAAAGCGTCCCTAAGAGGGCTGTAGGCTTATGCGCCTGTTGTAGTAGAAACTCAATGAGATGAGTGGTCGTCGTTTTGCCGTTGGTTCCGGTCACACCGACTAACTTAAGCTGCTGTGCTGGATTGCCATAAAACGCTGCTGCCAATTGGGCTGAAACCTGCACCATATCGTTCGCAGCAATAATGTAAGGCATGGCAGCACCTTGCTCTTGCCTCGCCTTCGCTGCTGCTTGAGGTGAAACAACCGCAGCGATCGCCCCTGCCGCGATCGCGCTTGCCCAAAAGTCTCCACCATCAACGCGCGTTCCTGGCATGCCAATGAACACGTCTCCTGGCTGACATGTATGGGAATTGGTTGACAAGCCCTTAACGTCTGCCTCTAGTGCCGGACGCTCTGACAACGGCGCCATATTTGGAATGCTTGCCAGCAACTCTCGCAACTTCATGTCAGTGCTTCCTCTTTACACAACTAACGACGCACGACCACTAAAGTCTCGATTTTAGATTGTGGACAGAGCTTTGCAACGCACAAAGCCTGCCAAATTTTGGGTTTTGCCTTTGATCCAAGCCTGCTTTAACTGAATGAAGCGTCTTAACTGAACGCATCGCCGCCAGTCCCTAAAAACCGTAAGGTGCAGGAGGCTTGTTAAAGACTCTCCGCACCTCACGTAGATTCAGGCAATTGTTTGAACGATCGTTCTACAGCTCTTTTACTGAGGACACAAGCTGCGTCACCATGTCTTTAGCGCTGCCGAACAGCATCATGGTTTTGTCCTTGTAGAACAGTTCATTTTCAACTCCGGCAAAGCCGTTGCTCATACCGCGCTTGATGACGATCGTATGTTGGGCGCGATCAACTTCCAGAATCGGCATCCCATAAATGGGGCTGCCAGCATCGCTACGGGCTGCGGGATTGACCACATCGTTTGCGCCAATGACTAATGCCACATCCGTGCGATCGAACTCAGGATTGATATCATCCATATCGTAAAGCTGAGGATACGGCACGTTTGCTTCCGCTAGCAGCACGTTCATGTGACCTGGCATCCGTCCAGCAACGGGATGAATGGCATATTTCACATCCACACCCAAACGCTCTAGCTGATCGGCTAACTCACGAACGGCGTGCTGTGCCTGAGCGACTGCCATCCCGTAACCCGGCACAATGACAACCGATTTAGCATAGCCCAGCATCATTGCGCCTTCTTCTGCGTCGATCGATCGCAGCGCCTTGTCCTCAGTACCAGTAGCAGTGTTGCCTTCGACTTTTTTGCCGGAACCGAATGCGCTAAATAAGACATTCGTGATCGAGCGGTTCATTGCCTTACACATGATCTGGGTCAGGATGATGCCCGATGCGCCGACTAACGCGCCCGAAATAATGAGCATATTGTTCATCAGCACAAAGCCTGCTGCACTGGCTGCCAAGCCTGAGAAGGAGTTCAGCAGCGAGATGACAACAGGGGTATCTGCACCACCGATCGGCAGCACAAACAGCACGCCCAAGACAAGCGAAACGGCGACTAGAGCCAGAAAAACCGTCGTTTCTTTGGGGTTAAAAATGAGATAGGCACTGCCTGCCAAGAACCCAGCCAACAGCGTGATATTAAACGGCTGCTGAAACGGAAAGGTAATGGGTGAGCCACTAATTAGCCCTTGCAGTTTCACAAACGCAAGTAAACTGCCTGTAAATGTGATGCCACCAATTAGGACGCTAAGGATGATCGTAATCGTTTCATCGGCTGGAATAGCGGTTAAACCATGGATGACTTTCCAGAATTCACCGACAGCGACGAGTGCTGAAGCTGCACCACCAAAACCGTTCAGCAAACCGACCATCTGTGGCATGGCGGTCATTTCCACCTGTTGAGCCATAAGCGCACCGATCGCTGACCCGATCGCGATGCCAAGTAGCACCATTTCGTAGTTCAGCACAGCTTGGTCGAGCAACGTTGCGACGATCGCAATCAGCATCCCGATCGCGGCGAGTAAATTGCCTTTTCGTGCGGTGGCAGGCGATCCCAGCTGCTTTAAGCCAATAATAAAGAGGGCTGATGCAGTGAGATAGCTAAGCTGAATGCCAGTTGGCAAAAAATCCGTCATGCCTTCACCTCTTTTTTCTTAAACATTTGCAGCATCCGGTCAGTCACTAAGAAGCCGCCCACTACGTTAATCGTTGCCAGTACTACCGCAATCAGTCCGAGAATGACCGTCAAACTCCAGTTGCGCTCGCCTGAGACGAGCAAAGCACCGACGATCGCAATGCCCGAAATAGCATTTGAACCCGACATCAGCGGTGTATGCAGCGTTGGCGGAATTTTATTGATGACCTCAAAGCCAATAAATGATGCCAGCACAAAAACAACCAGTCCGGCAATTAATCCTTCTGCCATTGTTCAAAACTCCAATATAGTTTTTAGTTTTTGGTTGTTAGTTGTTAGTAAGAGTTTTTCTAAAAACAAACGTTTTAGTTGCTCCTAATTACCGCTTTTTAGCCATTAGCAAGAAAACCCCTAATGACTAAAGGCTAACAGCTAACAACTTTCTATTTGGCTGCTACAGGTTCACCCAACAAATCGCGCACGCGCTGGTTTCTTACTTCGCCAGCATGAGTAACGCAAGTGCCGCTGATAATGTCGTCCTCAAAATTCAGCGTGAGTACGCCATCTTTGATGAGATACTGCACCAGCGTCAGGAGGTTTTTGGCATACATCTGGCTAGCGTGGACAGGCATTGTGGACGGCAAATTAGTAGGACCAATAATCGTCACGCCGTTGCGAATCACATCTTTACCTGCCTCTGAGCCCTCGCAGTTACCACCTTGCTCTGCTGCCATATCAACGACCACAGAACCAGGCTTCATCTGGGCAATCATGTCACCTGTGACTAACCGGGGAGCCTTGCGTCCGGGCACCTGAGCCGTGGTAATGACAATATCAGACAGTTTGACATGTTCGGCGATCGCCTCCTGAGTCTTCTGTTTCGCAGCGTCCGAAACTTCCTTGGCGTAGCCACCCGCTGCCACCGTTTCTTCTTCCAGCTTTACTTCAACAAACTTAGCGCCCAAACTTTGCACTTCTTCTTTCACAGCGGGGCGAATGTCAAAGGCTTCCACAACTGCACCGAGGCGACGGGCAGTAGCGATCGCCTGCAAGCCTGCCACCCCTGCACCAATAACAAACACTTTGGCAGGCGCAATTGTACCAGCCGCCGTGGTCAGCATTGGGAAGAATTTGGGCAATGCTGCTGCTGCAATCAGTGTCGCCTTGTAGCCAGCCAACCCTGCCTGCGATGAGAGCGCATCCATGCTTTGTGCCCGACTGGTACGCGGAATCAGTTCAATGCCAAAGGCTGTCACTTTGCGATCGGCTAATCGCTTGATGCCACCTGGATTGCCCAGTGGATCAAGAAAACTGATGAGCGTTGCGCCTTCGTGCAGCAAATCCGTCTCGTGTTGCCCATCTGCCCGCTCTCGAGGTGGGCTTACCTTTAATAGCACATCTGCTTCACGCCACAAGTGGGCTGTATCGGTGACGATCGTTGCTCCTGCGGCTTCGTAGGCAGCATCTGCAAAAAATGCCTGTTCGCCTGCGCCTGCTTCTACCCAAACTTCTAACCCCTGCTTGACCAACCGGCTTACAGTGTCTGGGATTAGCGCAACGCGACGCTCTCCCATTTCGACTTCCTTCGCGACACCGATCTTCATGAATGCTCCTTTTCAAACTGTGATTGTTAAAGAGTGGTTTTGATCATTGCTTCAGCAGCAGAAAAGCTGTGAAACTGCCACCGGGGTGCATCCACTCCCAAAGCGTTCAGCCGTTGAGTATCACTTTTGCACACCAGTTTTGGCAGCACAGACCTTTGGCAGCACAGATGTTGCTAGCGCACCTGATTTTACCAATGCACCCGGCAACGCCAAAGCACTCAAGCGCTCACCCTAAACGATCGCACTAACCCTGTATCCTACGTTAATTCTCAAAAGCGCAGTTGGTTTTTTAACTTGTCTTATGATTGTCACTTATAGATTAAGCACTAATAGATAAGATTTTTGCTGCTAGAGGATTTCTTTTGAAGCTCATTTATCCCAAAGAAGTAGCTGACAACCGTATAGTTTCATTGACAACCGTATGGTTTCATTCGTGATGCAAGGCTACATTCAGGACGAAGCAGAGCGCTAAAGGTGCTTGACCAAACAAATTGCAAGCATAAGCTAATTGTGAGCATAAACGGTTGCAAACGACTGCAAGGCGAGGTGCGTTCCTGGCAGGGCACTTTTAGCCGTCATCATCGTCTAGCTGCTTGACCTGTGCTTATAGATACATACTCTTAGCGTAGGACTGACGACCTTAATGCTGGTCTTGAGTCGTCTGAGCGAGTACGCGCATGAGTCATTCACTCATCAATCCTGATAGAGTCTACTTAGCGCGAAGATTAGCGAACTGTTAACCAAATCTCTGCCACTTGAGTAATCCGCTTATGTTTTCTAGATCCTTTGTTAAACGTTCTCTGTCTGGGCTTGCGATCGCAGGCGTATTAGTGGCAGGGCTTCCACTGCTTAGTTTTGCTCAGGGGTTACCAGGTCTCACTATTTTTGGCGGTGTCAAAGGTGAAGACAACCTGAACTACCGTTTAGACTTTGGTGGCAGAGCCAATGTTGCCGGTGAGCGCTACCGTTTAAGACTTCCTGCTAAGAAAATGAAGCTGGCAGTGGCTCAATTTTCGATCGCCTATCCCGATTACTTTGAAGGGGAATTTGATCCAAAAGATGTAGAAGTGATTGTCAAAAACAAAGCGGTGCCGCTACAAGAGGTGAACTGGAATAAGGAAAACAACTTCATTGAGATTTTCCCAACTGACCCCGTGCCCGCTGGCAGTAGTGTCGAAATTCAGCTTGCCAACGTGCGTAACCCAGACGCTGGCGTTTACTACTTCAACTGTCAGGTGCTTTCACCCGGCGATACTCCTCTTTTGCGTTATCTAGGCACCTGGGTGATTTCGATCGGCAATCAGTAAGACTCTCAACATGGCTCAACGTAGCATCACGGCTGATTGACGATCGCTAACTTAGACCTGAATCATGACGAATGTGCTTCAGCTTACTAAAGCGGTGGTACAATCGAAAGCTGTGGCTTTGAGAGCCTCTGCTGGGAACTTGGGGAAATATCAACCATGACAAAACGGACTTTAGGCGGCACCAGTCGCAAACGCAAACGTACCTCTGGTTTCCGCGCTCGTATGCGTACTGCAACTGGGCGACGCGTTATCAAAGCACGCAGAACAAAAGGGCGCATTCGTCTAGCTGCTGCCTAATCCCATTATTCTGGGGTCTAGGACGTGGCGCTATCCAAAGTAAATCGTCTCCGGTCTAGACAGGACTTTAATGCTGTTTATCGCAGAGGTATTCGGCGGAAGAGTAGGCATCTGACATTACTTGCATTGCAACAACTGCATAGCGAGAAATCCTTATTAGGCAGTATTTCTACGCGTCCAACGCCTGAGACTGCTTCGGCAACACCTACGCGAGTAGGGATCTCGATTAGCCTCAAAGTGAGCAAGCGCGCTGTAGTACGTAACCGCCTAAAGCGCTGGTTAAAGGTAGCAGCACGCTCGTTGTTGTGGAAGTTTCCAGTTGGGTGGGATATCGTTGTGCTCGTCCAGCCAGAAGCAACACAGTGCGATTATCGACAATTTCTGCAAGAATTAGAGCAGTTGCTGATAAACGCTGAGGTATGCGATGGGGATTAGCGAAGATATCTACTACGAGGGCGGTCCTCATGTAGGAGATCTCATTTTCAACTTACTTTTGGGCTTTACGGTGATTTGCTTGCCACTTACGGTTGGTTCCATCGTGAGAGCTTTTTGGCTGCGCTATCGCATTACCAGTCGGCGGATTTCTGTAATTGGCGGCTGGATGGGACGCGATCGCGCAGACATCATCTATTCTGAAATTGCCAAAGTAGTAACGGTTCCTCGGGGCTTGGGGCTGTGGGGCGATATGGTGCTGACGCTGAAAGATGGTAGCCGTATCGAACTACGCTCAATGCCTAACTTTCGAGCGACGTACGATTACATCAACGAGAAGCTAACACCCAGAGCTCAGGCTGCAAGTGGGGCGCTAGGTAGCAAGAGCTAGTGCAGGAGGCGATCGTGTCAGTTGGTATGGTATCCAGCGGGCGCTAGCGTTTCTTGCATCTGCCTATAGGTATGCTGGCTAAGATTAGCTACACTTGAAATTCAAACTGCACAACGTACGAGAGGCTACATTCGGCGCATGGACTTTGGTATTGGGTTTATTTCCAACAATATAATGCTGCCGATCCTGGATTTTTTCTACGGGATCGTTCCAAGCTACGGATTAGCTATTGTCTCTCTGACGCTGGTTATTCGCTTTGCACTCTATCCATTAAGTGCTGGCTCAATCCGAAGTATGCGCCGCATGAAGGTCGTTCAGCCTGTGATGCAGAAGCGCCAGCAGGAAATCCGCGATCGCTACAAGGATGATCCTGCGAAACAGCAAGAGGAAATGGGCAAGGTCATGAAGGAGTTTGGCAATCCACTAGCTGGATGCCTGCCACTCCTGTTTCAAATGCCCATTCTGTTTGCTCTGTTTGCCACACTGCGAGGATCACCCTTCTCAGATGTGCCTTACTCCATCAACCTCCAGATTTTGCCGAAAGAGCAGGTTGAGCAAATTCAGCCTCAGGCTTTTGCAACTGCGCCACAAAATATTTATGTTTCTGATGGCGTTCATGCACCAATCACAGCTGTACTCCCAGGTGGTAACAAACTAGCTGTTGGTGAAAAAACAAAAGTAGACTTTCAAACGGTTGAAGGCAAGTCGTTACAGTCGCTTTTGGAAGAATATCCTGACACGAAACTATCGCCTCGTTTTGAAGTAGCAAGCGGTGCTGAACGAGTCAAGCTGAACGACGATGGCACGATCGAAGCTTTACAGCCAGGTGATGTGACGATTAAGAGTCTTGTTCCAGGTTTGGCAGCCAATAAGGGCTTTCTGTTTATCGACAAGCTTGGGCGGGTTGGCGCGATCGATCCGGATGGTGTCATCCATTGGGACATTGTGGGCATGATCGTGTTCTTCGGTCTCAGTCTCTATGTCAACCAGTTGCTTTCGGGTCAGGGCAAGAGTGCCAACGCTAACCCGCAGCAAGAAACCATCAACAAGATTACGCCTGTCCTGTTCTCAGGTATGTTCTTCTGGTTCCCCTTGCCTGCTGGGGTGCTGATGTACATGACGATCGCCAACGTTTTTCAAACAGCTCAGACCTTCATTCTGTCTCGCGAACCGCTGCCCGAAGAGATCCAAAAGCTAGTAGAGGCTGAGGAAAAGGCGATCGAAAGTAAAGCAGCTGTTCTACCGTTTGAACCAGGTCGAACGAAGAAAGACGCTGAAGCTAAGCCTTCTAAGAAGGGTTCGGAGCCAAAAGCCAAGGCGAAAGATTCTAAGACCAAGGAACCTAAAGTTAGAGAGGCGAAGTCGAAAGACGTTAAGGTTGAAGTGATTCCTGAGAAGGTAAGTACAGCATCTAAAGTCAATCGTTCTGAGCCAAAGACCGCTCACTCTGAGTCAACGGTAGAATTCAAGAGTGCCGCAGTTGATGAGAGCGAAGACGTTTTGCCAACAGCAGAACCGTCTGAAAAAGAAGCTTGAGGTGCTGCCAGTGGATGTTGATCAAATGCAGCGTGGACAGCAATGGTTAGAAACCCTCTTGCGTCTGTCTGGTCTTAGCTCAGATGTTACAGCCGAAATGAATGCAAACTTTGCTGAGGAGAGTTGCTGGCTGACTATTAATGAGGCAACGCTGCTGCCCGAACAGATACAAATTCTTACGGGAGCCGGTGGCTCTGTACTGGATTCGATTCAGTATTTGACGAATGCTATTTTGAACTTGAGTCAGGAGCGTGAGCAGCAGCAGGCTTTTACAGTTGAGTTGGCAGGTTATCGACTGCGTCGCTATGCTGAACTTAAAGCCCTTGCTGAACAAGCAGCGGTTGACGTGCGGGAAAGCGGTGAAGAGTTTGAACTTAAGTCACTTTCATCGGCTGAACGTCGTCAGGTGCACACGATGCTGAAGGAGTACGGAGATCTGGAAACCTTCAGTCGTGGACAGGAACCTGATCGGAGGCTAGTGATTCGCCCCTTGCAAAGCTAGTGTGGCGCGATCGCTACCTGTGGTTCCAAGAAGCTGAGAAAAACATACAGTTTTGCGTTGGTAAAGACAGCGCTAACTGACTCCGTGGAAAACCGCGTTGAGAGAAGGGAGTAAAACAGATGGACGCTATTTACATTCCACAGTTGACAAAAGCGCCGCAACAGACTGAGGTGATTGACTTTAGTGAAGCAATTCCGGGGTTAGAAACTCTTACTCCAGTACAAGGGCAGCTTAGAGTGACGCATCAGGGAAACTACCTTGAGGTGTCTGCAAATGCAGAGACGATTGTGACTCTTGTGTGCCATCGCTGCTTGCAACAATACAATTACCGGCTGTCGATCGCGCCCTCTGAACTGATCTGGCTGGATGAAACCGCTGACTTAGCTGAAGTATTGCCACTTGACCAAGATATCGATCCGGAGGATCTGGTTGAGACCTTGCCGCCCAAAGGTTACTTTGAACCCGCAACCTGGCTTTACGAACAGTTGTGCCTGGAACTTCCACAGCGGCAGCTATGTGACCAAGCCTGTACAGGCATAGAGTTGTCAGGCACTAATGCACCTGCGCCATCGCTCGATCGCCGCTGGGCTCCTCTAGAATCGCTTAAAAATCAACTTCGCAATTAACAAAGTAAACGCGTTAAGTTAAAGCAGGTTGGTACCCTGTTTAATTGGCATTTTAATTGGCATTGTTTAGTGGGTCTGTCATGAGCTTCAGCGATGAATTTGAGTTGTTGCTGCGGGCACGGTATCCGCTGATTTATATCCCCACTCGCGAAGAAGAGCGGCTGGAGGTTGCGATTGCTCACTCTGCTAAGCAGCAGGGCAATCGCGCTGTCTACATTTGGGATTTTGTGGATGGCTATCAGGGCAATCCTAACGATGCTGGCTTTGGTAAGCGCAACCCATTGCAAGCACTAGAATTTGTCGAGAAACTTCCAGCAACAGCGGCAGCAGTTTTTGTTCTACGAGACTTTCACCGCTTTCTTGAAGATGTGGCAATTTCGCGCAAGTTGCGTAACTTGGCACGGTTGCTGAAGTCACAGCCCAAGAACATTGTGATTCTATCGTCCCAACTGACGATCCCTGATGAACTCAGCGAAGTGCTGACAGTTCTAGAGTTTCCACTACCTGCCCCTGCTGAAATTCAAGTTGAGGTTGAGCGTCTACTTGCAGCAACTGGACGATCGCTCGAGAATCGTGTTTTGGATGAGTTAGTGCGTTCCTGCCAGGGCTTGTCAATGGAGCGGATTCGGCGCGTGCTAGCAAAGGCGATCGCAACCCACGGCGAACTTCGCCCTGAAGATGTAGAGCTGATTTTAGAAGAAAAGCGGCAGACCATTCGCCAAACCCAAATCCTCGATTTTTATCCCACTACTGCCAACATTTCTGACATTGGTGGTTTGGATAACTTGAAAGATTGGCTGCTACGTCGCGGAGGTGCCTTTTCTGAACGGGCGCGACAGTATGGCTTGCCTCATCCCAGAGGGCTACTACTGGTTGGCATTCAGGGTACGGGCAAGTCCTTAACCGCGAAGGCGATCGCCCATCACTGGCACTTACCGCTTCTGCGTTTAGATGTTGGGCGGTTGTTTGCTGGCTTGGTTGGTGAATCGGAGTCTCGCACTCGCCAAATGATTCAGTTAGCAGAAGCGCTTGCGCCATGCATTCTATGGATTGATGAAATTGACAAAGCGTTTGCTGGGGTCGATGGCAGAGGTGATGCTGGCACGACCAGTCGTGTGTTTGGCACCTTCATCACCTGGCTTGCCGAAAAGACTACGCCTGTTTTTGTAGTTGCTACTGCAAACAACATTCAATCTTTACCCGCCGAGATGCTGCGAAAAGGACGGTTTGACGAGATCTTTTTTGTCGGCTTGCCCAGCCAGGAAGAACGGCAGGAGATTTTTGCAGTGCATCTGTCGCGGCTGCGGCTTCCTAACTTAAAAGCCTATGACATGGAGCGTCTCGCGTATGAAACCCCTGATTTCTCGGGGGCAGAAATTGAACAGACGCTCATTGAGGCAATGCACCTGGGCTTTAGCCAGAACCGAGACTTCACCACCGAAGATGTTTTAGAAGCTGCCAGCCAGATTGTGCCGCTTGCTCGTACCGCTCAAGAACAAATTCAATTCTTGCAAGAGTGGGCAGCAGCAGGAAAAGCACGCCTTGCATCACGGCACAGTAGCCTGAGCAACCGTATTCAGCGACAAATGCATCAACCCGACTAACAAACGCTACAATTCTGCAGCATGGTAGTTCTGAGGAAGGCTATGAGTTGGGGGAATTTAACGAAGTTGTTGAGTGGCGTTTTGCTGGCGATCGCCCTAATTGTCAGCGGGTGCTTTTTTGCTGCCCAGCACGTCATCGCTCAGTTCACAGCACCACCGCCTAAACCGACCTTTCCAAATGATAATCCTGGTGCCAAAGCAAAGCTGCAACCGACAGCAGCAGCTAAACCTGCCACAAAATCCTCGCCAAAGCCTAGCGTCACCCCTTCACCCTCACCCCAACCTACTGAAGCGGCGGGCTACCGTGCCCGCATTACGCTTTCACAAGGGTTAAACTTGCGGGAAAGCGCCAGTCAAGATTCGGCTCGTATCGGTGGTGTGGCTGTCAATACACGCATTACAGTGCTAGAGGATAGCTCTGATGGAGAATGGCAGCGGGTGAGATTGGAAGAGAGTGGTCGTGAAGGTTGGGTGAAAGCAGGCTACACCGAACGCATCAACCCGTAGTTGTCTGTTTTTAGAAATGTCAGAACATGAGAAATTGCGCTGGGCAAGTAGGATGTGCTGCAATCCGGATCGCAGCCGCCACAGTTGACGGCATAGATTACCTGCTAACGTGATGTAGTCACATCGTTAACTTAGCCGATCGCTGTCGTACATAGACCATGACGCAAGACAAAATCCTCCAAAAAGAGCAGCAGTTTCACGATCAGTGGGCGGCTGTAATTGACGTAGATGGCATTTGTGTGGCGGACTATTTTGAAGCCTGCACCGCTCCCGAAAACCGCTTCATTCTTAGTCAGCTTGGCGCTTTGCACGGTAAATATCTACTTGATTTAGGCTGTGGCGCAGGCGAGAACAGCGTGTACTTTGCGACGAAAGGGGCACGCTGCGTTGCGGCTGACTACTCACCGGGAATGGTGGATGTGGCACTTAAATTAGCTGCCGCCAATCAAGTAGAAGTCGAGGGGCGAGTGGTGAATGCGATGGCGATCGATTTCCCTGACAACACCTTTGATATTGTGTATGCCTCGAATCTGCTGCACCACATTCCCGATCCTCGCCTTGCCATTCAGGAAATGCATCGCATTCTAAAACCGGGCGGCAAAGCCTGTTTTTGGGACCCGCTGAAGCACAATCCGGTCATCAACGTCTATCGCCGCATTGCTACAAAAGTACGGACAGAGGACGAAACACCACTTGATATTAATCTTGTTGATTTTGTGCGATCGCGCTTTGCCGAAACCCACTACGATACCTTCTGGCTGGCAAGCCTCTGGATCTTTCTGCGCTTTTACCTGATTGAAAAGGTGAACCCAAACGAGGAACGCTACTGGAAAAAAATCATCCTGGAGCACGATCGCTTGAAGTCTAGCTATGAGCGTCTCGAAACCATTGATCGCGCCTTAAAAGCTTTACCATTCACAAAGCGGTTTGCCTGGAATCTAGCAGTAGTCGCTACAAAGTAGGAAGTGATATGACGCAACAGCGCTCACGGTGGCAACACGTCTGGCTTTATGGGCTGTTGGGTGCGATCGCGATCGTGATGCTCATCCCGCTGGTATGGCTCATCAGCACGTCGCTTAAGTCCCCCACTGAAGATATTTTTCAGTTTCCGCCGCAGTTATTCCCTAGCCAGCCCACCTTCCAAAACTTTGTCACCGTCTGGAATGCCAATCCTTTTGGGCGCTACTTGTTTAACAGTATGCTCGTGGCAGTGCTGACCGTCGGCTTAAACCTGCTCTTCTGTGCGCTGGCGGCTTATCCGCTGGCAAGGCTTAACTTTCGGGGACGCGAAGTTTTCTTCACGCTGATTGTCACCACGATCATGATTCCCTTTCAGATTGTAATGATTCCGCTGTATGTGTTGGCGGTGCAGTTGGGGTTACGAAATACCTATCTGGGTGTGATTTTTCCTGCGATCGCGTCTGCTTTTGGTATCTTCCTGCTGCGGCAGGCATTTCAAGGTGTCCCTAAAGAATTGGAGGAAGCGGGTCGCATGGATGGCTGCTCAGAACTCGGGATCTGGTGGTATGTGATGATTCCCGCCATTCGTCCGGCGCTGGTGACGCTGGCAATCTTTGTTTTCATTGGCTCGTGGAGCGACTTTTTGTGGCCATTGATCGTGCTCGATCGACCGGAATACTACACGCTGCCGCTTGGGGTAGCAACACTGGCAGGCACCTTCTCGCTTGACTGGCGCTTGATTGCAGCCGGTTCTGTTATTTCGATCGCGCCCATTCTGCTGTTCTTTGTCGTTATGCAGCGCTACATTGTCCCCACTGAATCCGGTAGTGGTGTCAAAGGGTGAGCCTAAACCTTACTAGCTGACGGCTGGATGTTAATGGGCTTGGATGGATAAGCAATGCGTTGATGGTTAGACTGCTGCCAGACTTCCACGAAGACAGTGGCAATTTTGGACATATCCTCGCGGGTCAGACCGGAGTTAGCTAGTTGTTGATCTTGCCAGCGCGCACGAAGAATTTTGTTGATCATGGCAAGCGCTTCTTTAGGTGTGGCATCTTTGAGCGATCGCAGCGCCGCTTCGCACGAATCTGCCAGCATGACAACGCCTGTCTCACGTGATCGAGGGGCAGGTCCATCGTATTGAAAATCAGCATCGTTTACAGTTGGGGCAGGTTTGCCTTGTGCGACTGCTTCCTGCGATCGCTGCTGCGCCTGATGGTAGAAGTAAGCAATCAGCATCGTGCCTTGATGTTCGGGGATAAAGGACTGCACGGCTTTGGGCAAGCGATACTTCCGCGCCATCACAATGCCTTCGGTAACGTGCTTTTTGATAATTGCGGCACTTTTCCAGGGATTGTCGATTAAATCGTGTTTGTTAGGTCCGCCCATCTGGTTTTCAATAAAGCCTAGCGGATCGTGCATTTTACCAATGTCGTGATACAGCGTACCTGTCCGCACTAGCTCAACATTGCAGCCCAGTGCTCGTGCGGCAGCTTCTGCCAGAGTTGCGACAAACAGCGTGTGCTGAAAGGTGCCAGGAGTTTTGGCAGCGAGTTTTTTAAGCAGGGGACGATTGGGGTTTGACAGTTCGACCAAGCGAATGGTGGTGACCAGATCAAACAGTTGTTCTAGATAAGGACTCACCCCGATCGCGACAATACTCCAAGCAAGCCCAATCAGCCCATGAATTACCGTGGCACCCAAGAGAGTATAAATGCCTACACCTGAGACAACATTAAGTGCGAGATAAAGAGCACCTTGAAGGACACCAACAGCCGCACCTAGCAAAGCCAGTTCTTCGCGCGATCGCAGCCGCCCTGCCATATACCCACACAGGATGCCGCCTGCTGCACTCGAAAGTAGGTGGCTCCAGGGCAGTACAGTGCCCAACGGCAGACAAAATGCCAAGAGCGCAGCAACAGCAATGCCCAGAGGTGAGCCATAGAAGCTACCTACTAACAAACCGATCGCCGAAAGATTCGTTGAAGGGACATTGAGTGCCACCAGCAACGGCGTACTCAGCGTGAGCAGCACAATCAAGGTGCGATCGCGACGACGCATCCCTGGATGAAACCGACGCTCAACTAACCAATAGATGCCAACAGCACCGCCGACTACAACACCAAAACCAATTAGTCCCACCCAATCGACACCGCGACGACTGAGCTTGAAGTGATCGAGCAAGGCAAAATCAGCCGTTGTAATACTTTCACCCGCATAGACGATCGCCTCACCCTGCTTGATTGTCACTATCTCTGGCTTCACATCCTGTGCGGCTCGTTCGGCGCTTAGGCGAGTTTGGGTTTCATCATGTACCAGGTTAGGCTGGAGCGATGCTAGCAAAAGGTTTGTGGCGATCGTCTCTGTCCCTGTTGGCACCCAGTCCGTCACCTGAAGTCTTACTGCTTCAGCCAAAAGAGGCTGCGGTAGCCCTGAAGGGATGCCTTGAGCCAAAATACGATCAACCGCCTGCAGAAGGCGGGTTTGCAGCCGCCGCCATTCTGAGTTGCTCAGATCAAGCAGCGAGGCATCAAAAACAGGTGTTGTTTCTGGAAGCACTAATTTAGGCAGTGATTTAAGCGCAGCCTGATATTGCGATCGCGCCTCATTAATTGTGTCCACCAAAGCGATGTAGTCAGCAGCAGATACGGCGCGGCGATGCGATCGCAGTTCGGCAAACGCTTTCTGCTGATTTGCGTCTAGTGCCGTCGGCTTTAGTTCTTGTGAGGCTCGCTTCCTTGGGCGAGTTGCCTGGTTCACAGCCATAACGACCTCAGACCAATCCTGCGCCGATGCTTTTCGCAGGTAGGTTTGCACAGAGTTAGACAGCGTTGCGGTTTTAGCAAAGGGAAAGCCCCCTGCTAGTTGTCTTAGTTCATTTGCCTGGTTAAGCTGCTGCTGAATTGCTTGCTCAATCTTTTGATTGATGGCTTGATCCAACATCAACACAGACGTTGCTTCTCTACGAGCGACCTTGCGCTTTTCCTCTGTTGCTTTGGCATCTTCAACCGTGGCTGAGGCAGGAGCAACAATGGTTTGGGGTGCCGCTTTACCAACATCAAGCTTCGGCGCGTTATAGAACCGATGACCGATCGCGCTAGTAATAACAAGGACTGTTGCAGCTACCAGCAACGAAGAGCGAGATGCAGTACCAGAAGAAACGTTCCTAATCACATGCCCATTTGGTTGCCCAGACGAACCGTTTGACTGCCCTGACTTTGACTGCCCGGACGATGGGTGGGGCGATCGCGCCACGGGCAAAAGTGAATGCTGCCTTAGATGCTGGTCAGTGATTTGATGTAGCTGCGTTTCCCATTTCGTCCACAGCTGCCTTGCACGAAGCCCCTGAGTCTCTAACGGCTGCGTCAGTCGCTGAAGCAGTTTCATAACAGCACACCATCGCCCCGTTGATGGCAGCGACTCCTGAATGGATCACGGGACTGAACGAGAACAGTTAGCATAGCCCTTTCATTATAGAAAGTCGTTGCACCTTTCGATTTGCGTTGGGAGCTTGACCTGAGAGGTGCGATCGACTGCTCCTTCAGAAAGCAAGCTATCCCTTCATCCCTTTACCCACCAACAAAGAACTTACCCATGATTGCCCTTCTAACGAGGACGAATGACACCAGGCGCAGCGATCGCAGCGACAGCCATTCGCCCTGCTGGAGCGTAAACACCCGACCAAGCAGCAAACAAATGGGCTGCTAATTCGTGCAACGCTGTATTTGTTATGCCCCACAACTGAGAGTCGGTAGCCAGCCACGCCAACGGTAGTCCGCTGCTACCCTGATAAGCTCCCCCAAGGGCACCTGTTAACGCAGCTATCACTGGAGCAGCTTCGCCGCAACGTGCCGCTCGTAGAAGCGCCAACCGCAAATCGCAAGGCGTGCTGAGAAAGCAGTAAAAAGCAAGTGCGATCGCCTCGTTACCTGTCTGCTGCCTCACCTGTATTTGATTGATCGCAGTGTAGAGTCCAGCACCCTGTTTCACAAGGGTTTGAGTTTGTTCCAGTGTGCCAATCAACTCTGGTAAGGAAGTAGATTGGCTGACAGTACTCTGTTTAAGATAAGTAATGATTTGAGGCAGCAGCGTTTGTGGTTCCAGACAGTCTTGCAGCGCTTGTGCGATCGCATACCCAACTGCCAGCAGCCCAGCCTCTACGTCTGGTAAGCAACGCCAAAGCTTAACCGTTTGTAGCAGGCGTTGTTGCTGTCTGTTTTGGTCGTCATGAAAGAACAGGGCAACGGGGAGTGTGGCGATCGCCAATTCTGCCGCGATCGTTTCAGGCAGCACACCCGATCGAATTCCCGTTGCAACACTCGTTTCAGGTGCACTGATGGCAAACTCTTTGCTGATCGCTGCCAGCGCATGCTCATGCCAACCGCCAGGATTAACCAGGGAACGGGCACAACTAATTGCCATTCTGCCGCCTAACGATGGCTGACTGGATGAAGCATTTTCTCGCCCAAGACCAGGATGCCAGTTAGTAGGGTTAGCAGCCAGCCGTACCACCTCTGAGCCCTCTGTTCTGTTTTTGGCGATAGCTTGCCGCGATCGACTATACGCTCCCAACTCATGCCCCAACGCCGCTGCCCAAAAAGTACCCTGAAAGCGGCTTAATAGTGAATAGCGCATCGATCGTCGATCGCTCCTGTCACGTGTTCATCAAATCAGTAAAGAGATTTAAGAAATTTTCTCGTTGCATTAATCCTGTCTCACCTATAGTAGCTCTAGGGTTAATTTACTGGAATGAAACCGCTACGATTAGCGTCTTCTTTTGAAATACCTGGATATGAAAAATTACTTTGTGTAACGTCTGACTGTCGCTGCCTCTGTTTTCTAGAAGGACGGTAGAGGCTGTCTTTCACTAGGCGTGGCTTCTGTGGCTTCTTACCAAACCGCGATCGACTTAACTGCTATATAAAGGACTCCAGTAATGGGTAGTGATGTAAGAGCGTATGCAGCTAAGACTCAAACAATTAATTTTTGGCTGGTACGTCGAGCGACGTTAAGCCTGCTTAGCATGAGCTGGCTAACCGTTGCCCTGGTTTCCCTTACGTCAGCAACTGCGTTAAGCCAGCTAACCTCAAGTCAAATCACCGTAAGCCAGACAACGGGTGTCACCACGCCTGAAGTGTCTGGAACCACACTGCTGCGTTCGACCTTGAAACCTGGTAGCCGTGGCTCTGAAGTGACCGAGCTGCAAGCAGCCCTGAAACTGTTGGGCTATTACAGTGGCACAGTCGATGGAGTTTATGGGCAGAGTACTGTTTCGGCTGTTTCTCAGTTTCAACAAGCCGCTGGCTTAAATGCAGATGGTATTACGGGGTCAGCAACATGGAATCGGCTCTTTCCAGACGCAGTGGAGACAGCAGGTGCTGCCCGTATTGCCCCAACTCCAACTGCCGCTAACGTCTCGCCATTGCCAGCAACCAGCGGAGCAGCCTCCTTCCCAACGCCTTCAGGCGTTAGCCCTGCACCCGCTAGTGTGACTCCTGCTGCCAGCCCTCGACCCGCTGTAAACCCTGCATCTAGCACCCCAGCCCCCAAGCCCAATAAACCTGCTCGAACGCGCCCAGCACCAGCAAATACAGCCACTCCCAGTACATCTACCCCTGAGACTGTGACGTTGCCAGTTTTGAGACAAGGCATGAAGGGTTCAGCAGTGGTTGCGCTGCAGGAACGGCTACGATCGTTAGGTGTTCTCAAAGGCACTGCTGATGGAGTCTTTGGTGCCGAAACGTTAGCAGCCGTAAAAGCTGCACAACGTCGCTTTAAACTTGCCCCTGATGGTGTTGTCGGTACAGGGACTTGGAGCGCGCTACTGCGGTAATTGCTACTGACCATTCGGATTAAGCTAAAGAGATTAAGCTGAAGATTCAGTAGATTTCGCGTCGCTGAAATCGTTGTTTTCTCCATAAGCTAAAGGTGGCGATCGCAATCATTCCGTTATTTCACGGATTTTTCTGACCAACAGTCTTTATATAAGCAACAGCTAATGAAGGCAGCCCCTGTAAGCGCGTGTGGACTGTCTTGAGTTGCATTCGTTTCGTACGTATACAACGCGCTTCTAGTAAGTCTTTCTTAAAAAAGTTTATGGTTGAGCGTAGACAAGCGGTAGTGGCTCATGGCTTAACTCAAGGCAATTTGCTAAACCGAATGACGAATCGCATTCGGCAAACGTTGGAGTTGCAAGAGATTCTCGCGGCGACAGTGGCGGAAGTGCAGTCGTTCTTGGGCACCGATCGCGTCAAGATCTATCGGTTTCAGGCTGACGGAACGGGGCAAGTCATTGCCGAAGCAACGCGACCAGACCGCTTACCCTCTCTGCTAGGCTTGCACTTTCCAGCGGGTGACATTCCGCCCCACGCACGTGAGCTGTTTATCAAGGCACGGCAGCGTTCCATCATTGATATTCCGTCGCAGCGCATTACACTTAGCCGTTTAGAGCAACCACGTACAACGGGCGACCTTACAGTAGATGATGTCCACAACTTTCCGCTCGAAGATATTCTGTCTCGTCCGGTTGATCCCTGCCACGTCGAGTACCTGACAGCAATGGGCGTGCAGTCATCACTGGTAATCCCAATTTTTCACCGTCAGGATCTTTGGGGGCTGCTAGTGTCACATCATGCAACCCCAAAGCGTTTCTCCGAAAAACGGCTCCAGACTGTGCAACTGGTGGCAGATCATGTCTCGATCGCGATCGCGCAATCTCAGCTGTTGACCAACACTCGTGCTAAAGCCAGCCGCGAAGCCGTCATCAACCAAATTTCTACCCTGCTGCACTCGCCCATGCCAAGCTACGAAGTGCTACAGCTTGTTTTGGAGCAGGCTGTTAAAGTCAATGGGTGTGTAGCGGGTCGCCTTTATGTAGCAGCCAATGAGGCAGATGCAATCTCCCAGCTTTATATAACAGGACCACAGCCAGAGAGCGCCAATTGCGAACAACTGTTAGAGACGACACCCTTCTGGCAGCAACTCTTGGTCTCTGACACACAACCGAACCACCAAACAGAACGCCTTGCTGCTGAACTGACGGAGTCAAGTTTAACTAATCACAACCAGGATTGGACGGCTGTAAAAAACTCCGGTGACGATCAGCCGCAGGCAGTAACCGATATCTACCAGGAGCCTTTATTAGAAACAGTTTTGCCTGCTTTTAGTGAGACACAGATTCGTGGTCTCTTAGTCATGCCGCTGCGCTATGGCGAGTTGCCACTGGGATGCTTAACCCTCTTTCGCAATGAAATAGATACCAATATTCTCTGGGCTGGCAGATTTGACTCGGATGAACGCAACCAACGAGTACGAGAATCGTTTGAAGTTTGGCAAGAACTCAAGCAGCACCAAGCGCAGCCATGGGCAACGGGCGAAATCGAACTGGTGCGATCGCTGGGCACTCATTTAGCCATGGCAATCATGCAAAATCGGCTCTACCGTTGTGAGCGAGAGCAGCGCATCCTCGTAGAAATGCGAAACCGTGAACTCAACGTCGCACGCACATCAGCAGAAGAAGCTAGCCGCCTCAAGTCAGATTTTCTTTCCTCCACTAGTCACGAGCTACGCACTCCCCTTGCCTCCACGCTGAACTATCTTGAGCTACTTAAAGAAGGCTTGTATGACAACGAAGAAGAACTGCAAGAATACATCAATGTCGCTTACCATTCGGCAGAAAATTTAGTTGATATCATTAATGACATTCTTGATATTGCCAAGATTGAAGCAGGGAGAATGTATATCCAGTGGGAAACTGTCAATCTGCGAGAGCTTTTACAGCACCAAGAACGTCTTTTCAAACCAGAGAGCCGCCAAAAAGGCATTCCGCTGCTAATTGATTGTCAGGTTGAGTATGTTCGAGCCGATCTGGTCAAATTAAGGCAGGTTTTGACAAATCTGCTGGCAAATGCGTTTAAGTTTACCAATGCAGGCGAGGTGCGTCTTTGTGTGAAACGATGCATCCAAACGATAAACCAGTCACCGCAGTCAGTGATTGAGTTTGCTGTTACCGATACGGGCATTGGCATTGATCGTGAAGATGCTAACTCACTGTTTGAACCCTTTGTGCAGGCAGATGGCTCGATTAAACGGCGCTATGGTGGCACTGGCTTGGGTCTAACAATTTGCAAGCGCTTGGTGGAACTGCTAAACGGGCAGATTTGGCTCCATAGTCCTGGGAAAGGAAAGGGTACAACGATTACCTTTACGTTGCCCGATCGCCCGCTTTAACCAAGCTAAACCGTTGGCACAGCGATTTGTCACTTGGTGTGACAGGAGGGAACACCAAAAAGCTTAAATGAAAATCTCTTTCATGGCTGACGGCTGACGGTCAGACAAGGTGGACAGGGCGCTGGGCGTAAAGTATTTTATGCACCCTCTAGCTGTCGTCCCTAGCAAGGTAGGCTACAGAGAATGTCTTGAATGATGTACGGCTACTGACTATAGCCAAACAATGGGAAAAGCGATGTCTAGTTGGAACGTGCTTCTGGTTGATGATGATATCCTGCTGGCAAAAGGAACTGCCAAATTGATCCAGCGATTGGGGGGACATCAAGTCACCATTAGCGATGATCCAGCCGACATCGTTATGCGCTGTCAATCGCAGCCCGTTGATATTGTGCTGATGGATGTCAATTTACCCGGAGCCGAGTGGGAAGGGCAGGCTGTCAGCGGTGCTGACTTAGCGCACGTCCTGAAAAACCATCCCCTCACTGCCCATCTACCGATTATTTTAGTCACTGCCTACGCCATGATGGATGAGCGCCAGACCTTGCTGGAGCGATCGCAAGCCGATGCACTCTGCGCCAAACCCATTACCAATTACAAGTCATTGCTGGAACTGATTGATCGCCTTTGCACAGGCAGCGATCGCTTAAAGGATGAAGGCTAAAAGTTTGAGTTTTGCTTTGTTTCCCTGCTCTTCTACCTTCTGCCCTCTGCCTTTTACCGTTCCTCCGGCGTTTCAATCCAGACCGTTACTGAGGCGACAGCAACTAGCATTTCGTCGTTTTTGTCATTCAATGACGCGATCGCACGCCCCTGAACTACCATACCGCCTGGTTCTACCTTGAGCGTCTTACGTCCAAAGGGTAGCACTGCCAGCACCTCTGCTTCGCGCACCTGATCGGGATACGGCACTGCCACCTGCACGTCGACAATCATCTGGTCAGGATCGCTTAGCCCAGCTACTTCCCAGATACCAGGGAGAGCATTGTGAGCGATCGCATTTCGTACTGCACGAGCCGCCGCTACAGTTGGTTCCTGACCGTGCTGATCGACTCCCATCCCCATTTCAATCACAAAGCGTTTGCGCGACATAATTTATGCGTCAATAAAGCTTGCTTAACCATATAGCAAAAGGATAAAGGATGAGGAGAAGCCCTTGCTTAAAGGAAGTTTCAAGGTTGATGTCTGTCCTAACGCTCTCTTCAACTGCTATGAGCTAGTTCAGGCAAAAGGCGACAAGAGAGCAGAAGACTTACGCCAATCTCACTGTTGTTCTCAACCTGGCACTTGTAGAAGCGAACCACTAAATGCTCTAAATTTATCTCCTTTAGTCCTCATCCCTCATCCTTTAACCTTCATCCCTCATCCCTATGGGGTTTAAGTTCCTCAGGGGTTTGAGCAATAAGTTGAAGGGCCGTTAGTAGTGCAGAACGGTCTGACGGCAGGCGTTGACTTAGGTTAAGTTGAGCGGCGATCGCTTCCAGCGTTTCTCCTTGCTGTAGTCGATCGCTTAGAGTTGTAACTTCCTTCCAGGTCAGGTCGCTTTCGGCGTAGGCTTTAGCGATCGCGATGGGCAGATCGGCACGCTCATTACCTTCTGCCCTGGTCATCATATTGTGTCCAATCGCCAACGTGCGATCAAAGCAGTGATACCAGCATTGGGGCTGTAACTTGAGAGCAGACTGAAAGAGTGCCTGATGTTCCGCACTGTCAACGGCGCGATCGCTAGCACTTGATACCAGCAGCAAGGGTGCAGTGGGCTGTACTTTGGCGCGGTCGAGTACCTCCTGCCCCATCGCTAGAAAGGTACGCAGCGCGGGCATCTGAAAGCCTTTATAGCCAAAGCTAACAACTCCAGGTTCTGACTTCCATTCAAAGTAAACGTTCATGCGCTCCACAACCCAGTCTACAAAGGCATTTGTACCACTTAGATAAGGAGCAAACAGCAGACCACGATCGACCTGTTGGGGATGCTCTAGCGCTAGCCACGCGGCGAGGGTGCTGCCCCCTGATAAGCCGCCCAAAAGCACACGATCACCCAGCGATTGAGCCTTTTCTAGCCAATTTTGCCCAAAGTCTTGATAGAGCAGTGGGGTTATGGGTAACGGTGGTGGGTTGTCGTCGCTCCAGTCGCCTGCCTGTCCATGCCCTGGTAGCAGTGGAATCAGGACATTGTAGCCAGCTTGAAAAAACGCTTCACCGATCGGTACAAATTGCTCCGGCGATGCAGTAAACCCATGAAAGAAGACAATCACTTTTGCAGTCGGATGCTTATGGAGCAGAAAGCGAGAGCGACTAGTTTCGTCGCGCAAACCCAAGGCATCTTCTCGTCCTCTTGTCGCCTTAATCAATGCGGCGGCAGCATTGGCATAATCTGACATGGCACACGATCCTTCTACGACAAGCCGGTGCGCCCAGTAGCTTACCGCCAGTATCATCGTCTTTCCTATGTTAAGCAGCGTGGTTTTGTTGAGGAAACCTGCCAATGACAGATTAATTGGTAACCCTAATTATTTTTGAAAGCAGTTTTGAAACGTGGACTACAAGAAGCACAGCCGAAAACTACTGCTACAAGGCACAAAGCGAGCAAAGCAAAATTAAAAATGAAGTTTTGTAAACATTGACGACCCTTGCTCAAAACGGTATGATTAGATACAGAAAAGTAAATCGTTCATCTTGCGTTTTGCTCTGAAATCAGTTCTGCTCAATTAAACTTCATGGTTTGAGAACAGCCTTTCAGTAGCAGAAACCGGACGGAAGTAGGGAGTCATCCCGAAGGAACGCGCCTCTCGCAACACATCTAGGAGGCGAATATGAAACTCTCTTATCGCGGCGTTGATTACGACTTTAATCCATCTTCTTTGCAAGCTCGCGGAGCTAAGTATCGCTTAAACAACGTTGCCAAGGCTAGAACGTTAGGTGCCCTTCTTACCTATCGGGGTGCAGCTTACTCGATCGCGCCATCTACTCAAACTGAATCCGCTAGCCCTAGTGTGGCTCCGGGTACAATGCTGACCTATCGTGGTATTCGTTACACGGTGCAACCAGAGACAGTGCAACCAACGCTGCAAGCAGCACCCGCTCAGGCTGTAACTGCAATTAAAGTATTGGTACGCTCCCTTGAGGATCAGGCACGCGCATTGACGATGAACCATCATCGGGCAACAAAAAATCGGCAGCTAGCTATGCTGCTACGTTCTGCTGCTGATGTAGGTATGCCCGCTGCGGCTGCTAGTTAGTAGGAGAGCCTTTAAGAAACGTCTAATCTAGCGTTTCAGGCAGCCTACGCTCCTAGCTACTCTTCGCTAAACTGGCTAACGGTTGAAGAGTTCTAACCGTTGTTAACCTGGTTTCCGCTATAGTCTCAGAAAGCCGCTTCCGTGAGGGGGCGGTTTTGTTTTGCAGATGGTTAGCCGATCCTTGACGAAGGTAGACTTGCCATCAGTACAAACAGAGTTCGATCGATGTTTTGCAAGAGGTTTACGTTTGAAACTGTTGACGTATCTAGCGAGTAACGGCACTTTGAGTAATGGAATTTTGAGTAAGTAGCTGGGCGTAATTGTTTATAAGACGCATTTCAACTATGCGTTCGACTGAGCGCTCGCGCCGACTTCTCAATGCTCTTAGTCTTGTGTGTCGGCGGGTTGAGCGCAACCGAAACCCGGTCTCTAAATAGTGCTTAATTTAGCCCTTCTACTTGATGGCAGTTTGAAAGCATAGAGGCCTGGCTTCGACCCTTCCCTATGCAGTAAGATTTAAACGCTAATAAACCTGGCTTAAAGTAAAAAAGCGGCGATCGCGTAAGGAATGGATGGCAGTTTCGGTGATGTTCTCTTAAATATCACAGCCGATAAACGAAGTCGTTAGCCTTTATCCAGAAAGACAAATGGAACTGCATCAATTTGACGCCGAGCAAGTCAAGCGTGCCGCCAATCTGCTGCAAGCCTGTGGGATTGAACCAACCGCTGAAACAATGCAAGCGCTGGCTGAAACAGCGATCGCCCACTATCCCAACGATCCAGAGAGCCTGGAAAAAGCGGCGCGATCGATGGTGGAGTTTTTTGAGGGTTCGCCCGCTGTTGCTAAAGCGCCGGAACATCCCTGGATGCGGCTGAGGCTTTGGGCATTTTCTATGTTACGGCTTTGAATGTTGTAACCTTAAGGCGGTGAAGGCACAAACGCTTCAAGTCGGCGTTTGGTAGATCGATAGCGATCATTAACTGTCATTTTAGTTGAAACTAGCTCCTTATGTCTTCAACTCCAAGCCACTCTTACAGACGCACAGGCAACATTCTTAAAGAGATTCTCCGTGTTGTGCTGGCTCTTTTTATCATTACCGCAGGAGTGCTTCATTTTGTGACACCCGCGCCATTTGTCAAAATCGTACCGCCACAACTGCCCTATCCGTTAGAGTTAGTCTACATCAGTGGTTTCTTTGAGATTTTGGGCGGCATTGGCTTGTTGATACCACTTGTTAGCGTGGCAGCAGCCTGGGGTTTGATAGCACTATTTATCGCCGTGTTTCCTGCCAATATCAACATGGCAGTGAACAATATTAAGCTAGAGGGCATTCCCCATAGTCCAGTGCTGTATTGGGCAAGGCTACCGTTGCAAGCAGTTTTGATTGCCTGGGCTTGGTGGTACACCCGGAAGCCAAGAGTAGAAGAGTGAAGGGGCGGAGGAGTGAAAAGTGGAAGGTAGAAGAGTGAAAGGGGTAATGCAGCGACAAGAGCGAGTTATTTCTTGGCAGGCTCCATAGGCATCTTCTTAATTAGCGATCGCTGTATTGCCCACAGGCTTCCGGCGCTAACGGCACCACTGAGCAAGCTCATGCCAAGCTGATGGCGCTCTTCGAGTAAGCACAGCACACCAACGACTCCTAACAATGCGGTTAGAGCTTTAGCAACTACAAGCATTCGCTGCACGGTACTGGTTGCATCCATCACCTGTTCAAGCAGATTGTCATCGTCTCCCAGATGCGCGGGTGTGGCGATCGCGTGTTCCAGCGAACGGTACTTCACTAAGTCAACCTGGTAGTAGGTGCCCAGCTCATCATCGCGCAGGCTGGCGACGGAGTGTAGCCCAAAGCGTTTGGCATGGGCGATCGCGGCACCAATCTGCTTTTTTGTCGCCATTGGACGCAGTGCTTCAAAAACCGATTCGCGGTACACGCCGATCGTTGCCATCTCAAGAATTTGCTGGCTTAACTCTGGCACTGATAATCGTCGGGTGATGACACTCATGGCTGCTTTTAGAGTGGTTTGTAGTTTGTTGACAATGAGTGAAGAAGTGAAAAGGTGGGAGGGTGAAGGGGTGGAGTGTGACTTACGTTAAGAAGAAGTGGCTGTAAGGCAAAAAATTGGGAGCCAATGTAGAGGAAGGCACCTTAAGCAAGCATAAGTGTTTTGACTCTAGTAATTATGTATTGTTTTGGGCGAATCTGAAAGGGTGAACTCTATTCTGGTTTGGCGATGGCTTGAAGTCGTCTCAGAACTTAGGTCTTCACATCTTAAGAAAGGCAAAATCAAGGCAAATGAGTCATGCTTTGTCCTGCGAGATTGCGCCGACAGTGCCTTTAACAGCCCGCAGATAGTCAGCCGGAGCCAACAAAATTTGCAGTCCTCGCAGACCCGCAGAAATCGAGATGATATCGAACACTTCAATCAACTCGTCGATATAAACGGGATAATCTTTTTTGCAGGCGAGGGCAGTCACACCACCACGAATGTAGCCTGTGAGAGGCTGGACTTCTTTTAGAGGGACGGTTTCGACATTGCGATCGCCCGCCAACTTTGCCAATGCCTTGAGGTCAAGCTGTGTGTTGCCAGGGATAACGGCAAGGCAAATACCCGTTTTTGCACCGCGCGCTACCAGCGTTTTAAAGACCTGCTCGGGCGGCATCCCTAGCTTGTGAGCGACACTCTCAGCAGCTAGATCGTCAGGATCAACGGTATACTCACGCAATTCGTAGGCAATACCCAGCGTATCCAAGAGGCGTACTGCATTAGTTTTCATGACAGGTGACCAAAAGCAAACATGGGGTTTTAAGATTGTGTCCTGAATCTGCGCGTTGACGCTACGAGGAACTGACGTGAAACCTATCTGGTTAATGAGTCTTGCTGGCATCGGTTTGGGACTGATGTGGTTTGCGATCGCCCATTCTTCACGTTCCTCTTCACCGTCACAGCCTTCCCCAATCAATAGTGCGCCTACGCCCACGCCTGCGGCAGCCTCATTAGCACGCCTTGAATACAAGTCTTACGCGCTACCGGACAGCACCGTTCATACGCTCACAATTCCATTACATAGTCGTTATGAGGTGACACCAGCTCTCTCAGATACAGTGGAAACGCCTGCTGCGATCGCCCGTCGCGAGGGCGCGATCGCAGCGCTTAATGGTGGCTTTTTTGATCCAGAAAACCAAAAATCAACCGCCTACATTGTGTTGAACGGTCAGCAAGTTGCCGATCCGACGCAGAACGAACGCTTGATGAGCAATCCTGACCTGGTCCCATATTTGGACAAAATTCTCAATCGTAGTGAGTTTCGACAGTATCAATGTGGCGATCGTCGCCAGTATGCCATCGCTCTACATCGTGCTGCCCCCCCAACCGGCTGTGAGTTAATCAACGCCTTGGGTGGCGGGTCACGTCTGCTGCCAGCAATCACAGCGCAGGAAGAGGGCTTTGTTGCTTATGCAAACGGCACCATCAGCCGCGATGCCTTGGGAAGCCGCCAACCCAACGCTAGAACCGCGATCGGCATTACACGCGATCACAGCATCCTTTGGGTTATGGTGGCGCAAAAACCAAAGGATGCGGCAAGCGGCATGACGTTGCAGGCACTTGCCGACTTTATGAAAACGCTGGGCGTAGAACAAGCCATGAACCTAGATGGCGGCAGCTCATCATCGCTCTACTACGATGGCAAAAGCGCCTACGGCAAGGTAGACCAAGCAGGCAAGCCACTAATCAGACCTGTCAAATCAGTCTTATTGGTAAAAATGAAGCCATAGAAACTCTACGTTCGATGCCTGACCACTTAAAGACATCACGCATCGGATGCTCTTGTAACTACTGTATGAAGTTTTGGTTGTGTTCTTGCCAAAATCATTTATAGTACTATTGTACTAAACATGAAATACGTCTTGAGAAGGAAGTCGCGGTTTGAGTGCGGTTACAAGCAAGGAAAGTTTTGTTCTCAGTGTTGATGGTCGCGATGAGCGATCGTTGTCAGCCTCTCACCATCCTTCTGCTTACGGCTACCTTCTAGGCAGCATCTTTGTCTGAAAACATAGATCCAGGCAACAGCACGTCTTTAGATGGACTGGGCACACTGCCTGCTCGATCGTACTCACGACTCATCACTTTCGGGGAATGAAACGATGCATCGTCGCAAATCTCATACTAATAGCGTGAAATATATGCTGGCTGGTGGGTCTGTCGTTGCAGCCTTTGGCTTATTAGCAGACCCACGCGCCCTGTTGCCCACGCCTGCACCAACGCAAGCCGTCTGTCAGGAAATTGTACAACCGAAGGCAATTCTGTCGCGAGACCAACTCTCCCAGTTGCTGGCAGTGCCGGAGCGTTCTCACAAAACGCAGGTGAGCCGAATCGTCAAAGAGCCTTACTGCAAGCTGCCATCGCTCAACGTGCGGGCAGGTGTTTCGTCGCGTCGCGAAGCCTACCCGCTGGCATTTGATTCACAGGCATGGCTGGTTGTGCTTTATGAAGGTGACGAATATGCCGGTTATGACTTTAGTTTCCGTCGTTAGCCCGTACCAGCATGTCTAGCAAAGCAGTTTGTCTGAGAGCGATCGCAACGGTTGTCAGTCTTGTCCTACTTTCTAGCTGCACCCGTCCGCCTAACAATGAGGCAACGCTTGACATTAAGCTCTACCAAACATGGCAACTGCAACCAGGCGACACCATTAGCGATCGTCGTGTTCTCGGTGGTCTGGGCGATATTTCTATTGCTCTGGATGGCAACGATGTCTATGCACCCTTTGACGGGCGCACCCAACTTAATAAACACCGCTGCCTCATGTTCTCCAGCCCTGATGTACCTGCTTACCTGTTTCGCTTCTGTGGTTTGAACGATCCGCAGCCCCGCACGCTTAAGCAAGGTGACACGATCGGCAACGGCGATCTGCTTCAGTTTGCAGCCTTACGCAAACAGCCCAACGGCACCTGGGCGATTGTTGAACCCGCCAAAGCCATCCTAGAAAGCACCCTAAAAAAAACATAGAGAGGCTTGCCCGCAGATTTAGCCCTTCTACCTTGTGCCCTCTGCCCCCTGCCTTTTTCCCTTTGCCTTTTTCCTTCTGCCCTCTGCCTTCTGCTCTCCACCAAAGTCGTCCATGAAATCCCCTGCTCTGATTGCCCTCAGCCTGGTTGCTTTTTTCTCAGGCGCGTCTGCTGCTCGTGCTGATGCGCTAGCTGCTCCGACTGATAACGGTGGCGCGATCGACTTATCCTTGGGCACATCCACTCCTGCCACCTTAGCGAATGCAACATCTCCAGCCGAGCAGCAAGTCGAGAAACAAGTCACGCCTACCGAACCCACGACTCCAAGCAATCCCACTCCAAGCCGATCGCCTGCTCTCAGCTTTGACCCGCCTGTTGTGGCTGAGGCTGCTACTGCGCCAGCACCTTCTCCACCGCCTGTTGCTGCCCCAGTGGCATCAACCAGCACTCAGGCAGACCTATTTACTGGTGGTTCTGACTCCTTAGTTGCCCGTACTGTCGGACACGCTGAAGGCACCCGCACACCCAACGGCAGCAAGACTCGTGCCTATTATGGGCATTCTGACCCTGGCAACGGGGTTTGGAACATGGGCAGCTTTTCGTATCAGCATGGAGCTGATTCGCCTGAAGAAGCGGATGAGAAGCAGCTACGGCGCTTAGAGCGGCAAGCAGAGGTGATTCGACAAAAAGCAGACGCACATCGCTTGAACCTATCGCTAGAAGAAGAACTGAACGCGATCGACCTGGCAAATCAGGCTCCTCTGGCAGCCTTAGATACGCCTGGCTACATTGAGTGGCTGAAAAAAGCGCGCGATCGCGGGCTAACGGGATCAGAGGCTGTGTTGTGGGCACGTACACAGTCCTACTGGAACCCGCGACGCAACCGCTGGGAAGCGCCTGGGCTAGGCAATACAGAAGACAACATTAGCCATGACCAAAATCGGCGGCTCACTGCGATCGCACGGGCGCTCGATGTTTATCAACAGCAAACGGTGGCGCGTCGTAAAGAAGAAGAACCACAAATTAAAGTGGCAAACAAACCACCGCAAGAGGCGATCGCAGACCAGATCATCTTTCAAAACTTAGCAAAACCGCAGCCTTCTACCAACGATGAATTGGCAGCGACGACAGTGGCAGCAGAACCGCAATAGTTGCGTTGCTGTTAGTTTCTTTAAAGTGCATTGGTGGCGAAGCAAGGGACAATCACACGCCTCAAATAGCTTGGAGTACTGGAACCGATGTAGCATTATGTAACTCTTAACACGTCCTTTACCTGCGATCGCTACGTTATTGACGGGAGGGTTAACGCCCTGCTGAAGGTAGTTACGTCCAGTTGTAGAGGCTCACCTGGTAAATGTCTAGACCGACCATGCCTACGAAAGCAGACCAGTGCCACTCTAGGGCAATGCTGGCAGCACCGCCGTTATCAAACGTTCGTGTGCTCAACGTATTCGTTCTCCTCAGTGCTTGTGTGCTCGGTCTTGTTGGCTGCACCAAACCACTCGATCACCTCCAGATTGAGAATAATATTCGCGATAGCGTCATCCAGCAGGGCGGCGTTTCGCTGAAGACGGTGAGTTGCCCCAACGACGTGCAACCGGCTGCTAACCAAGCATTCACCTGCTTAGGCACACTTGACACAGGCGGCACCTTTGCCATCAATGTGCAGCAGAAAGATAGCCAGGGCACAGTGCAATGGGATATTCCTAGCGTGCGCGGTCTGGTCAATGTTGCCAAACTGGAGACGCTGCTGCAAGAAACCCTAACCAGCGAAATCAGAACGGCGCTCCGGGTTGAATGTGGTGACTCTTACCGTGCCGTTCGACCCGGTGAAACCTTTGATTGCAAGGTGCAATCAACTGCAAAACCGCTTGCTACAAAGTTAACAAAGGGCACGATCGCAAAAGCTGCCGCTGCGTCAAAGCCTAAAGCCGGAGCCACCAAAAGCGCAACACCAGAAAGGATTGTGGTAACAATGGATGCCGAGGGTACGATCAACTGGCAGGAAGTCTTGCCAACGACGCAAGTCGCTAAGGTTGCCAGTGTCATGGCTGATGCTGCTGCACCAGCAGGGTCAGCACCGATAAAACGTCAAGCACCTGTCGTTCTCAACAATGTTCCCAACCCTAAGCGACCTAGTGATAGCGAGGTTGTAGTAGAGTAAAACCGTAGTATTCTGCCGCTGAGAGAGGGTCTATTTAGAGTTAGATGTAATCTGCAAAAGTACAGATAAAATTATTCAAAGTAATTGCTTTGTTTGTGGCTCAGCTGAAGTACACAGCTTTAATTTTTTTACCGAACCTTAATCATTTTTTAGACCTGTTCTTAATCAGGTGATCGCAGGACTCAGGTACTCTAACGGTGATGCTTTGATCTGTTAGCATTTTTATCGTTACCCTTTTTTAAGCCATCAGACTTTTTTGCAATGTCAAATAGATTGTTTGATCTAGTCATGCAGGGTGGAATGGTCATGTACCCTCTTATGGGTCTGTCTGTAGCCACGCTTGCCTGTGGGTTGGACCGGGGGCTGTTTTGGTATCGGTTGTCTCGTCATGAACAACGAGTTGCACACGATGTGCTAGAGGCGGCTCATTATGACCTGGATCAGGCTATTGCGATCGCCGAGCGGGCTAATGACCAGCCGATCGCCCGCTTTCTTCTGGCGCCCCTGAAGCTGCGACACCCCACACCTGAAACGTTTCGCCTTGCCCTAGAGGCAGCGGGTGACAAAGAATTCGTCAAAATGCACAAAGGCAACAAGCTGCTGGAATCAACGGTTGGTCTAGCACCTCTTTTAGGACTTTTAGGCACAGTAACGGGCTTGATCCAGACATTTGGGAACCTGAATATTGGGGGCGGTGGCACGACGGCTAGTGCCACTAAAGCGGCGGCTGGTATCGGTGAAGCCCTTATCTCCACCGCAGCCGGTATGTTAATTGCGATTTTTGCGCTGGCGTTGTTCCGCCTTCTAGTGTCGTTTCAGGCACGTGAGGTCGATTACTTCTCGGAAGTCGGTACTGAACTGGAACTGATTTACCGTCAGGTGTGGTACGCACCCGCTCCGAACGGCAATGGGCAAGCATCATACCCAGTGGATCCGATCCCTGAAGAAGGCTACCCTGTCCGTTGAGCGCGAGCGATCGCAGCTAGCCCTTTAGACCATAACAAAGGCAATCAGCATCCGCAGTCCGTTCAGACCAAAGCGCATTCAGGCAGTTGATGTATGAAATTTAAATCGCAGCGCCAGGGTTCAGAGATGCTCGAAGTGAACCTGCTGCCTATGATGGACGTGCTGATGGCAGTGTTGACGTTCTTCATCGTTATCTCAATGACGCTAACGACTCAGCAATCGGTTGATGTGACGCTACCCACGGCTGACAAAGGTGCGAAAGAACTAAAACTACCCGATCCGCTGATTGTGGGTTTGACTAGGCAAGGTCAAATGACAGTCGGTAATAGCCCAGTAACCCAAGACCAATTGGCAACACAGATGGTGGAGTATCTAAACAAAAACCCCCAAGGCGCGATCGTGCTTAAAGCAGATAACCAACTCGCTTATCAAAAAGTGGTACAGGTTTTAGGCACCATGCAGGCGATCGGTGGTGAACGAGTCTCGCTGGCGATCGACCCACCCAGAAGTTAACACCTGAATCATTACTACTAACGCTAATTTGCTCAACGCATTGTTAGTTTGAAGTGCGATCGGGTGAATACGAAGGGGCGATCAATGAGAGTATGCTGCCCAAGCAGTTAACGCTTTTTTACAGTCAGTTTCTGCTTCTGTCTATCTACCCAATTTGGTGCGATATCCAGAAATCGTCGGTCTATCTGCCTATTTTGGACTTTTATGCAGAAATTTTCAGTCTAATAAGTTGTTATGTGGCTTAAGCGATTAATGAGGACTGTGTTTGGAGATTGTTTAAGATGCAAGATGACACAGCGCAACTTATAGCCTTGATTGATTCCAGTATTCAAGGCTTGCTGTTTAGGACAGAAGCAGATTACGCGCTAAAGCCCTTTGTTTGGGATGTGGGCATGCAGGGAGAGTTTAATATCAGTCGCTTGCTTCAAGCTACAGTCAACCTAGTTGCGGTCGAACCAAATGATTTTTTGAGTTGGAGAGAGTACTTAGAGGACTTTGAACGGTGGGAGGAGTTTTTAGAACAGAATCCAGAGTATCTAACCCACCAAGAAATGCACTATGGTGCTGATGTTGATATACCAATCTGGATGACTACGCCAATTGAGCAACGTCAAGACTCAGTACGTCAACGAGCCGAACAATATGAAGTTGCCCAAGCAAAAACAGCCATTATGGAGCAACGATATCAGACCTTGCTGGAAGTATTACAAGCTCACGCGACTAATCTGCAAGTTTACAGAGTGGTTAAATACGATGAAGGAGAATACAACGACCACTACAGCAACGATCGCCGCTCATCCAAATACGTTTTTGAGTCATTCAAAATTCTGGTTGCTAGAGTTAACGACGATTGCTGGATAGGAATTAGTCCCATCAGAAGTTATGTGGAATTTCCAACTCGCCCAACCCTTGAAAAGTTTTTAGCACAGCGCATCAAGCTAAATCAGGCTGAAACACAAGAACTCGGAGCAAAGCTGAAACCGATTCTAGACGGGATTACTTTTATTGGCAGGCAATGCTACGACGGTTTCGACGAGGAAAATCACTATGCTTGCGAATTTGCAGCAACCGAAGATGCAGTAATTGATCGGCTCCTCCACTTATCACACTTCCTCAATACTTGGGAATTTGAAGGAATGTCTTTGGGTGGTGAAGGACTAGAAGGCGTTTATGATTATGTGGAAGGAGATGAGGACGCTGAAGGACACTATGTTCTTGAATATCCTGAGGAGGAAGGGAAATTTGACTCGATCGATCAATTGTTGCGTTCACACCTCAAGAGCTTGCGGATTCACATTGTTGGAAGCATCTCTATCTTTGATATTTATGCGGTTGGTCAAGCACAAAATGGTGATTGGTTAGGTGTTTCAACAACTGCTGTGTGGACATAGAACTAAGTTGCTTGAGTGCTCGCCACATAACACTGCGCTGAACCGGAACTGAGCCTAGATTGTCTATTAGGTTACGAGAGTTACCACCGTCCGGTTAGCTTAAACGTTATGTGGTGGAAATCCATTCCTGAAATGAGGACGATCGCTCCCCTTCTAAGCCACTTTGACACCACCAATTTACACCATTGCTCTAACAGCGATCGTTGGTTTTGTAAGGCGAGATCGCAGTAAGAGCGGATTTCTCTAAACGGGTGATTTTTTCCAGACTACGACCAAAATGCCTGTCTTGCTCTTGTTCAGCACAAAGTTAAGGTAGCGCGTCACCGCATCTTTCTTCACCTCATAAACGGGTCCGTCGCCGTAGTCACCGACCTTCTCAAAGGTAAACCCATTGCCTGTATAGGCAGGCTCAATATCGTCTTTTAGCGCTGTCTCTAGATCATTGAGAGTGCCGAGATACTCGACTGCTGATACTCCTGGCTTTACCAAATCCTGATCGGGGTTAGTGAAAAAGGGCGCTGGATCTTTGAAGAGAATAGAGCCGATCGGCACGGACGTATCGCGTACAGGTAGATCCCTCTCAACGCTATCTGTATCAGTACGAGAGCGCGTAATAGTATCCAGTGGTCCTGCAAAGGCTGCTGCTTCAGGATCGCTGGAAGGAGTGTTATCAACCGGCGCAGCAGGGGGCACAGCGAGAGGCGTAGCCGATGAGTTAGAAGCTAGTGCAGCACTGGTTGAAGCTGGTGCAGCACTGGCTGAAGACGTTGCTGGCAATGGTGTTGGTGTTGCTTTAACTACAAGCCTTGGGGTTGACGACACATTACGCTTCACAACGGGCTTTGATGTCGCTACTCTCGGTTTTGGCGTTGGTTTAACCGCTACTTTTTGGTTAGAGAGACGGGAAATTTTGACGGGTTTTTCGGTCGGCTCCGGCAATTCTTTCTTCTCAGGGGAGAGCGGCACAAACAACAACAAGCCGTGGATGCCTAACGCCAAAGCCAACATTGGTCGAAACAGTGCCTTGAGTGCAGGCGGTGTATTTTTTGCCACCGAGGGCGTTGGCTTATCTATTAGGGTCGTCATGGCAGGAGCTTCTTGAAGAATGTGATGGGTTGGAGGGTGTGAAGAGCTATTAGCTTGATTGGTTTTGAAGGCGATCGATGGTAAAGCGACAACTTCTAACCACTGAGAGGGGCGTTCAAACGAGGGGCTCGAGTTAAACAGTTGTAACCGTTAGCCAAAGCGTCCTTGAACGTAGTCTTCTGTTTGCTTGTGCTGTGGCTGGTTAAAGAGCGTCTGAGTCTGGTTAAACTCCACCATTTCGCCCAGATACATAAACGCGGTGTAGTCTGAGAGGCGGGCTGCCTGCTGCATACTGTGGGTAACGATGAGAATTGTGACTTGCTCTTTGAGTGATGCCATCAGATCTTCGATATTTTTGGTGGCGATCGGGTCTAGGGCAGAAGTTGGCTCATCAAACAAAATAAGTTCGGGATCGGTCGCCAGAGCACGGGCAATGCAGAGGCGCTGCTGTTGACCGCCAGAAAGGTTGTATGCCAGTTCGTTGAGGCGATCTTTCACTTCATCCCAGAGGGCAGCACTGCGAAGGGCGTGCTCTACTTTGGCATCCACAACGCTTCGTTTGGCTTCCCCCCGCACCCGCAACCCGTAGGCAACATTTTCGTAAATCGACTTAGGAAAGGGATTGGGACGCTGAAAGACCATGCTGATCCGCATACGGACTTCGATCGGATCAATGTTTCGTCCCAAGATATTCACCGCCCCATCCAGCAAAATCTCGCCTTCGTAGCGGTTGCCGGGATACAGGTCGTGGAGACGATTGAAGCAGCGTAGTAGCGTCGTCTTACCGCAGCCCGACGGTCCAATAAGTGCCGTTACCTGATGCTCTGGCACAGGCAGGTTAACGCTTTTCAGTACCTTTGTCGTACCGTAGTAAAAACTGAGATCTTTCACCGCAGCTTTTGCTTTTAGCCCGATGGCATGAGTTGTTTGAGTTGATTGGTCGTTTACCATTTGATGCCTTTGCGGAAACGATAGCGGAGATAAATTGCCAACCCATTCATTGCCAGAGTCATGGCGATGAGCACAACCCCTGCGGCAGCAGCATTAGTCTGAAACTCAGGCTGGGGGCGCGACACCCAGTTAAACATCTGAATGGGCATGACGGTGAACGGAGCCTTGAGCCACTCAAACGAAAGGTAGGGAAAGGTGCCTTTGAGGGGTGGTTCGGGCAAAAACGCGATAAAGGTGAGCGCCCCGATCGTCACAAGCGGAGCCGTTTCACCGATCGCCCGTGATAAGCCAATAATCACACCCGTCATAATGCTGCCTGCCGAGTACGGCAAAATGTGATCCCAGATCATCCGCCACTTGCTGGCTCCCAGAGCGTATGCTGCCTCACGCAAGCTTCGAGGAATGGCGCGTAGGGCTTCGCGGGTGGTAACAATGACGATCGGCAAGACCAGCAATGCCAACGTTAAACCTGCCGTAAGGACACTTTCGCCCAGCTTAAAGTAGTAGTTAAACAGACCCAGCGCTAGAAGCCCGTAGACGATCGACGGCACGCCTGCCAGATTCGTCACGTTGATTTCAATCAGATCTGCCAACCAGCCTTTGCGGGCGTACTCTTCCAGATAAATGCCAGCTGCTACACCCACAGGCACAGCCGCTGCCGCTGTAACCAGCATGACGAGGCACGTTCCTACCCATGCCGCCAGAATGCCTGCTTCTTCGGGTGTGCTGCTGGGAAAGGAGGAAAAGAACTGTTGGGTAAGGCGCGGATACCCCTGTACAGCTAGCTGCGTGATGAGCGTGAGCAAGGTTAGCAGGGCGATCAAGAGAACCAGTAAGCCAACGATCGCAAACAAACCATCAAAGACTTTACGGCGAGCAATGCCAGCACGAACAGCCACCAAGTCTAGACTCGGCAACGTTGAATCCAACCGCTCTACTTTATGTAGCTCTGGACTTGACATCCTAGTAAGTCTCCCGGTAGCGCTTACTCAAAAAGTGTCCCACGATGTTAAACACCAGGGTCATGAGTACCAGCGTCAAACCCGCCGCAAAAATGGTCTGGTAGCCGACGCTGCCGTGGGGCACATCACCTAAACTCACCTGCACAATGTAGGCAGTAATGGTTGCTGCCGATTCGAGTGGATTCCAGGTAATGATGGGTTGCAGCCCTGCCGCGATCGCCACAATCATAGTTTCACCAACAGCCCGCGAAATACCCAGGATGTAAGCGGCTGAAACGCCTGAGACCGCAGTGGGAAACACCACTTTCCAGGCTGTTTGAAACCGCGTTGCACCCATTGCGTAGGAGCCTTCTCGCAGTTCGACTGGCACTGCCCGCATGGCATCTTCGCTGATCGAACTAATCAGCGGAGTAATCATGATGCCCATGACTAAACCGGGACTGAGCATATTAAAACCAGGCAGGTCAGGCAGCACCATCTGCAACAGTGGTGTCACAAACAAGAGCGCAAAATAGCCATACACCACAGTCGGAATGCCCGCCAGCAGCTCTAGGATCGGCTTCACAACCTCGCGTAGTTTGGGCGCAGCAAATTCGCTTAAAAACACTGCCGCGATCGTCCCCGCTGGAATGGCAACTGTGAGTGCAACCGCAGAGGTCACTAACGTACCTGTAACCAACGGCAAAATGCCGTAGCGCGGTGGATCAAAGAGCGGTGCCCATTCTTGACTGGTCAAGAATTCGACGATCGACACCTCCTTGAACAGCGCTAACGACTCCGTAACCAAAATCACCATAATGGCGATCGTGGTTGCCACCGACGAAAAGGCAGCGAGAAAGAGAAGGCATTCGATCGCACGCTCCCGCAAATCACGGGTGATCTTCTTCTCCAGTGGCTTGGCGGTTTGAGATAGTGGCAAAGAGCGATCAGTCATAGGCTTTAACGTAAAAATCAGAAGCCAGCGGGATAAGGCTAGCTTCTGCATGAGTGTAGAGGATAGTCAAAAGCTAGGGGCGTAGCAGTGGTTACGCCCCTGGATAGAAGTCATCAATGCACCTATTTAGGCTGGCGGCTAAGGATATCGGCTACTTTAATGCCAACCTGGTCTTTGCCTCCGAAAACGCTGCCGACTTGGTTCTTTTGGAACCGCGTCATGGCTCTGGTGTAGTCAGTCGGCTTGAAGGGAATATACTTAACAGCGCTAACGCTGTTGCGAGCGTTCTTCATGTAGTATTCAACAAACGCCTTGACTTCAGGCTTTTTAGCCGCATCCGCATTGACGTAGATGAAGATTGGACGAGACAGGGGGGTATAGGTGCCGTTGTCAACATTGGCGATCGAAGGCTCAACCCCGTTGATTTTCACAGCTTTTAGACGGCTACGGTTTGCTTCGTAGTAGGCGAAGCCAAAATAACCGAGAGCATTCTTATCGCGAGAAACACCCTGCACCAGCACGTTGTCATCTTCACTACCTGTAAAGTCAGAGCGGCTTGCCTTGGACTTGCCGTTTACTGCTTCAGTAAAGTAGTCGAATGTACCCGAATCCGCGCCTGGACCATAGAGCTTCAACGGTGCATCCGGGAAGCTAGAGCGTACCTGATTCCATTTCTTGACCTTGCCTTGTGCATCGGGAGACCACATAGTCTTCAACTCGGCAGTAGTCAGATCAGTTGCCCAGGTGTTAGAGGGGTTAACAACAACCGTCAACGCATCATAAGCAACAGGTAACTCAATGTATTTGACCCCTGTCTTCGCGCATGCATCAACTTCTTTTTGCAAGATGGGACGCGAAGCATTGGAGATATCAGTCTCGCCAGCGCAGAACTTTTTGAAGCCACCACCCGTACCAGAAATACCGACAGTTACTTTAGCGCCACCTTGTTTTTGAAAGGCTTCGGCAACCTTTTCAGTAATTGGAAAAACAGTGCTAGAACCATCGACCTTAACTACGGCTGGACTTTGGGACTGAACGATCGGTGCTGAAAGACCAACGGTAGCGGCTACCAGAGCGATCGCACCCATAACTGTGAAGCGGTTGGGTTTGAACTTAACTGCCTTCGTCATCATATTGACTGCTCCATGTAGCTGAATTTCAGATGAAATTAGTATCAGCAATACAATACAATCTCAGGGTTAAGAGCCTAGAATAAAAGATTATGAACAGATTAAAAATGTCAGTGAATAAATCAGGAAGAGGTTAATCTTTGGTTAACCAATTTTTTGAAATCAATCGCACTTTTCATCCAGTATTGTCACCTTAAAATACTTAGTTCTTTCAGCAAGTTTCCAGCAGGTCAATCACCTTCTTATTGAGGGCGATAGTAAATGGATAGAGCATCAGGCGCAAATTTTAGAACGCTTGTTGCCGCGCAAACCGTCTAACAGTGATCGTCAGGAGCTAGCTGCTGCCCCTAAACCATTACTGGCTTGTAATATAGTGGTGCCAGAGATTAAAAGTAATGGCAAGATGGTCTAGCTCCAGACAATGGACAACGGACAATGGATGACAGACGGGTAGGGATGGTCGATCAAAGCGGGAACGCAAGCTGCAGCAGAGGACAAACGTTGAACAGTAGGCTTCTTTCCGTGCGTTCAGCTTGTCAGAGACGCTACATGCAGTACTTTGTCACGGTAGGGTTGAGCCTTCTATGCAGCTTCAGTGCAGCAGGGCGGGTAGAGGCGATTCCTGGTCAAACCCTGGATGAAGCAGTGGTTTGGATTCGGGCAAATTCGACGCTGCGACCCGTGCGTAGCGAAAGGCTTCTGGTACGCAAAAGCGATACGCCTGCTCAACGGTTTACGTTTTGGGCATCGCCGTTGCAAGTTGGTAGAGCCTCTCCAGGAGCGACAGGTGGCGTTATTCGCACTGAGGAAATTTCGTTTTTCGATATGCAGAATGGTGTGAGCCGCGATCGCTTGCAAGAATCTTTGCGCGTCATCTACGGTCCGACCATTTATCAGGACTATACTCAGGCAAAACGGATTTATACCTATCCAGCAGCTCAAACTAACGATGCTATAAATCGCCGAGGATCGCTAACGTCTGCATTGCAGGGAGAAGTCCGGGAGGGCGATCAATACGCCTACTGGCTCGAAATTGCTCAACAGCCAAATGGCTTTCCCTACGTCGGTAAAATCACTGTTTTTTTGAAAGACGACCTCTCGAAACTGGAAGCCGAACTTCGCAAGCGATCCAGCTAGATATCCTAAATATTGGTGATGACATGATAAGCCGACGTTACTTAGTCAAGTAAAGTATCCCCAAAACCATTCTGTTCAGAGTCGGTACCGTCTAAAGCAGCATAAGGCGGTGCTGTAAGAACGTCTGTCTTTGCTTCACGTTTAAGTTGAGAAAAGATGCGGTACTTATCTGGATCAAAAATATGCGATGCAAGCTGTGCTTCCTCAACATCCATCTTGATTAAGTTGTACTGCACATTTTCGGCATGAATTGCGAAGGTCACGTTGAACACTTCTAGGAAGTTCACGATCCAGGCGCATTCATCCTCAGGATAGTTTTGGTAGTACTTGATCAGCCGAGCAATCCGCGCTTCTAAGTGAGTGCGCGAATGCTTACAAATAAGAATGATTTTAAGGAGCGCTACTACTAGAGTGATAGGATTTCCCTGCGATAGTAGCAGCACAAAAAGCTGAGAAGGGTCAGATTGATTCTCGGTTGTCAGATACTCAATCACTCGGTTACACGTTCGCAATATCAAAGCATCCGTCACCAGCTCATCGTTATGGCTTTCGTAAAGGTGGTCTAGTTTATCAGTCAGCCGTGAACGTAGGGTTTCAACAAACTCCTGATTTTCGACTGAGAAAATGAGGTACTGCTGAAGGCTCTGCTTGAACTCTTTGTAAGATAGATTTTGCGTTTGATTAACGAAAATATTGGCTAGATTGGCATAGCTGAACGGTCCTCGCTTTGCCACGATCGCTTTAATCAAACGCAGCACTTCTTCGCCTAGTACAGTCGGGTTTTTAGGAGTACGCTTGCTGGAAGTATTGCTCTGCGATCGTGCAATGTACATCGCCAGATCAAACTTGAAGCGATCTTTGAGCTGTTTTGACAAAGCTCTTGCTGCCTCTCGTTGTTCGATCGGATTAGACAGATCAATATATTGAGGAACAAGCAGATACGACGTATAACGTGAAACCCATGGTCCCCGCTCTTTATCGTCGTAACGCGATACAAATAACTTTAATTCCTCGTAATCACTACTTTTGACAAACCCATCCAGCCATTGACGTAACCGCTTTAAGGTTGGTGACGCTGTGTTGCGGTGAATAGATGGGTCTGTAAAGACACGAATTAAGTCTTGGATTGGTTTGTAATTACGACTTGCATCCCAGTTGTTCACTAGAATGTAGCAACAACGCTTGAGGGTGTTTCTAAACTCTTCCTCATTGTTAGAGAAAACAACTTCGTAAAGCGCCTGCATTGCATCACTATTGACAGAATCAACATGATGAATAAACAGGCGTTTAAACTCCAGCAAAACCTCTTCAGGTGGCCACTTCTTTACAATTTCTAGAAGAAAACTGTAAATTGCATCCTGAGCCTGCTGAATGTTCCGACTCAGCTTTTTTAATCTAATCGGTGGCTCATTTTGATGAGCATCATCTAGAGCTTCCCTGATCATCATACATATGCAGGATTAACAATGGCTTCGATACATGGAGCAAGAGAGCAGACAAAAAGAAATCAGCATCTTGATAGCCGTCGCTTTACAAATTCGCTCTCAAAATAATGAGCTTTAAAGCTTGATAAACGAAGAAAGCGAGAGTCTCAGTAATCATGCGGTCTTTGTCTACAGTATGGAGTGATAGGAAGCGTCCAGGAAAGGTGATAATCTCTGCGCGAACTGCTGATCCTCGTCACATTGTATGAGTGGTGCATAAATCGTAGTACTTAGCTCGACTCAGGACATATGCGTACGATCACACATCTGCGCTGACACAGTAGCTTATAGAGAACACAGCCCTAAAATACTGCCTAAAAACAGAAAGAAGCCTGTAGAAGGCTCTTTAAGTGGTCGATTTTTCCTTTTACGTCGAATTAGCAGCCATCATAACGCGATTACAGAACTCATCGCCTCACCCGTCTAGACTACGTGCGGCTTAACGTGATTGCGCTACTACCACACTGGACTGACTCACCATAGCGATACACCCATAGCCTTTCAATGTATCTTAAGAGACTGGCTAATGCTCAAAAATACAGAATTTGCACAAAAGTAGCCGTTAAGTCACTACAACTCTGAGTTGGGATAATACGGACACAGTAGAGAGAAAACAACTGCAAGCCTCTGTAGCACTGGGAAGCTCTATTAGTTTGTAAAGGGTGAAAGGCGTTATTCAGTTTCGCGTCGCCAGTGCGATCGCACCAAACGAATTTCATCGTAGCCGTACATCTCGCCTAAATGGTCACGAATGCCAGTCAGCGAGTCGGGACCAACGGCATTAATAGCTTGCCAAATTTTGTCCTGGCGATCGCTGGGTACTAATTGGTCCAACACGACTGGATAGCCCATATCCAGCAATTCTGCCAAATGGCTCATAATCGTGCTGAGGCGAAAGTTACGCTGTTCGGCAATGAGGACAGGTTTTAGCCCTTGTTGATGCAGTGCGAGCGTTTCCAATTGGGTTGTGGAGGCAAGACCAGGCTGTGGCGTTGGTTCCAATAACGGCGCAGGCTCAGCGTCTGTCTGCAACGCTAGCCCTCGTTCTTGTCGAAACGCTCGCACTTCAGCGATAAAGTCATCACCGTACTGCGCCAATTTGCGGCTGCCGACACCCGAAATTTTGGCGAATTGGGCAAGAGTTTGAGGCTGGAGGTTTGCCATTGACCGCAGGCTGGAGTTGGGAAACACTACGTAAGGCGGCACCGATTGCGCGTCTGCCAGCCGCTTGCGGAGCTTTTGAAGACGATCGAACAACGCTTCTGTTTCAGCGGTATCGACTGCCGTTTCAGTAACGCTGCGCTCTGGTTTTGCCTGGTCAACGGCGAGCATGACACTACGCTGCTTTTTCAGCACTTCCCAACTCAGATTATTCAGTTGCAGTACTGAATAGCCGTCTGTCGTTTCATCGACCAGGCGTTGATGCAGGAGCGATCGCCCCAGCAAGCGCCACTCTTCTACACTGCGATCTTTGCCAATGCCGTAGGTGGACAGTTTGTCGTGACCCAACTTCAGCACCCGTTCATTTTTGGAGCCGCGAAGTACGTCGATCGTGTGATTGATACCAAAATGCTGCCCTTTTTGGGCAAAGCGAGCCACGCAGGACAGGAACATCTGTGCTTCTAGCGTCCAGTCTTCGATTGGCTTGGGGTGGCAGCAGTTATCGCAGGTATCGCAATTGCCAGGAAAGCCTTCGCCAAAATAGCCAAGCTGAATGGTGCGGCGGCATTCCGTTGCTTCGGCATAGTTGATGACCCGCCGGAGCTGCTGTGTTGCAATCCGTTGTTCAGCTTCTAACGGCTCCCCCGTCAGCGGATCGACTTTCTGAGCAATCAGGAACTCCACCGTTCTGATATCACCCACACCGTAGAAAAGAGTACAACGAGACGGCTCACCATCACGCCCGGCTCTGCCCGACTCCTGGTAGTAGCCTTCAATGTTACGGGGCAAGTCGTAGTGGATGACAAAACGCACGTCCGGTTTGTTGATGCCCATCCCAAAGGCAACTGTGGCGACCATCACCCGCGCGTCGTCCCGAATAAATTTGTCCTGGTTTTCTTTCCGCACGGCATCGCTCAAGCCTGCATGATAAGGCAGGGCTGAAATGCCATCCTGTTGCAGCTTGGCAGTGATTTCATCCACCCGTTTCCGGCTCAGGCAGTAGATAATGCCTGAACCTTCGGTGCGCTGTACTTGCTGAAAGAGGTCGGTATATGCCTGCCGCACACTGCTTTTGGGACGTACCTCGTAATACAGGTTAGGGCGGTTGAAGCTGGCAACATGAATGTGCGGCTCGTGTAGCTCTAGCTGACCCAAAATATCGTGCCGTACGCGCTCAGTGGCAGTAGCCGTCAGCGCCAGGATAGGAATGATGCGATCGTCGTTTTGATAGCGATGCCGTAACCGCCGTAATTGACGATACTCTGGGCGAAAGTCATGTCCCCACTCTGAAACGCAGTGTGCCTCATCGATCGCAAACGCCGAAATGCCCACCCGCACTTTCACCTGATCCAAAAAGCCCAAAAACGATTCACTCAGCAGACGTTCGGGAGCCACGTAGACCAGCTTGATTTTGCGATCAAGAATGGCAGCCTGACGCGATTGTGACTCTGCTTGGCTGATGCTGCTGTTTAGCAACGTAGCGGGAATGCCGTTATTTTGCAGCGCCTGCACCTGATCTTGCATCAGCGCAATGAGAGGCGACACAACGATCATCACGCCTTCTTTCAGCAGTGCGGGCAGTTGGAAGCAAAGTGATTTGCCGCCGCCCGTAGGCATGATGACCAGTAAATCGCGATCGTGGAGGGCGTATTCCACCATCTGCCGTTGCCCCGGACGAAAGCTGTCGTAGCCAAAGTAATGCTTGAGCGCCTGTTCGAGTGAGGCAAACTGAGTTGTAGCGTAGGGAATGCTGGCTGTCATGAAGGGTTGCTGGATGCACTTGGAACCAGGGTGTCCACGCAGTTTAAACCACTATCCAGGGCTTTGTGGAGAAAATGAGCCGCGATTTTTAGCATCAACGGCGATCGCGCTTTGTAGACTCAGACATCCTTGTAATCCTGGAACAAGATGTATATAGCGAGACAACTACCTGTAACCGCTAAAATGGAGCCTGTTGTGTCGGCGCAATCTGGGACGTATGACTACTGCCACTCCGGTGAAAACTCAATATGAAGCTGTGATTGGGTTGGAAACGCACTGCCAACTCAGCACACAAACAAAAATTTTCTCTAATAGCTCTACAGCCTTTGGTGCCACGCCCAATACGCATATCGACCCCATTTGCCTGGGTTTACCAGGAGTGCTGCCAGTCCTTAATCAAAAGGTGCTGGAGTACGCAGTGAAAGCAGGCTTGGCGCTAAACTGCCAGATCGCGCCGTACAGCAAATTCGATCGCAAACAGTACTTCTATCCTGATTTGCCCAAAAACTACCAGATTTCGCAATTTGACTTGCCGATCGCCGAACATGGCTGGGTCGAAATTTCCCTCTACGACAAGGAAACAGGCACTGCTACTAAAAAACGCATCGGCGTGACCCGTCTACATATGGAAGAAGACGCAGGCAAGCTAGTGCATGGCGGCAGCGATCGCCTCTCTGGTTCCACGTATTCGCTGGTAGACTACAACCGCGCTGGCGTACCCCTTATTGAAATCGTCTCCGAGCCAGATCTACGCACGGGTCGCGAAGCCGCTGAATATGCTCAGGAAATACGGCGCATTGTGCGCTATCTGGGCGTGAGCGACGGCAATATGCAGGAAGGTTCGCTCCGTTGCGATGTGAATATCTCCGTGCGTCCAGTTGGGCGTGAGGAGTTTGGTACGAAGGTCGAAATCAAAAACATGAACTCGTTTAGCGCCATCCAAAAGGCGATCGAGTTTGAGATTGAACGGCAAATTGAGGCGATCGAGGCAGGCGAACGCATCCTGCAAGAAACGCGGCTCTGGGAAGAAGGCGCTCAGCGCACCATCAGTATGCGGCTGAAGGAAGGCTCTAGCGACTACCGCTACTTTCCTGAACCCGATTTGGGTCCGATCGAAGTTCCAGCGCAGCAGCTGGAGTCATGGCGATCGGAATTGCCAGAATTGCCCTACCAAAAACGTCAGCGCTATGAAAGCGAACTTGGTTTGTCGGTTTACGATGCACGCATCTTGACGGATGACCAGACGATCGCCGCCTACTTTGAGGCAACGGTTGCAGCAAATGCCGATCCTAAACAGGCAGCAAATTGGATCATGGGCGACATCAGCGCCCACCTAAACAACAACAATAGCCTGAGCATCACGGATCTTTCGCTGAAGCCTACTGATCTAGCTGAACTCATTGGCTTAATCGACAGCAACACCATCAGCAACAAGATTGCCAAAGATGTACTGCCAGAATTGCTGGCTCAAGGTGGCTCACCGAAAGCCTTGATCGAACAGAAAGGGTTAATTCAGATTTCGGATACAGGCGCTATTGAGGAAGCGATCGCCGCAGTCATTGCTGCTCACCCCAAAGAGCTAGAGATGTACCGCAACGGCAAAACCAAGATGTTGGGCTTCTTTGTTGGGCAAGTGATGAAGCAAACAGGTGGTCGCGCCGACCCCAAACTTACTAACCAACTCCTTGCAAAACAGCTTAATAGCTGAAGCTGACACAAGGTTTAAGGCAGCAAATAGCTGTTTCTTCGTCAAAAAAACATAAATAGGGGGTGACACCCCTCACCCCTTAGGTGCCATAATGTGTTCAGTAGATGCACCCTGATGATAGGGGGAGACGCTTTGGCGACTCTCCCTTTTTTTTGTGTAAAAAGCTGACATGAATTTTGAAGCCAAGTCCAAGCATAAGTTTGGAGCAGAGGATAGAGTCGTGATGTTCTCTTTGACTGCATCCTGATTCCTTGCCTGTAGCGGAACGCAACAACCCAAATAGCTGGATTGAGGTCATAAATGGTAATACGCCGCCGCCATAAATTTGTCACCGTGCTTGGGCTGTCTGCTGTGTGTCTTTCGCTGTTGCTACTGCCAAGCGATCGTGGTATGAGCCAGACCCCTAATTCAAACCAGACTAATGTTTGGGACTCAAAGATCATTGCAAAGGCCATTGCAGACCTCAAGGATCCCCATCCACAGGTGCGAATTCAGGCGGCTGAAACGCTTTACCAAAGGGGTATTCAGAAAGATGCGGCGCTCGCGGTGATCGTTGCTACCCTCAAAGATCCTAATCCAGAGGTAAGGCTTCGAGCGGCTCAGACGCTTTACCAAACGGGTGCTCAGAAAGATGCGGCGACTGCTGTGATCATTGCTGCCCTCAAAAATCCCAATCCACAAGTGCGGTTACAAACGGCAGGATCGTCGATCTGGTCTAGAGAAACCCCAATAAACGATGCAATTCCCACCTTGATTGCTGCCCTCAAAGATCCCAATCCACAGGTGCGAATTCAGGCGGCTGGGACGCTTTACCGAACGGATATTCAGAAAGATGCAGCGACTGCTCTGATCATTGCTGCCCTCAAAGATCCCAATCCACAAGTGCGGATACAAGCGGCTGAATCATCGATCTGGTACGAAGCAGCCCAAATAAACGGTGCAATTCCTGTCTTGATTGCAGCCCTCAAAGATCCCAATCCACAAGTGCGGGAAGCAGTTGCGAGACGATTAGAATGGAGCGTAGCTCATCAGGTAGAAGCTCAGCGGGTAGAAGGCTTCATTCCGGCTTTGATCACTGCACTTAAAGACCCCAATCCTAGCGTTAGGGCGGAAGTTGCTGACGCGATTAAGGCGTTGGGACCAAAGGCAGAAGCTGCAATTCCGGCGCTGCTAACTGCCTTGAAAGACCCCGATTATCAGGTTCGCGCTAATGCTGCTGAGGCGTTGCAAGCTATGGGGACAGCCGCCAAAGTCGCGATTCCTGACCTAGTTAAAGCTTTAGGCGATGCAGAAGCCGATGGTATCTATATATATGCCCACAATGAAGCGGCGGCTGTGTTGACTGATCTTTGTTTAGCGTTAAAGGCTGTACCCCCCGAGTTGATTGCAACTTTAAGCCAGCGCGATGCCCGGACTCGGCTAGGTGGCACTATTGTCTTAGGTACGTTGGGGGCACTCGCTAGTGTAGCAACGCCAGAGTTGACTGTAGCTTTGCAAGATCCTGACCCAACGGTGCGTTTTAACGCTGCCATAGCCCTGAGGGGAATTGGTAAGCCAGCGAAAGCGGCAATCCCCGCCCTGACTCGGTTGCTCAAAGACCCCTACGAAAGTGTGCGCGTAGAGGCTGCTGCTGCCCTGTGGGACGTTGGAGCGAAACCAGAAGTCGTATTGCCAATCTTAATAACTGGGGTTAACACTCGTCGCTATCCCCCCAACGAGACCAATGCAGATGCAAGCGCAAGGACTCGCTTTAGTGCAGTTTTTACTTTAGGCAAGATGGGCGTTGTGGCAAAAGCTGCAATTCCGGCATTAACGGTTGTCTTAAAGGATAAAGATGAACAGATGCAATGGGTGGCTACTCAGTCACTGGCAAAGATAAAAGGAGCGCAAGACGGAGATGTTTCGTTGTTGCTGATCAACCTGAAATATTCAAGTGCATACGGAGAGGATTCACGCGAGCAGACGATTTATGATCTGGCAAGGCTGGGGGAAAAGGCAAAACCAGCCGTGCCGATGCTACTAAAAATCCTAAAGCAAGACCCCGATAACCGGATTCGCCGACGTGTGCCTCCGGCTTTGGCTGCCATCAGCCCTAATGATGAAACAGTGATTACCGCCTTGATTGAGGCTTTGAAGGAGGGAGATGAGTACGTCCCGGTTGCGGCGGCGTATGCCTTGGGAGAGATTGGACCCACCGCGAAAGCCGCTGTCCCTGCTTTAGTTACAGCTTTGAACGCTCTTTCTGAAAGTTCTTTCTTTGCCGCAGTTGCACTGATCAAAATTGGGGCAGCTCAAGACATTGCAGTTCCCTTTCTGGCAATGACATTTCAAAATAATACTTGCGCTGACTCTGTGGGATATTGCACCAGCGCCGCTAGGGCTTTGAGGCAAGCGGGCAGTGACACTACATTGGCAAGCTCAACTCTCGGTAAATTGTTAAGCAAGGCTACCCCCTACTACCAGACGGACATCGCGCTCACACTTTTAGAGTTGGGTGCAGAAACTGAGCCAGCGACAACGGCGCTCGTTGCCGTCGCCAACAGAACTGAGAAATCATCGATTACTTCAGGTGATGCTAAAGCCGAGTGGAATGGGAGCGATCGCCGCCGCCTTGCCTATGAGATGGCAGTGATGGTAGAGCGGCTTCAGAAAAATCCCGATCGCTTATCCACAGCAGAAATGGCAGCAACCGTTGCCAGCCTGGAACAAGTGTTGCAAGTGTTAGCAACGCCGAAGGAACCGAAAGTCTCGGATGCAACATTAGAGCGCATTCGGCGAGCGATCAGTGCCCTCAAGGCTCAGAAGAGCCTGTGAGTGGTTAATGCTTGTTGTGTTGCAGCCGCGATCGTGCCCCTTCCTGTCTCATCACTAACGCCAGAACTATCCCTGCCCCTGATATAATCGCCTGTCAAGCAGTGATTACAGTGGAGGCAAGCATGGCGGACTGGCAGGAAATTCCTGGAAGCATTACGGCTCCTAAAGGCTATCGCGCAGCAGGCATTAAAGCAGGACTCAAACCATCGGGGTTGCCTGACTTGGCGCTGATCGTTTCTGATGTAGAGGCGATCGCGGCTGGAGTCTTCACAACCAGTCAAGTGCGAGCGGCATGTGTAGACTACTGTCGAGAGCGGCTTCAGGCAAAAGCGGGTGCCCATGCCATTTTGTGCAATGCTGGGCAGGCAAATGCGGCAACGGGTGCGTTCGGTTGGGATGACGCACTGGAGTGTGCAAATGCCCTTAGTCAGGCGTTAGGGGTGCCGTCAGAGTCAATTTTGCTTGCCTCAACGGGTGTCATTGGTCAACGCATCAAGCTAGATGCACTGAAAGCAGCTCTGCCACAGTTGGTTGCCACTATTTCAGATACGGGTGCAGAAAGTGCGGCGAAGGCAATTACAACAACAGATTTAGTCACAAAGTCGATCGCACTAGAAACGACGATCGGCGGTCGCCTTGTTCGCATTGGGGGCATTGCTAAAGGGTCTGGGATGATTCACCCTAATATGGCAACGATGCTGGCGTTTGTCACTTGTGATGCCGCTGTATCACCACCACTTTGGCAACAAATGCTGAGCCGAGCAGCAGACCGCAGCTTTAACCAAATTACGGTAGATGGCGATACCAGCACCAACGATTCGCTGATTGCATTAGCAAATGGACAGTCGCGTACACCTGCCATCACTGAAGCCGGAGCCGAAGCCGAGAAGCTAGAGGCAATGCTAACCGAGGTCTGCATCTATCTGGCAAAGGCGATCGCGCGGGATGGCGAAGGTGCAACGTGTCTCGTCGAGGTGCAGGTGACCGGCACGAATGATGATGCAGAAGCACGCCAAATTGCCCGCACGATCGCCGGCTCATCCCTGGTTAAAGCCGCCATTTTTGGGCGTGACCCGAACTGGGGCAGAATTGCAGGCGCAGCAGGACGTGCAGGCGTGCTGTTCAATCAAGACGACCTGCAAATCCAGCTCGGCGACTTTCTCATGATGCAGAATGGTCAACCACAGTCGTTCGATCGCGATGCTGCCAGTAACTACATGCGCCAAGCAGCATTAGGGGCTTATCTAAAAGAGGATACGGTGACGATCGCTCTTCGGATCGGCAATGGTACAGGGTCTGGTCAAGCCTGGGGCTGCGACCTCAGCTACGATTACGTCAAAATCAACGCAGAATACACAACTTAATTAAACGCTCGTCGTTTGGGCGATCGCCCCATGCAGGTCAAGCTGAAGCAAATGTACTGTCACCGCAAAGTCTTGCTCAGCCCAGGCATGAGCGATCGCATCACTCACCGCCTGTGCTGCGTCCTGGTGCGCTAACGCCAAAAGTGTTGGACCTGCACCGCTAATGATCATGCCATACGCACCTGCCTTCAGCGCTGCCGTCTCCACCTTGTCATAGCCTGGAATCAACGTCTGCCGATAGGGTTGATGAAGGCGGTCTTGCAGAGCAGCCTGTAACCAATCGCCCTGCCCCGTCTCTAGACCACGCAACAGCAAACCCAGATGCGCTACGTTGAAAATCGCATCAGCACGACTGTACGTAGGTGGCAGCACCTGTCGCGCTTTTTTTGTCGAAAGTTCAAAGCCAGGAATCGCCACGATCGGTACAATGCTTCGATGCCAGGGAATCTCGCAGATCTCCCAGCCATGCTTTACACCTGTAGCAGCAAGACAACATCCACCTAAGAGTGATGGCACCACATTATCAGGATGCCCTTCGATAGCAATCGCCAGTTCAATAACCTCAGCCTGTGTGAGCGGCGCACCTGCCAGAGCGTTCGCACCCACCAAGCCACCCACGATCGCTGTTGCCGAACTACCTAACCCACGTGCTAGCGGTACACCTAACTGAATCTCAATCGCTATCGGTGGCGGCACTTGCTTGAGGTGCTCATACACCTTGACAAACGCTTGATAAACCAGATTGCTACTGTTTGTCGTGACTCGTTCTGCCTCAGCACCGATCGCCGTAATGCTGAGCTTCGCCTGTGGCGGCAATAACGAAAACCTGAACTGATTGGAAAGCGTTAACGCTGCTCCCAAACAATCAAACCCTGGCCCCAAATTGGCGGTAGTCGCTGGAACAGTAACAGTAACGGTAGAAATCACAAAAGCGCGTTAAAACGGAACCGTTCCATTTTCCCACGATCGGGCAAGGAGTGAGGGAAGAGGGGGAAGCAAGGGAAGCGTCGAAAGCATTTTAACTTTTGAATCAATTTATCCTTTAGCCTTCATCCCTTATCCTTCTGCCACCACCCGAAACCCAACATCATACAAATGCGTGTCGGGATTAAGCTTACTGCGAAAGGCAGAGCGGCAGGCTTTGGGTCCGCTATTCCAGGAACCGCCGCGCAGCACACGTTGGTCAGTAGTACTGTTTTTAATCCAGGCGGTACCGTCGCCAGGAGCACCGTTGTAGCTATCATGCCAGCAATCAACGCACCATTCGCGCACCAGCCCATGCATGTCGTAAAGACCAAAGGCATTAGCGATCGCAAAACTGCCAACTGCGGTCGTTTCTCGGCGATCGCTCCCAGTGGTACCTTTGCCATACGAGCCTTTGCTGCACACTTTACCCTCGTACTCCCAATCAATGCCCGAATAGTTGGCTAACTCAGTTGTGATGGTTTCACCAAACCAGAAGGGAGTCGTGCTGGTGGTGCTCCGCACGTCCTCACTGACGGGTATATCACCTGTCGGCATCGGGGACGCGCGGCAGGCATATTCCCACTCGGCTTCGGTGGGCAGTCGATAGCGGCGTCCCGTTTGAGCAGAGACGCGATCGCAGAACTCAATTGCGTCTTGCCAAGAGACTTGTTCAACTGGACGGGTTGCACCTGTAAAGCAAGATGGCTTTGGCGGCAGGGGATGATTAACTTTTGGTAATGCGGCAACTACACTCCACTGAGCCTGCGTGACGGGATACTTACCCATCCAGAAAGGAGCGATCGTGACAGTATGTTGTGGCGTTTGACTAGGATGCCAACCTTCCTCAGTATTGGGTGCGCCCATCCTAAAGCTGCCACCTGGAACTGCCACCAGCTCCAGCATAATGCCCTGCCCCAAGTCATCAATCCGATGCGGAGCCGACAGACGACGTTGCTCTTGAGTCTGTCCATAAACATCAACCGTAAGAGTGTCAAACTCAAAAACGGACGCAGCAGTCATAAAGAGTAAGATGACTAGAATCTATTGAGTATTGGCACTTAAGCAAGTGTGCCCAAAAGAACATTACCAGATACAGCCAGGTAAAAGCATCGATCGTTGCCTAGCATAAACTAGACGCTCTAAGCTAGCGTGGTTACGGCTATCTATACTGCTAGAGCGCACAAGCAAGGCTGTGGTACTAGTCTTCACTTGTAGAAGTGATCTTCCGCCTTCTATTCGCACTCACTTGTGACATTTACTTCGGCTCGATCGCTGAGTGACCTAAGACCGCAAAGATCTGGCGCTGCTCAAACAGTTCGACCAAATCACTATTTAATTTAGACTGCGCGGCTTCTTGCCGCAAAATCTTGAGCGCTGTTGGTACAGAAAGGCTACGTTTGTAAGGGCGATCGCCCGCCGTCAGCGCATCGTAAATATCCGCAATCGCCATCATTTGCGATTGAATGGGAATATCTACTTGCTTTAATCCTAATGGGTAGCCGCTACCATCCATCTTCTCATGGTGCGCGTAGGCGATCGCAGGTACGTTCTGAAGCTGTTTTGTCCACGGTATCCGTTTCAAAAACTCATAGGTATGGGTAACGTGCGACTGAATAGCATCGCGCTCTGCTAACGTTAACGTGCCACGCGGTACCATAAGCTGAGCTATTTCCTCCGCAGAAAGCAAAGGTTTTAGCGTACCGTCAATATCCTGATACGTATACTGCGCCAGTTCACGTAACTGATCCAGTGGTTCTTCAGCCAAAATACGCGGCTCGTTTGTTTCCACCAGTAACGTCCAGTAGCGATCGAGCTGAGCAATCGCCTGCGCCAGTTTTTCATCCAGTGTGCTTAGTTGTTGGCAATGAGAGCAAGCGTCTTCGCTATGGTGCGTAGCCTGATAACTGGGATGCTCCACCAAATGTCTAAACTTTGCCTGGGCGCACTCCACTTCCAGCGTTCGTTGCGCTAGCGCAAAGCGGTTTCGCACTACCTCAAGCTGCATCGGAAACAGTTTTTTCTGCTTGCCCAGGATTGCCTCTGGCACACCTACCTTACCGAAGTCGTGTAGCAGTGCAGCGTAACGAATCTCCTGTATTTGACGATCGTTAAAGTAAATCGGTCGAAGATGACCGATCGTCACAGCACTTGCTTCCTGGCTTAACCGCACCGTCAAATCTGCCACACGCTCTGAGTGCCCAGACGTACAGGGGTCGCGTGCTTCAATAATCTGCACCGACGCTTTGACAAACCCCTCAAAGAGATTTTCGATGCTTTCTTGAAGCTGGTTGCGCTCAATGCAAATGGCTGCCTGACTCGCCAGCGATTGAACAACCCACTTTTCCCAGTCTAAATAGGGCTGTGTTATGTCCAGCGCATTTTCAGGCGTAATGACCAACTCCGGTCGTACCTTACGGTTAATGAGTTGGAGTACACCGATCATCTCTCGATCCTGGTTCTGCATAGGCAAGACCAGCACTGATCGCGTCCGGTACGCAATGCTACGGTCAAAACTGCGGTCGAGCTGATACGGTACACCTTGCGGCAGGTCATACGCATCCGGGATATTTAAGCTTTTGCCTGTCAGCGCGACGTAGCCAGCCAGACTCTTAGGAGTCATCGGCATCGCAAACTCTCGAAACGATGACACTGGCTGCGAAAAATTTTGTGCCACTTTAAACCATAGGCATGGCTCATTACCGCTGCGATCGACAAGGTAAACACTGCCTGCATCGCTACAGGTAATTTCACGGCACTTCGTCAGAATGAGTGTTAGTAACGCACTCAGGTCATGAGTACTGGAGAGCGCTGTGCCGATCGCTAGAAGCTGTTCAATCAAGCCAGAGCGCTCAGTCGATTCTAAGAAGCGATCCTGGCTCTCAGTCATATCCAATCCAACCTCGGAAGGGCAAGCGGTTGTCATCTTGAGTATTGGGTAAACAGAGTCACTGGCTTTCAAGTAAGGATGCTTCAAACGAAAAAGCAACGCTTAAAGACACAAGAAGCAATAAGACACTTAACTTCCCCATACTTAGCAGACATCAACTAGACTTGCCAGGTTGGCATCACCGAGCGACCGCGCCGAGCCTTGTCTTTATGGCGTACTGTCTCTAAAGCGCATTAATTTAAACGCCTTACTCACTAGGATAGTCCAAGCCAAAATATTTTTGGAAAACAACCGTACCACTTAATCAAATCTATATTAAACTTATACTCTGCAAACAAATATAGCAACAACTAATAAAATACCCTTTAAAAAACTATCCGCTCCCACTAAGCGTTCCATTTAGAGAACAACTTACATGGGAGCGGTGTAGCGGGTCTTCAAACTGAAACCAGACTGCCGGAAGGAACTCCGAGTCAGCCATTTTATCCTCGTTCACTAAAACCCCTCACTAGGAGATTTAATATAACTCAGCATCAAGGTTGACTGTTAGAGAACAGCCCCGGCACTCAGCCGGCTAACTTCAGCTTGATGACCCAAGCATTTACTACTATCTGACATGGGCATCACCTCCTTAATCCTAAACGGTTGTAATTTCAAAAGGTTGGAACACTCTCGCTCCAAGTGGCTTACCACTTCATTTAAGATAACACACGTAATCAGAGATTGGGGAGCACCTCCGTTAGCAAATTTAGTTGGCAATTTTAGATGGGTAGAAGAGTAAAGAGTGAAGTGTAGTTAAGCCCTACAAGCAAGAAAAAACCCTCGCAAGCGCGAGGGTTAATGCCTGACTAAAACAACTTGAAAACAAGTTGAACTCTAGACCTTAGAGAGCGTTACCACGTGGGAGTACCTCTTCGGGGAAGCTAAAGTTTTCATGAGGCTGGTCTTGAGGTGCCATCCACGCACGGATGCCCTCATTCAGCAGAATGTTCTTGG
>NZ_JACJOZ010000024.1:0-25381 GCF_014695795.1 Phormidium sp. FACHB-592
TTTTTTTGTCGCGTTAGCCCCCATTTCTTGAGTGCTCGGCTAATTGTACTGGTACGAACCTGGAGTTGAGTTTGTTGCTGTAAGCGACTTGCCAGTTGTGGCAGTGTGGCATCGCTTATCCGCTTGCACCAATTGTTCAAGCACTTGCTGCTGCGGCGATTGTAAGGTTGGTTTGAGACCACCCACAGAGGCTTTAGGAGCAAGGCTATGGGTTTCACGTTCTTGCTTCAGCAGTCGGTGTACGCAGTCGGGGCTGACAGCAAAGCGGTATGCTCATTGACGGATTGAGCCTTCACCGTTGTTGTAAAGGTCTACATTTTTTTGGCGTAAGTCGCAGGCGTAAGGCCTCATAGAAGCAGGGGAAATCGGTTTATTCTGTTCCCTATCAGTGTACTGAGCAAACTTGCACACCGCTATAATTCATCGCTATGCTCAGACGAATTCTGGCGTTGCAGAGTAGAGGGATGAACTGAGGTCAATCCTGATGCAATGTCCTGAATGCAACTCGACTCATATTCGTAAAAATGGCAAGCGAAGAGGCAAGCAAAATCACATCTGCGTGGATTGCCGCTGTCAATGCCTGGATCACTATGCGCCACCGCCCGACTCTAGCGATGATGTGAAGCGAGAGTGCTTGAAGATGTCGGTCAATAGCATGGGCTTTCAAGCCATTGACAGAGTCAAAGGGGTCATCACACTACGGTCATCTCCTGGCTCAAGCAAGTCGGGGCACACTTCCCCGACAGTGATGCTCTAGATGCCGTTCCTGAAGTTGGAGCACTCGATGCACTCGAAACGTTTGTCGGCTCGAAAAAACAAAATCTGGCTCTGGACAGCCGTTGATCACTTCCGACCCGGCATTCTAGGGTAGGAGTTAGGAGACCACAGCAGCAAGACTTTTGCACCCTTATGGGCAATCGTGGCAACGTGGCAATGTTACTTCTACGTCACTGATGGTTGGTCGGTCTACCCAGAGTTCATTCCTGCTGGAGACCAGATGATCAGCAAGACGTACATGACGCGGATTGAGGGGGAAAACACACGACTGCGGCACTATCTAGCGCGGTTGCAACGCAAGACGTTGTGTTATTCCAAAGCTGAGGACATGCTGAGACATGTGGTTCGATTGTTATTGCACTAGCTTAAATTCTGGGATGTTCCAGTTCCCACCTAATTCATCCTGCCATTCAGCAAGGCTCGAATTTTTTCTTTGCTGAGAATTTGAGTCTGCATGAGTTCACTCATCATGTATTCAGTACAGGTCGCTTTATCTCTGCTAATCGCTCGATCAAATTTGCTGCGATGGCAGGCGCATTATACTGTTGCATTTGGGTTTGCAACTGCTTAACGCGAGTACGATAGCTAGAATCTACCAGCAGTGTTTTAACAGCCTTCTGAATCTGTGCAGGAGTAGGCGTTCCAGTTCTCAAATTAATGCCTACTTGCGCCCATTCCACCCGTGCAGCAATCTCTGGTTTCTCTTCAGTTTGCCCTGCTACAACGAGAGGAACGCCATGCGCCAGGGCTATTTGCACCCCATTGTAGCCGCCATTCGTTATCATCACATCTACATGCGGCAACAACTGAGCATGGGGTATGAATGGTTCAATTCTGACATGGGCAGGCAGTGACGGAAGGGTGAGTGTGTCGGTTGCGGCTCCACCAGTCGTTGCAACCACAAGGACATCCTCAGTTTCTAGCGCACGTAACGCTGGCACCAGCAAGTCGTTTAAATTTGTGGCGATCGTGCCCTGAGTGACGTGAATGACAGGTCGATTGCCGTTCAGTTCATCCCACCAGTGGGGAGGCGTAAACTCTGCGGTTGGTTGCGATAGCAAAGGTCCAATGAAGTGAACTTGCGGTGGTAAATCACTACGGGGATATTCAAACTCTGGAATGCAGGGACACAGGTAGAGAAAAGGAGACATGCGATCAAAGAAATAAACGGGGCTAGGAGGCAGCCCTACCTGCGATCGCACATTGTTGGTATAAGCTCTTAGCTGCCGTAGCACCGTTTGTTGAAAGAACCACCTTAAACCATGATTTCGCAGCCATCTAAATAAAGTGTTGCTAGGCTGCAACCCCAAACCAAAGGGAGCTGTATCGCAGCTACTCAAGGCTAAAGCCGATGAATCAAACTCTGCCCAGGGTAGCTGTTTTTGTTCTGCTATCCATGCCATTCCTAGAAACATGGAATCGGCAATCAAAACATCGGCTGGAAACTCATATAGAAGGTTTAAAAGATCCTTAACTTGCCCTGTAGCCGGATCGATGAAAAAATTCTTCAGGTCAAATTTTAGCCGTTCCACGCCTTCAATCCCGTCACGTTGCTTCATTACGGATTCAGGAACATTCTTTAAATCTGAATAGTCGAGCCAGCTCCGAATGGGTGCAAATTTTGCTCCCGCTTGCTCAACGGTGGTTTGAAACGCTTGTCCAGTGTACCAACACACCTCATGTCCCCGTTTGATTAATTCACGCACCATTGGTACAGCCGGACTGACATGCCCAATGACCGGAATTGTTCCAAGTAGAAAACGAGCCATATTTTTTCTCTCCAATTTCTAGATTTGTGATATGAGATTGCTTGATTCACAGACATTGGCTGCAAACTCCAGCAAGATGCCGTTGGGGTCAAAGAAATAGAATGACGCGGTCGCTGAGGGATTGTCGGATTCAGACTGTTGACCAAAGCGAGCGGCTTTTTGATGCAGCACTGGAGTGACAAAAATATCCTTTGTCTCAAGCTGGTTTCGGTACTCTTCGAGTGCTTCTAACAGCACCGTGAACGCCAAATGATGCATCGATGCATGAGCAGTGGTAATATTCCCTGTTTGCCACGCATCCGGTTTCACAGAAGCAATGCCTGGTGCGGTTTGAGGCGCGTTGGGAAACCAGAAAAATGCTATTTCAATACCGTGACTCATTTCAAATGAATAGTGCTTGCCCCCATCTGATAAGGTGTGAACTCTGGTTAAGTTAAACCCCATAATGTTGGTGTAAAAATCGATCGTTCGATCAATGTCTTTACAGACCAGGGCAATGTGATGGATTTCTCGTACTTGAAATGGTATCATTTCGCTCCTAAAGTTGATGATTTAAGAAGTAGCTAAGCGACCCTATTTACTTTTTGGAAGTTCTGCTGAGTTGGCTTTCAGCGGTTAGCTCTCAGCTTTCAGCTCTCACGTCTAAGCTGGCGGCTGATGGCTAGGCGCTAAACCACTACAGTCGTTTCCTAATGATTAGGACTTCTACAGCAGTAACTAAACAAAGGTCTTTTGAGATGGAAAACGTGAAACACTCTAGTTGAAAGCGTACTGGGAGATTGCCCTCTATAAGCTGATTTGCGGTTGAAAAGCAGAATAGTTTAGCGGTATCAGCGGTTGGAGAGAAATTTCGACAGGTAGGGTGGCATCGATCGGGTATGGACGAGTTGTCCAGTTGCAAGGTATTTTAGTTCCTCTGGCGTTGATTCTCGCCCTAGAACCTCGTTGCGGTGAGGATGTCGTCCAAATTGAAAAATAATATCTCGATGTCGGCATGCTTGCGCGGCAGAAAACTCCAGCAACGCACGCTGCTCTTGGGGTGCTTCCTGCACCAACTCATCCGCAAGCGTGACCACTAGATTCAGGTTACTGAGTTGCTCAGAATGTCCCAGTGGCAGGATGAAAAAGGTCTTTTCACAGGGAGTTTCAAGTGCCGTATAATGACTACCGTTGATCCCTTCGATCGTTAGTGAGCAAGCCTTCTCGTCCTGTGCGAATGCTTGAGCCAGTCCCCGATGGATCGTGCGTGAGAACTGGTCAAGAACGAGAATTAATGCCAGCCGCGATCGTGGCTCTTGCGACCAGTTATCCAGTTCGCCCCGCGTTGCCTGCTCCAGCAGTGATGGAAAACGCTCGATAATGGCAGCATCCATGCCGCCACGAAACCATCGTTCCCACTGTCGCACTAGCGTCGCTTGATCACTATCCAATTGCTCAGGAAACCAGAATCGCAGCACATCCTCAAATTGTTTGATACTCATCACAAAGCTTCCTTAATTAAATTTCCTGTTTAACAGTGCGCTTGATTGCATTTCGTAGTAAAGCAAAGGGTGTCCATTGACGAGCGCTTTTCGAGTTCGCGACATACCCAATGCCTCAAGTGTTCGAATTGAAGCTTCGTTAGATTCATCAACATCTGCCACTATGCTCTCTAAACCAAGCACATCAAATGCATAACGAAATATTGAAACCGTAGCCTCTCTGGCATAGCCACGCCTCCAAAATTGAGGTTGGGTGCCAAAGATAATACCTGGTAGCTCTTGTGAGTTATTCAGCAGTCCTGAAAAGCCTGCCAGATGGCTGTTCTGATGCTCAAAGAAGAGCCAGATTCCATAACCGTGTTTGGCAAAGCTTACTATACTTGCATCAATGAATGATCTCGCTTCCTCTAGCGAAATCTGACGATCGTCGAAGAGAAATCGTCTCACAGCAGCCTCACTCCATAATTGGTAGACAGCATCAAGATCGCTCATCTGGCAAGGACACAGGTTTAATCGTTCAGTGTGAAGTAAATATGCCATGAGATAAATCAAATTAGTTGAGATCCTGTTGGGGTCAGTAGCTAGATATCATTAATACCCTTTTGAGTTTGTGTGATGAACTGTGTCTATTCACTTAACAGTACCCTTGGCTGCCAGGAATCGCTTTAATGCCTGTGGTTCCATGAAAGCAAGATATTGATCGGCGAATGTAGGGGGTAATAATTCAATCAAAACACGGTTTTCGAGCCAAACTTCAATCACATCAAAAAAGCCGCTCCGCTTGACACTTCGCCAACCTTCACGAGCCGCGATCTCGCAGATTTGCTCCTCACTAGTTGGTACTGAAATGGCAGCGTGAGTAGCCGTATAAATTGATGCATCAGGGTTTGGTTTAAGTTGAAAGCCATTCTCGCCAGAACCAGGGACAAGTTCAGTGTTGAACGGATGCACATCAATAGTCGTTCCGTAGGAGTCAAGGGGAACGGCAACGTAACTATCGGGAAAGTTAGCAGCAGGAAACGGAAAGGCTTCTCCCTGAAGCAGTTCTGCTAGAATCTGGGCAACATGCTGAGGATTATGAGCCGTGATGGAAAGATGATGAATCATAGTAAGTAAGGGTTCGATTGATTAAACGGTGCAAGCTCGCTCAAACTGACCGTATTGTTCGATGTAAAACGTTCAAATTTCTTCCACGAACAAGCCATGAAACTCAAGTGGAACGTGATGGGGCAAATAAGCACGTCCTAATTCTTTAAACGATTGTGCGTGAAGTACCAGTAGAAACGATCGCTCTTTGGCGGCATCCAGCACGACGCTAAGGATTACCCCGTCATCTTCAGCAGTGCCATTAGGAGCAGCCACGAAGAGGGGTTCACCAGGATAGGTGTTTGGCTCAAACCATGCTTGATCGCTGCAATTTTTTACATCAATTTTGACTAGTTGACCGACTAGAGTTGGCCAGTTGCGGTTATGGCTAACGGCATACGCGTAGCGGTAGTCTCGTGAACGACAACGACCCTGGTTGATGCAAACCATTTCAATCAACTGCTCAGAGAGCAATTCATAACCAACTTCAGCCTTGCAAGAAGGCTTTTGGAGCGGTAAACGGTAGCGTCGATACTCTGCAAGTGGATGATCCTTAGACCGGGTCGCAGACTTTAATGGTTTGAGATACGACTTGTACATCAAATCTGGTTGGTCAGAAGCGGCAAGATCAACCACAATTTCATTGCCTTCTTCATAGGCATTGATGTGATGGAACGCAAAACATGCTTCGCTTTGAAAACGAGCAACCTGATCACCACTGTGCTTGTGAATGACCCGAAAGTTAGTGCCACGCCGAGGTTCCCAACTCAAGCATTGCATCGGCGCTTTTCCCCCAAAGATAGCTGGGAGCGATTTCACCACCAGCGGAAATTCGACCAGGATGATGAAGTTCTCAGTGGCAGCAAAACTATGCATATAGCAGGGCGATCGCACCGGAATTCTTGCAATTAAGCTCCGTTGGCGGCTCGTTGCCTTAACCCGATAAAGATTATAGGTATTGATGGGTCCAAAACAAGTGACGTAATTGATGTATTCCTGCTGTTGGTCGTCATACTGCGGATGCCCACATGAGAGATGCCCAAAGAGAGTATCATCGAAGTAAAAGGCTCCCCGAGTTTCAAGCGTGATGGGATCAAAAACCGTGGGTACAGGTTGCTCAGTCAGAGCCATAAATTGATCGGCTAAGCAAATCACATTAACATTGGTGTTGTAAGTCTGTCCCGTTTTCTGACCGAGCATCTCTAAAGACATCTTGAGGATACGTTTGCCTAAAGAGGTTGGCTGAACCGTCTCAAAGCCGGAACTAAGCTGCCCGGTAGACATCATTTGAGTGTAGGGAGACGTGCGTAGAAAACGGTTGCGGTAGGCGATTTGGCCGTCTCGGAACGAATAGCGGTGTACCATCGCCAGACCATCGAACCAGTGATTGTAGCTCGCTTGACCAGTCTCAAATTTAGCCGGACCATTGCGAAACAGACTTCCTTTAAGCCAGCGGGGAATGTTACCTTCTATGGGCAAATCATCAATTTCAACCTCAGAATTGAGACTGGTAAAAGCTAGTTCCACCCCCAGTTGAGCAGAGGACATTGTAGAAAGCATTGCATAATCCCTTTGATGAATTAATTGATGGAAATGTGAGGATTGAGAGGGATCAGGGAGCGATCGCTAGAATCGTAACCACGATCTGCTCAAATCACCTGAATGTTGGTAGCGCTTACGCCGATGTTTGTTGGGACATTGGCTGACAGAGTAGCAACTAATGTCTGTCCTGCCCCGCCAAGGCCATCAGCATCAAAGTACAGGCTACGGGTGCTGCCATTGAAGATGAGGCGATCGTTAGCATCTTGAGCCGCATCACCCACTCGGAACTGGTTATTGGAGATTGCCTGACCCGCGACCAAACCACCGCCAAAGTTGCTGGCTCTGAGTTGAATGAAGTCATTCGCTCCAAAGTTCGCAAGGATATCACCGCCTTCCTTGAGGTTGTTGAACCGATAGCGATCGGTGCCATTCCCCCCGCTTAAGGTATCGGTGCCCAACCCCCCAATCAGAAGATCATGACCAGCACCACCGTTGAGACTGTCGTTACCCGCTGCGCCCCAGATAGTGTCGTTGCCGTTATCACCGTTAAGTGTCAACCGCAGGGTTGTGGTGGTTAAACTGCTAGCATCGATCGCGTCATCACCCGCATTGCCGTTAATCACTAGAACATCGTTATCAGCCTGACGGATTCTCGTGACAGCCGATAATCCAGTCACATTCACAAAACTGCCTACACTGCTAATCAGAATAAGGTCTTGCGCGTTGGTACCTTGAATGGTGATTATATCGGTTTGACCATCGCCCGTTTCGCCGTTGATTAAGCCCGCTAAATCAATGTTGACCTGCTTAGCATCAGTACCGCTAAGGTCATTGACAACAATGTTGTCTGCTCCACCCAATGCTCTAAAAAGAGTGTTTTCAACATTATTCAGATCCATTGTGACATTGGCAACGTCACGGAAAAAACGGATGCGAGAGCCATTAGCAGCAATATCAATGTTCTCATTAACATTGGCACCGTTGAAAAACATTGTGTCGAAGCCTGCCTGTCCTTCAAGAACGTCGTTGTCGTCACCAGGATTCCAGACAAACAAATCGTCTCCAGCACCCATCAGCGCCACATCATTGCCCCTGCCGCCCAGAAAAACATCTTCTCCAGCGCTACCGACAAATAGATCGGTGCCATCCCCACCATCGAGCGTGAGCCTACCATCAGGGAAGCGTTGCTGGAACAAGTTGGCAGCCAATTTGCTGGCATCAATCACGTCGTTACCCGCCAAGCCATTAATGGTCAAGTTGTCGAATCCAGCACGTATGCCTGCAATTTGCACCTGGGCGGACAGTCCTGAGATGACTATTTCACCATTTACAGTTGCGATCGCGATGGTATCGTTTCCAACCGTACTGTTGACGGTAACTTGATCAGAACTGGTTTCCAATGGCACGTTAGGACCACCACTCACATCAAGCCGAATCAGGTTAACATCGGTGCCACTAAGGTCATTGATATTGATGGTATCGCGTCCATCAAAGGCATTGAAAGTGATGCGTTCCACATCATTCGTATCCATCGCCACATTCGCCACATCTCGGAAGAAGCGGGCACGTCCACCATTGGCAGAAATATCGATGGTTTCGTTGGCAGCGTTGCCATTGAACAGCATTTCATCGATGCCAGCTTGACCCTCGATCGTGTCATTGCCATCACCAGGATTCCACAGGAAAACATCATTCCCAGTACCCAGGAAAGCAACGTCATCCCCCCTACGCCCATCCACAAAGTCATTACCATCACCACCCAGGAAGACATCTGCAAGGTTGCTGCCGATGAGGATGTCATTCCCAGCACCCCCATCAATGGTGAGATTGACTGGAGTAACGAGAGTGGCAGCAGAAATGGTATCGTTGTCGCCATTGCCATTGATCACGAGGCGATCGATCCCCTCTACTTTCTGAAGGCTGATAAGCGCAGGTAAACCACTCACGTTGATATTGCCGTTTTGTCCCAGTACGTCGATCGCATTTGCGCCATTCGTGCCATTGAGAACCACGGTATCTACCTGAGCATCGCCAGCAGCACCGCCCAGCGCTCCTGCCAAATTGAGGTTGATCTGCTGCGTATCTGTACCACTGAGGTCGTTGACGATGATGTTGTCTGTACCACCCAACGCTTCAAAGTTGATGCGCTCGACGTCATCCAGATCCATCACTACCGCGGCTATATCCCGGAAGAAGCGAACACGCTCACCATTGGCAGAAATATCGATGTTTTCGTTGGCAGCGTTGCCATTAAACTGCATCGTGTCGAGACCGGACTGACCTTCAATGACATCATTGCCATCACCGGGGTCCCAAATGAACACATCGTCGCCTGCGCCCAAAAACCCAACGTCATTTCCTCGGTTACCATCAATGATGTCGTTGCCATCGCCACCGAATAACACGTCCGTACCATCGCCGCTCAGAATGGTATCGTTGCCTGCGCCACCGTCAGCCACGATCGAGATTAAAGCGGCAAGTCCATTTCCGGCGGTGATGGTGTCATCGCCGCCATTGGCATTAATCACTAAGCTTTCTGTCGTGCCGATGTCGATGCTGAAGGGTGCGGGATTGACGCGATCAAAGCGCACTCGTGTGCCATTTGCATTTACGGTAAAAGCTTCAGCGCCGTTACCCCCATTCACCTCAGCAGTATCAATGCCATCACCGCCTTCAAAGAGATCAGTGTCATCACCGGGATCCCAGATCAGACGATCGTTGCCCGCCTGACCAAACATCTGGTCATCAGCATCGCCACCTGTCAGAACGTCGTTTCCATCACCACCAAACAGCAAATCATTTCCACCCTGACCGAGAAGCGTATCATTACCGTCTTCTCCAAAAAGTTGATCAGCTCCAGAACTACCCGCCAACACATCATTATCAATAGCGCCAAACAAATTAACTTTAGGTAGAGCGCCATTAGCTTCGTTAAGTATGACCTGGTCGTTGCCTGCCAGACCAAAACCCTGTAGCAAAGTGGTGTTAGCAACCGTCGGAGTACCGCCAAAAATCGTTACAGCACCGCCGTTAATCAGAATGGTGCCAGCAGCATCGCGGCTGACGGTAACAGTGTTATCCAGTGAATCACCAAAAATGCTTAAGATACCCTGCGCTGCTGAAAAGATGGCAGAAATCGCCATGATCGTTTCTCCTTAATTCTGTGAGTAAGCTTGTAAATTGTGAGAATTGATTGACAGGAAAGCTGAGAAAATGTGGGTTGCTGAGCGGTAAAACGTTTCGCTGAACGGCATGAATGATTGGTGCCATTGGTTTGCTCATCGGCTCATCACGCCAGATGATTGACCAACTCACAATTACACGTTGGAGTTTTGCGCCTTATGCAAAGGGCAACCAAATTTGTTGAAATGGTTCGCCATTACTGGTTGTGCTAGAAAAAGCAGGATGACGAGAGAGTAGAAGAGTGAGAAATATCCGGGATTAGCCAATGCGTGCTGAATCTATACCCGAAGACAGGATGACAAGCGTGTGAAGAGAAATGCTCATCACCTCATTGCTGTCTTCCATCAACATTCTTTCTTTAAGAGAAAGACCCAATTGCCTCACCAGCAAAACATGGAAATGCTTTTGTGATGGGTTCTTTCAGAAACCCCTTTGCAATCTTTCTGATACAGCAGAATAGTTTTTCTAATGCAGCAGAATCTTCTAATGTGAGAAGTGGACGCGTGTGAGCGATCGCCCTTGTTTAACTGAGTTCAAGATTAAACGCCATGAATCTCTTGAGGCTATCTTTATTGATCTCACTGGTAGTAGGTGCTGCGTCGGGAGGAGCAATCGTTTCGATCGACCGAGCGGCGATCGCCCAAATGCCTGCCCCATCTGCTTTGCCTGCTGCTTCCGGTGCAACACCAGCACCTGCAATGTCTGCCGCATCACGCCTGGATGTTAATCAACTGATACAGATGCTTGATCAGAACGACGTTTCAGGAGCGATTCGTCAGGTGGAATTGGGGTGGAAATACCAGTTTGAGCAGTATTACGGGGGAAAGTTTACGATCCAATATCTAGAACCTGAGCAGATCGTGCGATCGCTCGACAGACTGCACCGCTCTACTGGCAAGAAAACAGCCCTGATCTATGCCATTCCCACACCCAATCACCTGGAGCTAATTTTGGTAACGCCTGGAACCAAACCAGTGCATCACCGCATTGCAGCAGCAAATCGAGAGGAATTGCTTCGCGTTGCCAAAACTTTCAGAACCGAAGTAGTGAATGCGGCATCCCAACCAAACGACTATCTACCCGCAGCAAAACAGTTGCATGAGTGGCTGATTACACCACTAGAGCCAGCGTTAAAGGCACAAAGAGTCGATACGCTCATCCTCTGCCTGGGAACGGGGTTACGCAGTTTGCCAATGGCAGCACTCCACGATGGACAACAGTTCTTGGTTGAGAAATACAGTTTGGGGCTGATTCCGGCCTTCAACCTGGTCGATCGACACCCCGCAAGCCTCCAGGGAACGAAAGTCTTAGCAATGGGAGCGTCCGAATTTCAGGATCATTCACCGCTTCCAGCAGTTCCAGTTGAACTAACGGCGATTACTCGCACCCTCTGGCAGGGCACATCGCTGCTGAATCAGGACTTCACCGTTGCTAACCTGAAAGCTCAACGTGCCGCAACATCGTATGGCATTGTGCATCTAGCAACCCACGCCGAATTTTTGCCCGGAGCGGCGAATCAGTCCTACATTCAGTTTTGGAGGCAGCGGCTGCATCTCACTCAATTTAGAGATCTGGAATTGCGGATTCCAATCGTGCAGTTGCTGGTACTGAGTGCCTGCCAGACAGCGTTGGGCAATCCTGAAGCCGAACTGGGGTTTGCTGGCCTTGCAGTGCAGTCGGGCAGCAGAGCGGCGATCGCCAGCCTCTGGTCAGTCAGCGACGCAGGCACTCTGGTACTGATGACCGAACTCTACCGTCATCTCAAAACCGCACCCATCAAGGCAGAGGCGTTACGGCAGGCGCAACTTGCTTTGCTCAAAAAACAGGCAAATTTGAATCAAAATCTGGCACTGCGAACTGGAGATGCTGGTTCCCCACCACCAGACGTAACAGTTGAAGGAGCGAACCTAGACCACCCCTATTATTGGGCAGCGTTTACGTTGATTGGCAATCCCTGGTAAAAGGTAGAAGATTGGGAGCCAGGATTTGAGGAGTAGGGAGTAGGAAGCAAAACTCAAAACTTTCCTGCCTCCCTTGCTTTCCTGCCTCCCCTGCCTCCCTTCGCTTCCCCTACCGCCGCCGCCCCTGCCTCCTTTCCCCATCCTGTCCTATGCGATCGCGTCAAACCCTTCTCGAAATCTTTTCCACCTTCTTGCAATTTGAGGAAGATACATTTCGTGGCTGGGCGACGGATGCTCGCTTACGCCGTAGTATGCAGTCTCGCTTGGAGCAGCCTGACGAAGCAACTGCCTCTGAGCAGGTTTGGGTCACGTATTGGCACAAACGCTGGCGTCAAGAAGCAGGGGAGGACAGGGAGACACAGAGACACAGAGATGCAGGGACGCAGAGATCTGGGAACGCAGAGGTCCGGGGACGCAGAGGCACGGGGACATTCACCCCACACCCCACACCCCATACCCTACACCCCTCACCTCTCTCCCTCAACCACCTCTCTGCCTACCTGCAAGAGTCCTGCTACTGGAGCGCACAAAGGATAGTGGCTCAGTTGCACCAGTCCCAGCAGCGGTTGTCGGACTGCTTCCAGGTCGCGATCGTGGCGGTGCCCAAAGTTCTTAACGCGTTCGACTCTGATCAACTGCCCAGCCTCAAAACCTACGCCAGTCAAGCCTTCAGCAACACAATTCGCGATGACTTGCGCCGTCGTCGAGAGGCAGACCGCTGTAACGATTGGGGCTTGCTGCTGAAGCTGAGCCGAAAGCAACTAACAGAAGCGCTGCAAAATGCTGGACTGGGAAGTGATGACATCGATCGCTATCTGTTGGCGTGGACGTGTTTTGAAGCCGTTTATCTGCCTCGAAAAGCACCGGGACTGCGCCAGCTTGCTGCCCCGGATCGCCCAACCTGGACCGCGATCACCGATCGTTACAACCAACAACGCCAGCAGCTTACATCACCCGGTGCGGACTGCACCCCTGAGACGTTAGAGCGTTGGCTATTGTCTTGTGTGAGCCGAGTGCGCGCATATTTGTACCCTCGCGTTACGTCTCTGAACGCACCCAAGCCAGGGCAGGATGCAGGTGAACTTCAGGATGACGTGCCTGATCGCGATCGTGATTCGTTGCTGGCAGATCTAATCAATGCTGAAGAGACGCAGGCTCGTCAGGCTCAGCAACATCAAATTAACGCTGTGCTTCAGAAATCTTTGGCGAAGCTCGATCCAACCATGCAGGAGCTACTGCAACACTACTATCAAGCCGGACTGACTCAGCAGCAAATTGCTCAACAGTTCGCCGTGCAGCAATACACCGTCTCTCGCAAACTCACCAAAGCGCGAGAAACGTTACTCTTCGCTTTGACTCACTGGAGCCAGGAGACGCTGCATATTTCACCAACCTCCGCCGTGGTTAAGTCTATGAGCGCCATTTTAGAGGAGTGGTTGCAGATTCATTACCAGGTGCATGACTCCCATGCAGGCAAAACCTCGCCAGATCGCGACTTCTCCCAGGAATACCTATGAGCTTACCCGATACCTTAACTGAGTTGAGGCTGGAGATTCCGCCAGAGATTCATCAAGAGTCCTGGCAGCACAGCCAATCTGCTTCAAATCCCTTAACCCAATGGAACACCTACTTAAATCAAGTCTGCCTGAACACGGTTTTGCCGTGGCTGCAAGCAGAACACACCCCAGAAGCATCTGCCTGGTCTGGTGCTGTACCGCTTTTAGGAGAACTGGTGAGAGGCACCGCGATCGACCTCGGCGATCAGCGGCTTATTCTCATTCCAGACAAAACTGTTGACACCAGCGAACTCCAGGTGCCGCAGGAGTGGATCGATCTTCCCGCATGGGCCGGCGACTACTATCTGGCGGTGCAGGTAGACCCGGACGATCTGTGCCTTCACATTTGGGCATACACCACCCATGCTCAGCTCAAGACCCTGGGCACCTACGATGGAAACCAGCGCACCTATGTTCTGGATGCCTATGATTTGGTGCAAGATCTGAGCGTCTTGTGGGTTGTGCGTCAGTTTCCGAACGAACTGACCAGGACAGAAATTGCGCCCCTGTCCCCGTTGCCCGCTGCTCAGGCAGAAAACCTGCTGCAACGCCTGTCAAATCCAGCTGTGCTGCAACCCCGCTTAGAAATTCCCTTTCACCTTTGGGCTGCTTTGATCGCAAAGGATGATTGGCAACAACGGCTAGGTCGATCGCGTCGCAGCGAACTGTCTTCAGCCACCATCACTCGCACCCTTGCGAACCTCAGTCAGTGGTTGCAAAACCGTTTTGACGAAAGCTGGCAAACACTGGAAGAATTGGGTATGGTAACCGAGGCCTTCAACGTCCGCAAGGACGACCGCACGCAGCGATCCATCCGTAGAGCAAAGCGGTTGCGGCTTCCTGACCAGGACACCCTGTTGCTAGTTGTCGTGGAACCAGAAGCGGATGGTCGAGTAAGCATCCGATCTCAACTTCGCCCGCTCGATCCCTCTGTCTGCCTACCCGAAACGTTAAGCCTAACCCTACTATCTGCAACTGGCGAAACGATTCAAGCCGTTCAAGCCCGCGATCGAGACAACGTGATTCAGTTAAAACGATTCAAGTGTCCACCCGAGACTCAGTTCAGGTTACAAGTGGCGATCGATAACACTGTAATCGGCGAAGACTTTGTTGTTTAGAAATGGGAATCAGCTCACTTGTACTGGTTATTAAGCCTTGAGTTAATGTTGAGGAAGTTGAGTTAAGGAAGCCAAAGTGAAGATTGTTGATAATCCTTCAACTAAGGAATTGCTGAATCAGATTCGCGCTATGGAAAGCCTAGAAAGTCTGTATAAGTTTGTTCCTTGGGCAAATCGGTTATGTCCAAAACTCAGTGAAATATTTTCTGATTTTTCTGAGATTAAGCGCCAAGCTGAAATACTTCTCTTGCCGGATCAGTTTAATGAAACTTTTGCGTCATTAGGCTGGATTGCTTACGAGTCTCTCAACATTGATGCAATGAGACGAGCAATCGAAATTGCTGAGACAGTAGGAGCTGAGGATGCTGAAAAATTCCTTGCAGATCATTACGACGAAGAAACATTGAAATGGACAATACTTCGCTTCAATGGTCATCCAGATTGCCGAAAACGTCTGCGATTGATCGAACTTGCTAAAGATGACTATCTTGCAGAGAGATATCACGCTTGTATACCCCTAGTTATTAGTCTTACAGATGGTTTAGTCAATGACGTTTCTAAACACGTTGGTTTATTTGCTGAAAACAGCGACGTAACGGCTTGGGATTCCATTGCCGCTCATGAAACTGGTCTTCAATCTCTAGCAAAGCTTCTGGGAAGGGGCAGAAACAAAACTAACGAAGAAGAGATAACAATTCCATTCCGGCATGGCATCCTTCATGGAAGGGAACTCGCCTTCGATAATAAGATAGTCGCTGCTAAATGTTGGTCTACACTTTTTGCTGTTAGAGATTGGGCGGGTTCAATTGCAGATGGTAAGAAATACCCAAAGCCCAAAGAGCAAGTTAGCTGGTCTGCGTTACTGAAACAGCTTGCCGAAAATGCACAAACAAAGCAGATTCTTGAACAATGGCAGCCCCGAAAACTGGAACAGCTTGATCATCTGCCAAATTCCAGTTCATTATCTATGCCAGAGGGCAGTCCGGAGAGAGCAGTCGCCGATTTCATCGAAAACTGGAGCAAGAAAAGATATGGCAAGATGGCGGAAACTCTACTAGATTCTGTAAGTACCCCTCTTGGAAAAAAGGCAGGTCAAGTAAAGCAAGACTTTGGGCATATCAATTTATTATCATATGAAATAAAATCTGTTGAAGATAAGGCGGCTGCAGCCTCTCATGTTCAGGTCTGTTTAGAGTTTTCCAGGCAAAATGCGTCGCAAGTTGAAGAAATTTGGATAAGAGCAATATATCAAAACAACGAAAGTAATCCATTAATTCGTGGTGAAGAAGGCGGTAACTGGAAAATCATTCAGAATGGATTCAGCAAAGTTATATACTCACTCGGCGTATAACACTTCCATGTGCTCACCTTCAAGCGCTTTTCTATTGAATTTTCAATAGAATTTTAATCCCCACCTTTCACTTTCCAATCACTCCCATCTGCTCCCCATGCGCTACCTCGTTGTTCTAAATTTGGGAAACGGAGATTGGCAGCACGGTTTACCGACTGTGATTGCTCAACTGTGGGATGAAGACAGTCCCAACCCAATGCAGTTCACGGGAAGCTTGCCTGCTGCACCGGAGCTAGAAGCACTGTACCAACGCTGGCAGACCCTGTATGAAGCGCTATATGCCAGTAAAGGATGGCGTTCTAGCACCCGATCGCTGACTTTTGAAGTCGATGAAGATGACCTGACTCATATTTCTCAAACCGAATTCCATCAGCTTTGCGAGGACTTGCAGACTGCCCTCAATCAATGGCTGAACGTGGAAACGTTTCGGCACATCGATCGCCAGTTACGAACGCAGCTTAAACCTGCCGATCACATCCGGTTCATTATCGTTGCCGACGACGCAACCCTGTTACGCTTGCCCTGGTGCCTCTGGTCGTTTCTGGATGATTACCTCAATGCAGAAATGGCGTTGAGTGTTCCAGAGTACCTCCGCTCGACAAAAGCGGTAGCGACAAAACCCCGCTTTAAGGTCAGGATTTTGGCGATTTTAGGCAACCACGAGGGCATTGACATTGCTAGAGATCGACAGGTGTTGCAACAATTGCCCAATGCCGAAATCAAGTTTTTGGTGGAGCCAAACGCCAGCGTACTCAATGAACAGCTTTGGGAACCAGGTTGGGACATACTGTTTTTTGCCGGACATAGTTCGAGCCAGGGAAACAGGCAACAACAGGGAGCGGGAAGCATTGCTGTGAATGCAACGGAGAGTTTGACGATCGGTCAGTTAAAGTTTGCCCTGCGAACAGCGATCGCTCACGGGTTGAAGTTGGCAATCTTTAACTCTTGTGATGGGTTAGGACTGGCGCGAGATCTGGCAGATCTGCATTTGCCCCAGGTCATCGTGATGCGTGAACCCGTACCCGATCGCGTGGCGCAGGAGTTTCTGAAGCATTTTCTCACTGCTTTTGCGGGCGGAGCATCACTGTATACCGCTGTGCGTGAAGCACGAGAAAAACTGCAAGCTTTAGAAACCGACTTTCCCTGTGCCACCTGGCTCCCCGTCCTTTGTCAGAATCCCGCTGAGGTGCCACTGACCTGGCAAGACTGGCGTGGCGCGCGATCGTCTCCCCTGCGCTTGCCTACTCGTCAAGAGTTACGCACAGTTCTACTCAGCAGCCTGGTGGTAACGGGTCTGGTTGCTGGAGCACGGTTGCTGGGCTGGTTGCAGCCGCTAGAACTATGGAGCTTCGATCGCCTGATGCAGTCGCGTCCTGCTGAACCGCCCGATGCCCGACTTCTAGCTATCACCATCACAGAACAAGATATTCAGGCAGAAGGTGAAAAGATGCGTCGCGGTTCCATCTCCGATCGCACCTTAAACCAATTGCTGAAGAAACTGGAACAACACCAGCCTGCCGCGATCGGACTCGATCTCTACCGCGATGCGGCTACCGATGTCCCCGAACTCGCCACACGGCTGAAACAGAACCACCTGTTCGCGGTGTGCAAACGCCCCGCTGCCAAAAGCGACCCGATCGGCGTTCTACCGCCTCCCGAAGTGCCAGAGAGCCACCTGGGGTTCAGCGATTTTGTGCGCGATGCCGATGGAGTGGTGCGCCGCCATTTGCTCGTTCTGCCAGCGAATCCAAGTTCCCGTTGTACGGCTGCTTATGCCTTCAGCGTGCAACTCGCCAACTACTATCTGGAAGCGCAAGGCATTCAAGCCACCGTAACGCGTCAAAACGATTTGCAGTTTGGCAACACCGTTTTTCGACAACTGCAAAGCCGCACGGGTGCCTATCAAGCGCTCGTTGCCAACAGTGGACAGATCTTGCTCAACTATCGTGCCGCACCCTCCCCCCGCGATCTTGCTCAACAGGCAACTCTAGCGCAGGTACTCACGAACCAAATTAATCCCAACGCGATCAACGGTCGGATTGTGTTGATTGGAATTGCTGCCCCCCACAGCAGCGGCGACTACTGGACAACGCCGTTTGGTAAAACAGACACAGATCGCATCCCTGGAGTGCTAATTCACGCCCAAATGATCAGCCAAATCCTCGGTGCTGTACTCGATCAACGTCCGTTGCTATGGGTCTGGTCTACCTGGGTTGAAACGATCTGGCTCGCGGGCTGGGCACTGATAGGTAGTGCCCTTGCCTGGCAGTTTCGACGGCTGGAGTTTTTGATCCTTACCGTCGGGATAGCAATCGGCATTCTCATTGTTCTGTGTCAGATATGTTTGATTCAAGGTGGATGGATTCCCCTCACTCCACCCATGATTGCCCTGTTGATGACTAGCACCGCTGTGGCGCTCTTAACGGCTACTTTAGCTAAACCAGAACTATCCCATGATTAACATGCACCGAAGCTATGCAAGCATTGGGGCCGCATCGACTCTAGCCTTAGTTGTTGCCCTCAGTCCCACTCAAATGACGCGATCGCAGACCAACGCGATCGCCGCTCCAGCCTTAGTCGCCATTCAGTTTGAACCCCCTGCTGCCCTGCCGCCACCGCCCATTGTCAGAGATCCGGGCAGTGGGCGCAGTCAAGGTGGTGCGGGCCGAGGCTGTAATACTGATCGTGCTGAAGAACAGCCGATCCCACTGGTGCCACTCGCCGCTGGCAGCAAAAATGTTCGCTGGGGACTAACTACTGCCGCTCGTCCAACGTTCTGGTTCCATACCCCTGAAGGCATTAAAGACGGTGCCCTAGTTGTCCTGGCCTTACAAGATGGAACTGACAAAACCAGCCGCCGCCTGACATTTCAAATTCCCCCCAATACGCCACCAGCCGTCCTGAGCCTACCCATTCCCGCTAGTGCTTCCCCGCTGCAAGCCAATACACCGTATCGGTGGGAAATCAGGCTCTTTTGCAACTCAGGCGACAGCAACACTCAGGCTGACCCAAGCATTGACGCTCCCATCATTTTCAGCGGTGGCATTCAGCGCATCACACCCTCCGCCAAGCTACAGCGCCAACTCGCAACAGCCAAAACGCCGCTCGATCGCGCCACCGCTTACGCCAGTAACGGCATCTGGTATGACGCGCTGACTACATTGGGGCTGCAAGTGCAAGGAAAGCAATCCATCGATTCTGCGATCGTCCGCGCCTGGTCTGACCTACTCCGTCAGGTTGATTTGGAAGCAGCCGCAGCCGCACCAATTGCTCCCTGCTGTGCGTCGGAGAAGTAGACATACCTCTTTCCCAGGCCTGTCTTAGTTTTATGGATAACCTCTCGCTCCAACTCAACATGACCTGTAGAACAGGCTCTAAGCTGTGTCCCAGAGCAGTTAGAGAATATTCTACTTTTAGAGGAACTTCGGCATACACCTTCCGCTGAACGATACCAGAGCGTTCTAGTTCTCGTAACTGCATGGTCACCATCCGCTCAGTCACGCCAGGAAGAGGCTGCCTCAGTTCTCCATAGCGTTTAGTTTCTTGAAAGAAGAGCGTGAGAATTGGCAGCTTCCACTTGCCCCCAATGATATTGACAAGGGCTTCTACCGGACACATGTATTGTTTCTGTGGCTTTGAGTCCTCAACGATACTTTTTGATAGTTTCCAATCATATTGTACGTACTTGAAATATCTGGATGTCTCGCTCATACTCAGGCTATTGAAGCAACAGCTAGAAAAAGCAGTGAGCCATCTTTGCTAGAAGTACAAACACAAACAGCAACAAAGGACGGTCTGATGAAAGGAACTAATGTGAAACAGGGCTTGATTCTCGTTGACATTCAAAATGATTATTTCCCTGATGGAAATTTCGAACTTGTTGGTGTAAAACAAGCTTCAAGAAACGCTCAGAAGCTTCTACAGAAGTTTCGAGACAAGCAATCTCCGATTGTTCATGTCCAACACAGCTCAAAGCAACCAGGAGCAACATTTTTTGCCCGATACACGAGGATCTGAGATTCACGAAAGTGTAGCTCCTCAACCAGTCGAGACTACTATTGTGAAACATTTTCCCAACAGTTTTAGAGATACTCATTTACTACAGCACCTCAAAGAGATTGAAGTTGAAGAAGTGGTCCTTTGTGGTGCGATGAGCCATATGTGCATTGATGCTACACCCGCGCTGTCTTTAACTTTGGGTTTCAGTGCATTGTCATTGATGATGCTTGTGCAACGCGAGACCTGGAATACCGAGGTAAAACAGCTAAGGCTGCCGAAGTTCATGAGCTTTTATGGCAGCACCAGCAATGCCTTTTGCAAAAGTTATCTTTACCGTTGAGTTTGAGCTTGTTTAGATATAACAATTTCTCTTCGCTTAGATTGACATTTAGTGATCACCAATTTATTTTGTCGCAGCTATAAGACGGCGCATGGTATGCGTCAATAGCGCGATCGCCACCAACGTCAACGACTTGCAAAACGGTGAGATGCGACAGGTTTCTCCTGGGCGACCTGGGTCATGCGGAACAGTAGGATGAGATCATCTTCAACAGTAATTTAAAGAAACGCGAGTTCATTGCCTTCTGCTCGTTGTTGGTGATACGAATCTTGCTTTATGCGTCTGGCGAGAGGGGGACGCATAAAGCAATGGGAGGTGACTCATTTCGATAGCGTTCAGCGGCACGTGAGCACCAGCTTCACCAACTTCCCACGCAGGCGGAGGATAGAGGACTCGAACCTCTAGCCCAAGGACCACCCTAGTTTTCAAGACTAGTTGCCGACCATTTAGCAATATCCTCCACAAGTGACGAGAACGGAGGGACTTGAACTCTCAACCCTCAGGTTCGTAAGCTGAGATGCAATCCAGTGACACCACGTTCTCAAAGGCGGAGAGCAGTGGAGTCGAACCACAATTGTTCATCCATCTGTTTAGCAAACAGTGCCGATCGCCTGATCGGGTTACTCTCCATAACGTTATCAATCAAACCGTTGGTAGCGTGGCTACATTGACAAACACACATGGCTCTCGCAGCTTGGCATCCCTGTCGCGTAAGTTGTCAACTTCTGCCCAATACCGCGTGCACCAGAACAACTCGCGTTGTACAGATTTCACCTGCCCTTCGTTTGACCGCTGGACAGCTTTTGGACTAAAGGCTCCCACTGTCACAGGGCTCAAAAGCCGATTCCTTCGTTGCAAGGCACCGCTAGAACCCTCATGCTGCCACTGCCCTTCTGTCGCACAAGCAGAAGTCCTAATAGTGAGCCGCACTGCGATCTAGTCTCTACAGCTCAGTGTGGGCAGGACTTTCCAGCCTATGTTGCACTTTTTTGCTCGTATGTCGGCTCGACCCCGTGATGGCACAATTACTGTCGGGTCAACGCGGTAGATAACAGATTGCTTACAGAGCAGGGCTTTGAGGCACTTGTGTCGGGCAGGCAGGGTTCCATCTGCATACTTTTAACAGATGAACCGTGAATAGAACAAGTCCGCTACAACTCACTTTTGAACCCTTTCACGGAGACAAAGCATGAACAGTTTAACGATCGACAACCCTAGCTTGAAACCTTGCCAACCAGAATCTGTCACTCCATCCTCTAAAGCACGGGGATCAATGGCAAAGTGGTTCACCATTGATAACAAGTTAGTTTGCCACTGGTTTCCGGCTGAGAGTTAAAGCAAAACATTCAATCATGAAGCCAGCACTACCATGACATTACTTTACGCTCACCGACTGGGTCAGTTTAAGTTTGAACCAACATTGTCTTCTCAAACGATTACTGCCAAGGCCCAAGTCGATCAAGTCACTTATCTAGAGAAGTGCCATCAGCAACGGTATATACCTGTGTTAGAACATTTCCCTCAAACGCGATCGACCTATTTGCTTGAGCGGCGACTCTTTCATTGATCAAGCTAGCGTCATCTCCAGCAGTCTATCTTTAGCTGCTCTAAAAATTGACTTTTTAGTGTCAATGAAAAGCTTTTTTCACCGTGCATGAATTTTTCTAGCTCTTCTCGTTCGCGTAGCGTCTCCCTAGGAGAATCGCTCCCCATTGTTAAACCTATGAGCAACACCGCTTAATACACCCAACCTCATTTCTAATAGGAGAACTTGACTGATGAATACGAAAACTTTGATCCTCACCGCTATTGCAACGACCCTCAGCATCGCGTCTCTTCCAGTTGCTAAAAGTGAAGCTGCTCCTACCACTAACGGGACTTCCTTTAATGGAACTTCCTTTAATGGGACTTCCTTTAATGGAACTTCCTTTAATGGGACTTCTTTCAATGGGACTTCCTTTAATGGGACTTCCTTTAATGGGACTTCTTTCAATGGGCTTTCCTTCAATGGCATTCACATGAATGGGCTGACTTCAAATGGTGCATCTATACATAGCATTCGCTTGAACGGATTGACTTCAAATGGTGTCACTTTAAACGGATTGAGCTCAAATGGGCTAACTCTGAAGGGGCTAATTTACAATGGTCAAGCTAGCCAAGATACTGTTCCCCAAGCTGCTTCAAAAACGGGGTTAACTCTATCCAGCACTGGCTTTAGCAGCATCCAAGTTGAAGGCGGTCACTTAGTTGGTGTTAAGTAGAGCCGCCAACGCTAACTGTTTGACAGCTTAAGTAGAGGGTAGATGCGTCAATTCCCTCTGGCTCATCTACCCATCTGCTCCAACTACTCATTCACTTAATACTGACTCAGCACTTATCCTTCTTTCAATCACTATGCGTATGCAATCTCTGTCACGTGTGCGGTGTTTCTTCGGTCTACTGGGAGCCAGCAGCAGTCTGATCCTGGCTCAGTTGTTGACGCCTCTACTGAGCTTTTCACAAGGCCAGTCAACCGTTCCACTAACAAACTCGAATTTTGAGCACACTGAACTGGTTGGTTTGGACGATCAAGGACGCCAACAGACCTTTCAAATCCGCAGTGTTGAGCTTGATACCAAAGACCCGCAAAAGGAAACGGCTCTCTACACCATCTTCTACCGTGACCAGCAGCAAACCTGGCAAAATCTTTGTCAAACCAGTGAGAACTATGAGGCGAAAGCGATCGCGTTGCAAGGGTCGTGGGATGACACAGGTACCTATCAGCCGAGCAAAAACCTGGTGTCGTTTAGCTGCCTGAATGGAGCAATGGCTAAGTGTGTTCGTTTTGGCTACAAACCCTGGAAAACAGTGGATGGACAATCGCTTGAGGATCATCACCGGGCTTGTGTACGGATGGTGCGGGCTGATTACTGTGGCAATGGTATCGGTCACACTAAGGATGGAACACCCATCAATATGTACGATCGCTTGAGAATCCAAACATCAGACGCTTTACCAGGAATGCAGTTTGAGGCAGCATGGGGAGTAGACGGCGCACACTTCATTAATCACTTGCGATGGCCAGAGGACTTGGAGTACGTCCAACGAGTCTGCCCTGAACGATTGGCATTCAAAGGTAAAGAAGCAAAGCAAACCATCACACCTGCACAAGCGCTGGAAAGGTATCCGAATGCCTTGTTGTTGAATGACTCGGTACTCAGGAATCCTTAGGACAGATCGCTCAGATAAAGGTTGATTGGCAGCTTTATACACAGCTTGCAACACCATTCCATCCGACGGATACACTGCTAGCCAAAACCGCCTTTGTCTAGCAGCGGAGACAAAATGGTCGTTAATGATGACGGACTAGTGGGCACATTTGAACAGAGAGTTACAGTTTTGGCTGAAATCCTTATGCCACAAGATTTTTATCTCCTGTAAATACAACAGCTAGAAAAACGGCCGTTTTCTTTGTGTCTAGCTTTTCGCCGCAATAAGGTCTTGATCAGCATAAGCAAACGCATCAAGCAAGCAAAATTAGGTTACATGGTCAGCTCTAAGTTTCTTGACACATTGAAACCGTAACTTTCTGCATGGATACGCCCGCTGGTCTAGGTCGACCTGTCTTCAATTCAGTAGAAGTGATTTCAGCAACACGTAGAGGTGCTCGCATCGCCCTTCTGCTGCGCGGGGCAATTAACCACGACCCTCTGACAGTTCCACATGGAGAGGCGAAACCGATGGAGGCTGAGCTGCAACAAGAGATGTACACGCGCTCGCTGAATGTCGTAGTCGCACGTTGATATCGACACACCAGGGAGTTTCTAGAGCGCTTTAGCAGCAAACCTTTTAGTGATTTGCCAATGCAACAGCAGTGCAAATCCTTGTCGCACGTTTGAGGCCGCTACTTGCCAATTCGCACCTTTGAGGTCGCTACTAGCTTAAAAAATAGAAATATAGAATTCGCACGATCGATGTCGCTGTTTGAGTCGATTTGCACTACGCTTGTCGTACATAAATCGTCTTAATTAGCTTCTTTGAGGTAATTGCAGCATGAGTTCTAGCAATGCTTTCCTCAATTTGACCGAAACGCTTGATACACTTGACGACTATGTAGGAGTCTCTGATGATTTTGACTCTACAGAAATCGAATCCGTCATTGTTGGATTTTCAAATGACCCCAAGTTTAGATATGCCCTGATCGAATGGGTGGCGAAGTCGCACCACAATACAATCAAACGTAAACGTAAACAAGTTGTACAGAAAGCACTTGGTTTCAAAGACGTTCGACAGGTTGAGCGGTTGCTCAAACAGTACAAGGCAGGCGATCTCCATGAAGAGTGCGGTACAACTGCAATTTGTCTGGCTTCTACAAGTGAGCGCACCCCTACCAATAAATCAATAATGGGTTTCGCCGCTAACCCTGGAACCGCAGTGCTACCAAAATGTTCAATCCGAGTGACAAGATCACCCTCTAAAACTGCCTGGATACGTGCAGATTCTTGTTCAAACAGGAGTATCCAGTTTGGGTCGTACTCAGTGATGACAATTTCATCCATCCTGCAACTTATGCACGGTAATTAATCACTTGTCCTTTACCAATACTAATGATCAATAGCTTCTGTTGAGACAGAATGAAGCAGTGAAGCGTACCTGCTCAGAAGAAAGCAATGGCTATTAACGATGCCTCTCCTTTAAAGAGCCGAAGCGCCATCGCAAGACTGGAACTGGCAAGGAAGATTGTTTGGCGGAGTGCAGTGATAGGACTGATCTCTGGAAGTATACTGGGAGCACTTTTTGGCTGCGCTTTTATCCCTGTTGCTCTTTGGACAGGAGCGCTTGGTGCTAGCTTAGGCTTAGGACTGGGGCTAGTGAACGGACTACTGTTGAGCGTTACAACCTATCTATGCTTTTATCCACTCAACCATGTGCGGCGCTATCGGGCGATCGTCAAAATTACGAGTGCTTCTATAACTGCTAGAGGAGCCGCAGCCTTCGGACCTTGGTACTTTGCTACTACAGGCATGACGCCGCTTACAGCAGTTCGCCTTGGCTTTAGCTCTGTACTTGCCTCTGTGATTGCAGGCTGGGCAGGTTGGTTAGCCGGTCAAAACATGGCTCAATGGTATAGCTGTCGCCAGTTCGACTAGGACATAGACTAAGGGTAGTCGTCTCTTGGTGCGCTGCTATGGCAAAAGCTTACAGTTATGACTTCCGCCAGAGAGTGGTGCAAGCGCTT
>NZ_JACJOZ010000025.1:0-84986 GCF_014695795.1 Phormidium sp. FACHB-592
AGGGGTAAAGGAAGTTATGAGTTTTAAGGTTTGAGTCTCAAGGTTGCTTGACTGACAAATTTCTGATCAGCGCTCAACCCGCTTTGCACTGAAAGTGCAGGCTAACAGCGCTTCATCCTCTTGGAGAGGACGACAGACAGGTTTAACCTGTTTCAACGGGTTTCCTGCCGCTAGCCCGGATTTTTAAGCACGGGCGAGTGAGCAACGCCGCAATTAACTTCTCACAGCTGTTGTCAGCTAACCAGGTTTTAAGGTTTGAAATAGTGCTGGGCGATGAGGATCTTGTGTCTCTGCGTCCCCCTACCTTGTGTCTCCGTGTCCTTTTCCCTGCGCTCTGCCTTCTATGCCCTAATCCCCTACTGCCCATCGTCATTACCGCTCTTCTACCACCTACTACCCATGCCGACCAAACGCCCATCCGAAAAAAGTACAAAAACCGAAATTCTGTCTGCCTTTGACCAGCTATTGCAAGAGAAAAAGGCGCTAGAAGCGCAACTGGTGCTCCCGAAACAACCTGAACCCGCTCGCAATGGCAAAACAGCAATAATAGAACTTCCATCACCTGCACCTGAGCCAGCACCGCACTCCGTGCAGACTCAACAGCAGATGGAAGCCATTATTGCCGGCTTGACTGGGCTACAACTTAACTTCGGCGGTGCCGTCAGCGATCTGTCTGAAAAGTTGACGCTGGAAGTTTTTCAGTTGCAGGAAGTGCAGCAATCGGTGGCGGAGGAAGTGCAGCAGTTAGAAGCGTTGCATGGTCTGCAAGCAGCAGACACCAATTTGGAGATGCTGATTCAGGCATACGAAGCGAGCGCTAAAACCTTTAACGAAGCACTGCGTCAGCGTCAGGACGCACTCGACCAGGAAGTTACACAAGCCAAGAAAACATGGGCAAAAGAACAGGAAGACCAGCGGCGATCGACCAAAGAGCGCCATGAAACCTTTACCAAAACTCGTCAGCGAGATACCAAAGAATATACCTACGACCTGACGCTACAACGCAAGCTTGCCGATGATGAGGACGAGCAAGCGCAAAAACTGCTGTACCAGGAGTTGGAAGAGTTGCAGCAAACTCAGGCGAAACAGTTGGCAGAGCGAGAACAGGCAATTGTCGCTCGCGAAAGCCAATTTGCTGAACTCAAAGCCAAAGTTGAAGCCTTCCCCAAAGATTTGGAAGCCACAATTAAACGCGCCAAAGAAGAAGGCAAAGGCATTGCCAACCAGCAAGCAAAAGTCAAAGCCGATTTGCTGGCCAAAGAAATTGAAGGCAGCAAACGTACCTACGAATTGCAGTTGGATTCTTTAGAAGAAACGATCGAAGACCAACAAACTCGCCTTCAAAACCTGACAAAGCAACTGGATGCTGCGCTCAAGCAAGTACAAGATCTGGCAGTAAAAGCGATCGAAGGCGCTTCCGATGTCAGTTCCTATCAAGCCATCAAAGAAATCGCCTTAGAACAGGCAAAGAATTTGAACAAGAACAAATAGAGAGGTAGTAGGGAGTGGAGCATAGGAAGTAGGGAAAAAGGATCATACTTCAGCGCGAGTCCATCGCAAAGCGGCAGTAAGCTACAACCTTTAGCTCTTACTCCAAACTTTCTCTCTATCTCCCATCTCTTTCCCCTATGACCTAACCCTATTTTCCATCCCTTGTCCTCCAACCAAATGACACTCAAACAATGAGACTTTCCAAAATCGACCTTAGCAAGCTTGCAGCCATTAGTCATGATGATGGTTATCTAGGACTGGTGATCGATCAAGGTGATAGCCTGGACGTGATTGAAATCCCAGCTCCTGTGGCTGCCTACGAAGGGCTTCAACAACTGGATGCGATCATCGCCTCTGACTGCCCCGCACTAGCGGCAGCGGTTGACTTTAACCACTTGTCAGGAGTAAAACAGACTGCTCACATGCAGCCCATTAACTCTGCAATGGCGAATGCAGTTGGCTATGACCCCAATCGCCATCTGCTACAAATCGAGTTTAAAGGTGGCTCAATGTACCAGTATGAAGATGTCGATGCTGCCACCTGGGGAGCACTGCAAGCGTCAGGCTCTGCTGGACGCTTCTTTAACCACTGCATTAAAGGACAGTATCGCTCATGTCGAGTCGAGTAGGAGTCGCGCGATCGGAATTGTGAATGAGCAAAAAATATGGCGCAATCGGTCAACGCGACTCTAAATGAGCGTTCCAGCTTCTAACAGCCTGGGATGAGCTGTGTCTAAGCGGCAGTGACTAGAAGCTTGAACACTTGTGGACTCTGGCTTCGAAAGACTGTGTCACTCATTTGCAAATTGTGCCATATTTTGGCTCTTCCCGGGTTTTGGTGATCTGATTTCTGCAACAGCTTGGGAACCTAGCAGCTTCGTAATCAAGATCAGCAGCTATGCCCTTTTTCACCAAAAGCTGGGAAGAGCCCATATTTTTTGCTCATTCACACGAAACGATTATTGACCAGTTGAAGAACATTTCGCAGATTGAGCATTCGCGTCATCGCTCTCCGGTGAACTGCTTTGTCAACATTCTGGGTGGCTTGATTGCCTACTGCCACCAGCCGAAGAAGCCGTCGATTGCGATCAACCACAATCTCTTGCTCCCGGCTTAACCCGAACTCAGGTTGGTTAGTTGAGAGTAAGGCGATCACCAAGCCGCTGATTAGAGCATGATGGTTGGTTTATTGCTGTCTCAAGCTTCACTGTCAAGGCAGAACTGGATCAACCATTTAACAAAGGGTAGCTAGGCGGTGTAGCTGATAGGCTAGATAATATGGGAAAGAACCCAGAGACTAGCGTGAACTCTTAACCTGGAAGATGCGACTGTCACTTTCAGCACCCGCTCGTCCTCCTAAAGTTAAACGGATCATGGTAAGTACCTCTCGTCGTTCGCTCAACGGTCCGCCTCAAACATCGATCTGGCAGCGTCGCCTCTGGGGGTTGCGTTTTCTCTTTCAACCGCTTGAAACAATCGAGGCACGCCGTAAAGCGTATGGGGATGATTACCGCGTCTCTCAGCCCGATGCAAAACCTCCTTTGGTCTACTTCAGCAGTCCTCAGGCGTTGGAAGCCATTTTCACTGCCAAGCCAGAGCAGCTAAGCGCGGGACAAGGCAACCAAATCTTGAAGGAACTCATTGGCGAACATGGGCTTGTCCTGCTGGAAGGAGCCGCACACCAACAGCAGCGACAACTTTTGATGCCGCCCTTTCATGGCGATCGTATGCGTTCCTATGCACAAGTGATTGGGCACATCACAGCCAAAGTCATCAGTGCCTGGAAGATTGGCACAGCCTTTGCAGTGCGCCCAGCGATGCAGTCCATTTCCCTTCAGGTAATTTTGCGGGCGGTGTTTGGGCTAGAGGAAGGACAACGGTATGAGCAGTTGCGCCAGACCATGAGCCGGATGCTGGATGGGTTTGGTTCGCCACTTGGTGCGATGTTTCTGTTTTACCCGTTCTTGCAGAAGGAGTGGGGCTGGAGTCCCTGGGGGAAATTTTTGCAACGGCGACAGCAAGTTGATGCGCTGCTCTATGCCGAAATTCGCGATCGCTACCACCAACCCGATAACGGACGAACCGACATTCTGGCACTACTGATGGCAGCCCGTGACCCTGAAGGGCACCCAATGAGCGCTGTAGAGTTGCGGGATGAACTGATTACTCTCCTGTTTGCTGGACATGAAACCACTGCCTCTGCTTTAGCCTGGGCACTGTACTGGCTTGTCTCCCTGCCGGATGTGCAAACCAAACTACTGGCAGAAATTGAGGCGTTGGGTGCTGGTGCTGACCCAATGGCGATCGCCCGCTTACCCTACCTCCAAGCCGTGTGTCAGGAAACGCTGCGGCTGTATCCCATTGCGCTTAGTGCCTTTCCGCGCATTGTTAAACAGCCGATCGACATTGCAGGCTACCCGTTAGAACCGGGAACGGTGATTATGCCATCCATCTATCTGGCGCATCATCGTGAGTCCGTTTATCCAGAACCGAAGCAATTTAGACCCGAACGGTTTTTAGAGCGGCAGTATTCACCCTACGAGTATTTACCCTTTGGTGGCGGCGATCGTCGCTGTATTGGTGCCGCTTTTGCTCTCTTTGAAATGAAGCTGGTGCTGTATGGGATTATGTCTAAGTTTGAGCTGTCGCTGGTTAATTCCAGACCGGTGCGTCCGATCCGTCGCGGTATCACTGTTTCTCCCTCTGATCACCTCAGTCTGAGAGTGACAGGTATACGGCATGACCATAGAGCGTGAAATGGGAGGGAGCGTTGCGAAGCAGTTCCCCTTTGGGGATAAACGCCGTTGCTTTGGAGCCACATCTGCCCTTAAGGCTGGTTGGCAGGCTCTAGCCAGCAAGCCTTGGCGAAAGAGAAGAAGATTGCCAGCCAGTGCGCCAACAGTCCTCCAATGGGCAGCAGTAGGGGGCAATAATCATGACACCAATGATCACAGCGGTACTATTGGTAAGGCGTCCGAAGGTGGCGATCACGCATGACCCCACAATCAGAATTAGGTAAACAGTGTTAAGGGTTGCTTCTGTCACAAGATTATCGTGCAACTGCTATTGCGGCGGCGGATTGAACCGCCGCCGCAAACCTAGCGATGTTAGCTTGATATGCCGTGGCGGTCATGGGACTGAGCGGGCAGGTGCGCTTCTTCTGCGAGAAAGAAACGCGGCTTGGACTTAAAACCATCAGTGGGCGCAAGCTCACCGCAAGGGGTATCAAGTCCAAAGGCAAAGTGCAGTGGCAGTTCAAGACAACTTATTAATACGGAGTTGTGGAACCGAGCACTGGTGAGCACTGCTTCTATGAGTTCACCCAGCTCAACAGTGATTGCTTCCAGGTGTTCTTGGACTTAGTCAGCGAGCGGTATAGGGACAGTATCGTGATCATGCAACTTTACTTGTTCTACGACGCAAGTTCCCTGCATTTATTTAGAGTCTTGTTTCATCACCCTAAATCGCTCCTTCACTCTGTTGCTGCTAGCGTTGGCTGGTTCTACTCTTCTTTAAGAGACTGACGATCGCGCTGATTAATGTCTCTGGTTCGACAGGTTTTGTTAAGTGCATTTGAAAGCCAGCAGCGAACGCTTGCTGTTGATCGGTATCTCTTGCATAGGCAGTTAAAGCAATTGCGGGAATCGTTCCACCTTGATTAGGCAGGCGCGAACGAAGCTGCTGCATCAACATATAGCCATCCATCTCCGCCATGCCGATGTCACTCACTAAGACATCAGGAGTGAACTGATCCAGGGCTTGCAATGCCTCGAACCCAGCAGCAACCGCTATCACATTTGCCCCGCCTTGTTCCAGCACGAATGCTTGAAATTCGCGGGTATCCGTTTCGTCATCGACCAGCAAAATGTGCAATCCGGTGAGAGGGTGCGGGAGGGAGGGGTCAAGAGGGCTAGTCTCGCCTTCACTTCTCCACCCCTCTACTCTCTCACTCCTTGATAGGGGCAGTTCAACAATAAAGGTGGCTCCCATTCCTTCACCTTGGCTCTCCGCCTTGACCGTGCCACCGTGCATTTCTACGATCTGCCGGGCGATCGCTAATCCTAACCCTAACCCACCAAACTTGCGAGTCGTCGCTCCATCTTCTTGTCGGAAATGCTCAAAGATGTAGGGCAAAAAGTCTGGTTTAATGCCTTTTCCAGTATCTTTGACCTGAATCTGTGCCTTTGTACCCACCGAGCATAATTCAATGGTGATGTGCCCCCCGACTGGCGTGAATTTGACTGCATTGGACAGCAGATTCCAGACAACCTGCTGCAACCGCCCAGCATCGCCCTTTACAGTACTAATGATGGGTGAAATGATGGTCTGAACTTGCAGTGACTTCGCTTCGGCAGCGAGTCGAACGGTTTCTAATGCGGCTGAAATGACAAAGTTTAAGTCAACGGGTGTCACGGTCAAAACTAGTTTGCCACGTAGAATGCGGGAGATGTCGAGTAGGTCATCGATCAACTGCACTTGGAGCTGAGCGTTGCGCTCAATGGTTTCTAGGGCCTGAGTCGTTCTGGTTGCGTCAAGTTTGCCATTGCGAAGTAACTTTGACCAACCCAGAATGGGGTTAAGGGGCGATCGCAATTCGTGAGAGAGCACGGCCAAAAATTCATCTTTAATGCGATTGGCAGTTTCGGCTTGCTCACGGGCAGCTTGTTCTTGTTCGAGGAGTTGCAGACGGGCTTGCTCAATCTGCTTTTGCGGCTCAATATCGGTACAGGTGCCAAACCATTTATAGACTTGACCTTGCTCATCTTTGAGAGGAATGCCCTGTCCTAAGAACCAGCGGTAACTGCCATCAGCGCGACGAAAGCGATATTCAATTTCATAGGCTTGACCGCTTTTCACTGCCGCTAGCCAGCGATCGTGCGTCATTGCTAGATCATCTGGGTGCAGAATCGATAGCCAGTTTAAGCCATGCAATTGCACGGTGGTCAGACCGGTGTAGTCACAGAACCGTTGATTGACATATTCATTTTGTCCATCGGTATCGGTCATCCACACCAGTTGAGGAATCGCTTCAGCCAAGAGACGATAGCGTTCTTCACTCTGGCGCAAAGTGAGCGTAGCGTAGTCGCGTTCAAAGGCAATGCTGGCAATTTGAGTGCCGAATGCTGCTAGCTGGTATTCCCAGTCGGTGGGGGTGCGTGCTTCGCTGAAGCACAACAGCAGTGATCCAACCGGCGATCGCTCCAAGCCACGGATTGGGCTGGAATGACATGCCAAAATACCGTGAGCGACACATAATTCTCTCCATTCCTGAGACCAGAGACCATCGTTCGCGGTATCCGCACGGGTGATGGGTTGACTGCGATACACCGCTTCGCCGCCGGTGCCAAGACACAAGTCATGAATCGGGATAGCCTGCAACTCTTGCCTAAACGAGGGGGCAAGATCGGGGGTAATCGATCGGGAAAACGTTAACCCCTGAGCATCTGTGAGCAAAAAACAGGCGCGGATGCCAGGATTCAGTTGAGAGATGGAGCGACACACAGCGGTCAGGCAATCATCCAATGGAGTGTTTGTCGCAATCAACTCCAGCAGTCGCTTCTGCTCACTTAGCATCAGTTCTGCCTGTTTACGGTCGGTGATGTCAATGGCTGAACCCAGTATTTGCGTCGGTTTACCCTGCTCATCGCGGACAAAAATCGTGTCGCGGCTTGATAACCACAACCACTTGCCGCTGGCGTGCTTCAGCCGATATTCGATGGTAAAAATATCATCTTCCCGTGCCGCTTGCATCCTGTCGTGATGCTGCTCAATGTGTTCGATGTCATCAGGATGGAACAATGCAACCAAAAGCTGCGCATCGAGTACCTGCACGTCTGCGGGCAAAACACCCAGCATTGGAAAAATTTGTGGACTGACGTACACATTTCGTCGTTCATTTAAATCAAAAATATAGAGTAGATTCGGCGCGGTTTCGTTGATTGCCTGCAAAAACTTTTCAGATTCACGCAATTGCGCTTCTGCCTGTTTGCGAGCGGTGATTTCTGTGACAATGATGGATACACCATCAGCAGATGGATAAACGTGGTTTTCAAACCAGCGATTCCATTGAGGGTAAAAATACTCGAACTGGACAGGCGTTTGTTCTGTTATGGCGCGATGTACTTCCCGCTCAAACTGGCTATTTACAGTCTCGGGAAACACCTCCCAAAGGCTCCTGCCCAGCAGATTTTCTCTAGCAACTCCGGTTACTTCGGTCACGCGATCGTTGACATAGGTATAACGCCATTCCCGATCCAAGGCCAAAAACTGGTCATCAATCCGAGCCAGCAAACTCTCCAGGTTGTCTCTAGCGGTTTGCGCTTCCACCCGCAATGCCTCCTGTTTTTGCTGGGCTGCTGCTTTACGGAGTTGCCCCAGCTTCAAACTTGCCTCCACGCGTGCCAACAGTTCACGGGCGCTAAACGGTTTGATCAAATAGTCATCAGCGCCTGCTTCTAAACCCTCAATACGAGACTCTTCCCCGGCACGCGCTGAGAGCAGAATCATCGGGATTTCTTTGGTACGAGGATTCGCACGCAGTTCACGCAGCAGTCCGAATCCATCCAACCCTGGCATCATGACATCGCTAAGGACCAAATCGGGAAGCCGTTGGGCGATCGCTTGCAGTGCCTCTAATCCATTAGTGACCGTTTCTACCTCGCAATACTGGCTTAATAACCGTTTCACATAATCCCGCATATCGGCGTTGTCGTCTGCTAAGAGAATACGGACGGGTGAGGTATCGGAAGACGTGGAGAAGGGGAGAAGAGGGGACGCGGAGAGATCTGATAAAGCTGCCCCCGTGTCTTTGTGTCTTTGTGTCTCCGTGCCCTCTTCTGCTATCCAACGCGATGCTTCTGCAAGATAGGGATTTGCTCCTAATGCAGTTGACGCAGGGGTGCGAGTCACTTCAATCTGGTTCTGAGGTAAATGAGTCGTGCCGAAGGGAATCGCGATCGTAAAGGTTGTCCCACAATCCACCTGGCTGGTAACGCGGATGGTACCGCCGTGTAGTTTGACAAGTTCTTGCACGAATGAAAGTCCGATGCCAGAACCTTCATAGGTGCGCGATCTCGTTCCACTCACGCGATGAAAGCGTTCAAATAATCGCGGCAATTCCGCTTCAGGAATGCCAACTCCAGTATCTGTAACGCTCAATGCAACAGCATTGCCAACGGGTTGTAATCGAACCGTGATACTGCCAGTAAACGTAAACTTAAACGCATTGGACATTAGATTTAGAACAACTTTTTCCCACAGGTCGCGATCGACATACACGGGTGCCGGTAAAGCTGGACAGTCTACGCTTAGACTCATGCCAGTACGCTCAATCAGCGATCGAAACATACTTGCGAGTTCTGCTGTATAAGCTGCTAAATCGGTGGGCTCATAGGATGCCTGTACTCGTTCCGCCTCAATGCGGGAAAAGTCTAACAGCGTATTGACTAACTTTTGTAAGCGCAACCCGTTCCGCTGAATTAGCTGTAGCTGTTCACGCTGATCGGGTTGCAACTGTCCATCAAGCGTGTTCGAGAGTTCTTCCAATGGACCCAGCATTAGCGTTAATGGTGTGCGAAATTCGTGGGAAACATTGCTGAAGAAGGCAGTTTTGGCGCGATCAAGTTCGGCTAACATCTCCGCACGGCGACGCTCTTCCTCATACGCTTGAGCATTGCGAATGGATAAGGAAACTTGCCCGATCAAAAGCTCGTAGAACGAGCGATACCCTTCATCGAGTGCTCGATTGGGATTTACACCAGTGACCAGCACGCCCAACGTCGCGGTTTGACTAGAGGACGCAATCGGCATCATCAGGGCAGTATGCACTGGTTCATTCCAGGGACCTCCGGGCACCGTCATGTGGTGATCCAATTCCTCTACGAGAATGGTTTCACCAGATGCTGCTGGAGCGAGCGACCAAAGCGGGTGACTCGTCACTGCATCAGTTGTGAGGGCAATTGAATCAGGGACAAGCTGTTCATCGGCTGCTAAGCCTACAGTTCCTTGCAGTGTCAGCGTCTTACCGTCCGATTCTCGCAAATAGAGTAGCGCCAATGGAACGTCTAAGGGATGAGCCGCGATCGCCGCCATTAAATCCTGACATGTGTCTTGCACACTTCGCGTTTCGCCTGTTTGAGCAGCTAGATCTCGCAGCAGTCGCAGTTGTCGTTCTCCTAAGACTTGTTGAGTCACCTCGCTACAAACCGCCAGCATGCCCACAATCTGTCCCGCATCATCTTCTGCGGGAGCGTGCGACACGCTAAAGTAAGATTCCTCTCGATAGCCGGCACGTTCTAATAACAGCAACAGTGCCGGAGTCCAGTTTGCCACTCCCGTTGCCATCACTCGCTGAATCATCGGTCCGAGGGTATCCCACGCTTCTGCCAGTGTCTCTCGGATGTCAGTTCCCAGGGCTGCTGGGTGCTTATCCCCAATTAACTGAGAGTAGGCATCATTGTAAAACTGTGTGAACTCTGCTCCCCAAGTCAGCACCATTGGATAGCGTGAAGTGAGTAGCGTCTTGATTAGCGATTTGAGACTTTGGGACCAAGACTGCACCGACCCTACGGGTGTTTGTGACCAGTCGTGCGATCGCATCCGCATCGCCATTTCGCCCTTGCCTGCAAAAAGCTGCTCTGCCACTGAATGATCTTGAATCATGCCCTTCTCCATCCATTCCGTCCACATAGACGTGCGATCATTTGCAACAATTGCTCTGGCTCTACGGGCTTTGTGCGGTGGACCTGAAATCCTGCTTGAAGCGCCCGCTGCTGATTAATCTCTGCGGCATCAGCCGTCAGAGCGATCGCTGGAATCATGCCGCCTCTACCGTGAGGGTGTGAGCGAATCTGCTGCATCAGCATGTAACCATCCATTTCTGCCATGCCCATATCGCTGACAATCACATCAGGGTAGTGCCATTTAGGAAAGGACGTAGAAAAAAGAGCGAGAGAGCATGGAGCAGTAGATTGGCTGCGCTCCTCTTACCATGACTCAACCGCTGCTGCAATGCTCTACCTGTGGCTCGAATGATATTAACAAAAATGGCACGACTCGTCACGGCAATCAGAACTACAAAGGCCGTGACTGTGGGCGGCAGTTTGTAGAGCATCCTAAGTGGAGACGCATCAGTGATGAGACAAAAGCCACCCTTGGGCGAACGTTGTTGGAGAAGATCCCCCTTGCTGGCATTACACGCAGTTTGCGCTTAAGTGAGAGTTGGTTGCAGCAGTATGTCAACGGTTACTATGCCACGGTTCCTCAACCAGTGCATTATTTTAGATATCATTACTTGTTTAGCTAAAGCAGCAGAAGCCCCGCACTCTGGCGCAGCCGAGTGTCGGGATGAACGCGGGTAAGTCGGAGTGAAACGGAGGCGAACAGTGGTACTATTTTTCCATGAAAACTGCCTACCAGTACCGACTCTATCTAGACCCGCAGCAGAAAGTGACGATGCATCACTGGCTGCGGACTTATCAGTATTGGTACAACCGGATGCTGGGTGAACGCTTCGACTGGTGGCAGCAAAAGCGCTGTGCGGTCAATGCCTGTCCACTCCTCTGTCACTTGCCCGCACTTAAAGAAAAGCCCAACTATTACAGCCAGAAAAAGCAGCTACCGGACATCAAAGCTGACTTGGTATTGGTCAGGCATAGCGGTGAGTTACTGGACTTCACGGCACCCTATGCCACCATCTTACAGAACGTCTGCAAGCGTGTTGAAAAGACGTTTGAACGCTCTGTGAGAGGCGACTGTAACGGCAAGCGTAGCGGTAGACCCCGCTTCAAAGGGCAGGGCTAGTTTATTGAGGAGAGAAAAAACAGAATAAAACTGTTGTCTCTCTCCTGGGTTGTCTCACATGAGCCTGATTGAGCATCTCAAGCAAGTCCGCGACTTCCGCACGCAACCGCGATACGAGTTGTGAGTGATTCTGCTCCTCGTCGTTATGGGAACGTGGAGCGGTTGCACCAGTGATCGAGCCTTAGCTGAATTTGTCGAACGCCACCAAGCGGCTTTGCTCGAATTACTGGCATTGCCACATTCTCGCTTGCCTTCGTATTCCACCCTTCGTCAGGTGCTGGAGCGTATCCCCTTCGGGTCCTTAACTGCAGTGTTTAACGCTTGGGCAATCACCACCCTAGAGTTGCAACCCGGTGAGCAACTGGCAACGGATGGCAAAGGGATTAAGGCTAGTGTTGTAGCCTATGACTACACCCTGCAAAATTTTGTCAATGTCGTGTTGCTACAACGGTGGCAGCTCAACTGTTCAACCAAGTGACTTACCCGACGCTGACCGAAGCAGTACAGCGCGGGCTTCTAATACCCCGGAGGGCGATTAGAACTTCCTTCGAGGTACTATGAGTCATGGAAGCAACCACGACCGGATTCCCTCTACGGCGTTTTAAGGTGGGGAACAAGTCCAGCCCCACACGTTTTAGGTTGACGGCGGCATTGATGTCACGGTTAACCCATAACTTTTCTGCCTCATCCCAATACTCCCGGATGCTGCAATCGGTGAGCACAAATTCATCCCGATAGGACAGCAATTGAGAAGTATAAGCGGGGTTCTGTTCCATCGCGACGGCTCCAGCTTTTGCAGCTACGAGACGGAGGATGTCAAAGAACTGACCAAAGGCAGCATCGTGCCAGGACTTATTCAGTCCTGACTTTGCCGCCTGACCATTCGGCAAGTAAACCCCACTCTCGTCTTGTTTGGGGGCGTGACGCCTGCTCAGACCTTGCAGGTTGAGTTTTTCGTAAAAGAAAACTTTCTTGCCAGTTCGCTTGAGTTTATGAGCGGTTTTGTACTGGAAATCCTTACGGCTTCTAGCGATGCGTAAACCGAGCCGTGCTTCCCGTTTTGCCAGCTTTCTACGCCTGCGAGAACCTTTCTTGCGGCTGTTTTTCTTGGTTTGCAAAACCGCTTTCTTCGCTTCGTTCCGGCGCAGCGGCTTGAGTGACGGTAGTTTCTCGCCTTCAGAGGTCGCTAGATAGGAGTCTTCATGCAGCACCGCGTCTAGTCCTAGCGAGTTCTCCCAGGTGGGGATAATCACCTCTGGCGTTGACCCAGGCACCGTTTCATCGCTTAAAACCAGCGAGACGTACCAACCATCAGCCTTTTTCGTGACCAAAACTTGCTTCAGGTTCGCACCTTCTGGCAGTGGTCGGTGCATTCTGACTTGGACTAGCCCGACTTTGGGCAGGGTCATGAACAACCGTTTGCCGTTGATGGTGCAAAACTTCAGCCAAGCATCGTCAGCGCCATCAAATAGCATTGTGCGATAACGAGCCGCACCTTTGAAGCGTGGTCTACCGCTACGCTTGCCGTTGCAGTCACCCCGCACAAACCGTTCAAACGTCTTTTCAACGCGCTTGCAGACGTTCTGCAAGATGGTGGAATACGGCTCCGTGAAGTCCACCAATTCCCTGCTATGCCTGACCAATACCAAGTCAGCTTTGATGTCCGGTAGCTGCTTTTTCTGGCTGTAATAGTTGGGCTTTTCCTTGAGTGCTGGCAGATGGCAAATCAACGGACACGCATTGACCGCACAACGGTTTTGCTCCCACCAGTCGAAGCGTTCACCCAGCATCCGGTTGTACCAATACTGACAAATCCGCAGCCATTGATTGAGTTGCACTTTCTGCTGCGAATCTGGATAAAGTCGGTACTGATAGGCGCTTTTCATCTAGTGGTTAAGCATCAATATGCTTTCAGGGATTTGATGCCAGCTACTTCCGTTCTCACATTGCTTACATCGTCGTCGCACTGCATTCATATAGCCGTAGATGTCTTGCTTCACCTTGATGACATGCCCACATTCAAGTAGTTCATGAAGACCAACACCAGTAATAAATTTAGAGTGATCACAACTGTCAAATGTGGCAACAACTTTTTTAAGAGGCGCTTTAGATTTTTTCATAGATTTCAGTTGCTTGCTAGGGCAGGCTTATTCATGCCAAAATTATAACACGCTCATATTATTGCGTCATGCCGACAAACAGATATATCGCTAGGTCTAGAGGTGTTTCAAGGCTGTACGCTCATTTAGTCTTAACCACCAAATTTCGGTTGAAAGTGATACCGCCTGCTATGCTGCAACGGTTGCAAGCAATCATGGCTGATCTCTGTACCAAGTGGCAGTGTGAGCTATTGGAATGCAATGGGGAAGCTGACCATTTGCATCTCGTCTTTCGCTATGCGCCTCAACTGCAACTCAGCAAGTTTATTGATAACGTCAAATCAGTCAGCAGTCGTAGAGTCAGGCAAGAATTTGAGGTGCAACTACGAGAGGCGTACTGGGATTGGGAGAAAGGCTTTTGGAATGAATCCTACTCGATTGACTCGTGTGGCGACGCGCCCCTAGCTGTACTCCGAAAATATGTCCAGAACCAGGGGTATTAGCTGTTCGTTTCGGCGCTGTTGCCTTCCCTGTCCTGCGGAATCGGTCAGGCAACGCACCTCAACTCACGCGCCTCTTATCCCGACGCTCACCTGAGTACAGGTAGAGCGCGGGGCTTCCCGTCTAACAACTAAACGGCAAAGCCATACCCGTAGTCTATGGCGTGGTCAGTAACGGCACCCAGTGGCGCTTTCTGAACTTGCAAGACCGTACCGTCACTCTGGATCTGGTGGACTACCCGCTCCCGCCAGTTGACCAACTGTTGGGATTTCTGATGTGGATCATGCAGGAAGGGTAAAACCATCGCTGACAGCGAGCGGTAGTCTGTTGCACCACCAACAGTTGGGGTGTTTAAGCGATAAACCTGAGTGCTTGTGAGCAGTGGAGCGACGGAGAGTGTTTGACCACCAATGGGAGTGACACACAGCACCTTTTGTTCAGGACAAGCCCTGTCTCCTTGCTCTCCCCTTTCCTTGCTCTCAAGCCCTGCCCTAGCCGTTCCTTCACACCCGCTTGCACCGCTCCCAGCTCAGCCACCCAAGTCCTTCGCCATACCTGGAAAGCCACTGTAGGAAGACACCAACTGAGTGCAAAGTAGGGATTGACGAAAACAGAATGAAAGCAGTAGTAGCGAAGGAGCCAAAACACTAGGCCGGCAGTAGTAGCCGCCGCCGTCACATACGAACCCAAGCAGTTGTTGCTACAGTCATCACATACTAACTGAGCCGTTAGAGCAAACTTGCTATCATATTAACCCGTGAAAGGAAGTAACTTAACCCTAGAATAAAGCTGCCATAGGAAGACACTATGAAGGTAAGCAGTCGCAACAGCAACCCTACGGAAGAAAGCCATCTGCTTTAACAGCTTGACCGTCAAAGAGAGACGGTACCCGACTGTGAGAGTTTGTTTGCCTGGTAAACCTACCTGAGGAGAGGACGCTGAGAGCACCTAGGAGAGTAAAAGAGCTGAGTGAGTTATGGCACTAATACGAATTAGGCGCAGTCTTGCGTAAGCTAATCTAGCCCATGCATGACTAAAGTTACGGGTAATTACCGCGTGAGGAATGGGGAGAAGCGTGCCAAACTAACAGGAACCGTGAACCGGCTGGAGGCTGAGTGTTCCCCTAGTTCAACAGGAGCAAGCAGTGCATCCTGGTACCACAACTGCCACTGCTGCCGTAAGCAATTTTGACATTAGGCACAGCTTCAAAGGCTGAGCTAGCTAAGGGACAGGGTTAGTCACAACGGGTCAGCAACCCTATTTTGAAACAGGTGTCACGAGATTCTATGACCAGCATTAGCAGGACGTCTAAAGACAAGAACACGAAATCGAAACCACGCGTGATTAAAGCGCAGTTAGAACACAAAGCGGACCAGGAACGCTTTGACGGATTTGTGCAAATGAGCGGTTTGTCGCAGGCAGAGTACATTCGTCGTTGCTGTTTAGAACCAGCCGTAACGGTGATACCAGACAGCAACGTTTTAGTTTATGCCGAGTTGAGTAAATTGCAGGGAACGCTTACTCAAGCAGTGCAAGGAGAGTCCTCAGAAGCAGTGAGAAGTTTGTTAAGCAACGCCCTACAAGAAGTGAAAACGATGCGACTGGCGCTTCTTGGTATGGAGCCGCAGGAGACAGCCAGTGAAGAGCTACTGAGGACTGAAGCAGTGAGTGTTTGAGTTGGAAACGGAAAAAGTGCTCGGTAAGAGCTAGCTTTTATGAACCACAGAGAAGAGCGCTTACTTTGCTAGGACTGTGAGACAGAAAAGTGGTTACAGGCTTGGAATAAGTCTGAATAAGGTGAGTACTGCCACCTTCATGCTGGCTGTTTTAAATGCAACCGCATAAAAATTACCACAAGCTATCTAGCCAACTATGACCCTACTGGCGCTTTTTATACGGAATTAAACCAAGCTGCCAGGCACTAGACAGCCGTATATAAAACAGAGTTTGTCTCCTGAGGTGAAAAGGCCTTTAAAAGCAATCGGGTAACGAAACATAAGTCCTGCTCAGGGGCTGTTGGACTCGAGCCAAGCCAACTTCAGCGGTGTTGACCTTCAAGATGCCAGTCTTAAACGTGTTGACCTTACAATCACCCCACTATTGGAGGGAACACTAGAAGGGACACGCTCCCTCCTTCCGCTCCCTCCTCCCATGCCAATTGCTAAAGTGACGGTGGGCAAAAGTGCCTACGGCTGTCTCAACTATGTGCTGACGAAAGACAAAGCAGAACTGCTGGACACCAATTGCGCAGCAGACACACCAGCCGTGATGGCACGCGAGTTTGAGGTCGCCTTTCAACCCCATCACCGCAATGGGGCAAAACGGCACACTGAAAACTATGTGGCGCACTTCTCCATTGCCTTTTCCTCTGAGTTAGAACCGCCTCAACTACGAGCGATCGCGCACCGGTTCATGGATCTCATGGGTTTTGATCCAGTCATGAACCAGTTTGTGTTAGCCAAACACAACGACACTGATGACTGCCATCTTCATTTAATTGAAAATCGTATCCGGCTGGACGGGCAAGTGGTCAACGACAGCTTCCAGAAACGCCGCACCGAAGTTGCTATGCGCACGCTGGAGGAAGAGTTTGACCTACCGAGGCTCAAGAACAGTTGGGAGGTGGACGTCAAAGCGCCCAGTGTGGCGGAAGTTAGGCAGTCTCGTGAGACGGGAAAACCCATACCCCGACGGGTCATACAGGAGAGCATTGAACGTTGTGTCGTAGGGACAGAGACGCTGGAGGACTTACAAAATAAGCTGCAGCAGGCAGGAGTGACGCTCATAGCCACACCTAGAGACGATGGGAGTTGGGCACTGCTCTACCAGCTAGCAATAGAAAACAATAAAGTGCGCACCTTTTCAGCCACTAAGTTGGGCAAGCGTTACACGCAACGGGGCTTAGAGTCCATCTTTGGGATCAGCTTTGGGGCAGACGAGGTAACGGTAGAGGCTCAGGTAGATGCTGCACGATTAGCAGCGCTGCCTATAGACGTAGCAACTGAGCCAACACAAACTGAGTTAAACGCAGGCTCAGATCATTCTGTAACAGAATCAGAAGCGACTGAAACCGAGACAGGAAGAGCTTTTGCGGTCGTGCCACCGGAACGAGATTGCTTAGTCAAACATGCTGTAACAGAATCAATTACAGTAGAAACGGTTTCTGTTACAGCATTCATTGAGCCTGAACCACCGCTGGTCACAGAGCCAAGTAGCGCTCCTGCTGTAACAGAATCAGCCTTAGCCCCAGAAGCCGCCGCGGTCGTACTAAGTGAGGGTACCTTAGACCTGCCACCCGTAGCGATCGCTGATGCAGAGCAAGAAGACGGCTTAAGAGATGGTTGGTCAGTAAGCACGAATAAGCAAGTGCAAGCAGAGAGCCTTAAGGCTTTGCTCCAGTGGACGCAAAACCACATTGAAGCGCTGGAGCAACGAGCGGTTTGGGTGGGCTTACAGAATGCGAGTGACCAGGAACGGTGGGAAGTGTTGTCAGCACAGACCCAACAGCGAGGGCTGACGGACGTACAGCAAATTGAGTCTGCGGTGACAGCGTTAGCATGTCAGCAGGGGTATAAGACGGAGGCGATCGTGGGGCTTTTGCAGCAGTCGCCCAGGGTGCAGCGGGCGTTGCGAACACACCCGTGGCATACCGTGAAGACGACGTTGACGCAAAACGTGGTGCAAATACAACAGGCATTGGAGAAACGGCAGCGAGAAGCGCGGCGGGCTCAAACACGGAGAGCACAGGACGGAAAAATGTAATTAGGTTGAGCCACTGTAGAATTTTGCCAGCAGTCTCCGGGAGCAGGGAATGGTTGCCAAAACTAATTTGTGAGCTTGGCGGTGGCTTGGCGCTACGTGAGTGACAAATTTTCTTATGTACAAAAAACAAAATCTTATGTACAAGTTGACTGCAAGAAAAGACCCTCTGTACATAAGAAAAAGACCCTCTGTACATAAGAAATTAGCAGCATTCATCATTGTTTTGAGGGTTTCCACGTCAAGTGCTGTCGCCAAAGCTGCTTACACGTTTCTTATGTACAAACAACAAAATCTTATGTGCAAAGTGATGTACTCCTACTGTTCCACTTCTGCAACGGTACTTACATAAGAAATAACGGTTTGTACATAAGAACTAATTACTCGACTAAGGGCAGTCGCTTGTTCGGTCAGCCGCACTGCCTTACCCCTCGTAAAGCTGTTTGACGGCTGACGACAGAGCAACAGACTGGAAAGCATCTATCGGTGTCATGACCCTGAAAACGTAGTCAGTAAAGACTGAGGCTGGTCAGCTAACTGTCGTTAGAGGCACGAAGCCCCGTCACCTCAGTGCGGGGTGCTGACTTCATTCCACTTGCCGCAATCGCTTACCCACATAACGACTTCTCAGCTTCTCATTATCTCGCCAATAGGCATACCAGTAGGGACCATGCAACTCGCCATGCTCGCCAGCACACTTACAGCCGACTTTGCCACAGCGTATGCGCTCTAACTGATAAAGGCGATCGCCTATATTTTTGGTTTCCAGAACCTCCTGCCTGTTTGCCGTAACCGTTGCTGAGCTTGCAGCTTTCTGCTCTAGAGCTTGCACGATGGCGCTTAGATCTGTGTGGAGTTGCCTTGCCTGTTCCAAGCTAAGTTGCTGGAGTGACTCACGGAGTTTGTCGAAGTTGAGACGCTTAGGCATAGTTTCTTCGGTAAAAAGTCGTTTTGCCAGGACAAAAGTGCGGTGCTTCTGTCAACAGCTGGATGCCTCCCCCCAGCCCGCAGGAAAAGGCATTAGACCGTTGCCTTTAATCAACCGTTCGCCTTCGTTGATCAATTGGTGTCTGCTTCAACAGCTTTAACCAGTGCTGTAACTCCAGATCACTCAGCGTAGCTAAACTGCTCTTGCCGAAACGCTGCTGGAGATCATGCACTACTTGTTGCTCTGACCAAGTCAAGCGCTGCCTTTGTGATTCGACCGCAGCCAGCAAGACGGAGCGCTCGATGAATGTCGCTTCTGACTGGTGTTTGGTTAACAGATCAAGCTGTAGCTGACTAACCTCCAAGACACCTGGGTTCACTTGTATCCATGCCAGTGCCTCTGCCACCAAAATAGGATCGCCCGAGTTTAAGAATGCCTGCATCCGGGTTCTTTGCCTTTGGTTAGCTGCCTCAGCTTTAAGCTGCTGTGCTCGAGCACTTCGAGCCACTGCTTGAAAGGGTTCTTGTTGTCCGCTGTCGTTCAGTGAAAGTGGTTGAGCATCCCGTACAACTTGCTGTGCCTCTGCAATGACCTGATAGACGTCAGGTTCTACCGAGTGATTACTGTCCATTACAGAAGTAAGCATGGTGCAAAGATCGCTCAAAGCCTTGCCAGAAGGCTTATTACCATCATTGTCAGATAATAAGCTTGGAGGACTGAGCCAGTTAGATGCTTCATCAAAGCAATCTAACTGGCTGTCCGTTTTGCTGCTTGGGGGGTCTGGGGGGTTTTCCACAGGCACGGTAAAGACATCTGCTACCGTTTGGTTTGAGTCAAGTCCAAAATGACTGGGATGCCATAGGTCACGGTGTCGATACAGGGATGCTCCACCGATGCCAAATTTCAATAGTGCTTGAAAGCGGGCGGTAGGTCTCACTGGCAGAGCATTTTGCTCTAGTAAAGTTGCTATGGCTCGGCGGATGAGGTCTCTGGTTGCTGCCGCTCGGCGTTGATTCCAAGATGGAGCTTGCTCGATCGCGGCTGTGAGTACTGGATCTTGAAAATCTGGCTTTGGTTTTTTCAGCTGGTCGCCAAAGTGGAAGTAGTGGCTCCCCTCAATGCAGTGTGCCCATTCCTCAGCACGGTGTGTAATTTCATGTTGATGACGGCACCACTCGCTATAACCTGGGAGTGCTTGTGCCGTTTCGACAATCTCACTCACCAGTGCCGTGCCTACTAAGGGTGCTCCACCCGAAAGCACATGGTGAAAAATGTAGGCTCGCATCGTAATGCGCCCTAAGAGCCGATTGGTTTGACCACTGCCAGTCCAACCAAGTTCAATCTCAGCGTTCAAGTCATTGACAAACTTCTCTGCTTTGCCTGAAACGCCAAAATGCTTGCGTTTAGCTTGCTTCAGGATTTGTTTGAGTGTTCTGCTAGCAAGATCGTTCCGCTGTTGTGCCAGCTGCCATTGGCTGGTGAACGTGCAGGTATCACTCCAGATTGGCTCAAATGCTTCATTGAGTAAGTAGGAGCCTGCTTGAAGTGGAAGTCTATGGGCGTTGAAGAGACTAGGAATGTTGTCGGTTGAGTAGGGTTTGGGATTGGGAAAGACTTCGAGTTGTCCCGGTTGGAGTTTGAAGCCAGCATTTTCGAGTAGACAGGCAAGCGCGATCGCCAATTGCCAAGAGCTTTGAGGGTACTGAAAGGGAAAGTAGAGATGTAACCCACCGCTGTAGCTAGACGTGCAGGCTACAGGACTTACTAGCCCCAATGGTTCTAGTGCCGCAACAATACGGGAAAGGGCAAATGGATCATTGTTAGGGTGATAGACGCTGCCAGTGTCAACGTCAAGCAAGCAGTAGCTTGTCTCTGCACCAAAGCGAACACCAAAGAGATAAGCACCTTGTTGGATGAGACGATCACTTAAGGGATGACGACTTTCAGTTTTCCACTCCACTTCAGCACTCGGACTTGAATGTTCTGCCCAAATGAAATCGAAACGATGTGGAAAGAGTCGCAGGAAGTGATCACTCCAATCCTGGATGTAGCGAAAACAGGTAGTTGATTGAGCAATGGTCATAACGGCTCCATTTCAATGGAACCGGTTCAGATAACTCTCTTTAGACCCGCTTTACCACGGTTTCCTGCTTACCTGAAAATTTACTGCAACAAAATGATTGCTTAGTAAGCCAACAAAAGCCTACCAGAGATATTAAGAATACCTCTGGCAAACACTATTGCTTGGTAAATCATCAGAACTGCTATGATGCAGATATACAAACTTAGCTGAAGAAATGGCTGTTTCTTCAACTAAAGTGCAGGAAGCCGGGATAATTGAGACTTTGGCGAGGCTCTGTCCCGGTTTCTTCGTGACTTTAAAACGATATTCCTTGGCGGATTAGACCAAATTCACTTCTAATATGACTTCAGTGCAGCCATAGATCATGGCATGTAAACCCCCACGCAACTGAACTTAACCTTCTTTGCTACCTCCAGAAACAGACGCATTGGAGGTAGATGCCATTCATTAAACACCGAAACTCTCTTCACAAAACGTGCTGAATTTATTCATACCAGCACTTTACGCGGGAGTGATAGAACAGCAATACGCAGGAGTGATAGAACTATCTATACGCGGGAGTGATAGAACAGAGCTGCTGTATCCTTCGGTATGATAGACCAATTGATACGCGGGAGTGATAGAACAGTTCTCTTAGTAACTACACAAAGTAGGTTTGCATAGGTAACCCCGCCCAGATTTATACGCGAGAGTGATAGACCCTTTTGTACGCCGGAGTGATAGATCTTGCTTAAACAATACGTCGGCGTGATAGACCAATCTATACGTGGGAGTGATAGAACATGAGAGCAAAAACATACGCCGGAGTGATAGAACCTGTAAAACAGATCTAAGGTGTATCGGATCGAAACTCGGTATCTCTAGTAGAATTCCTCCATGCTTACTCCTCTATCCTTATGACTTTGAGTGAAAAAGATCTGACTTTCCCAGTCGATGGACAGTTGCTCATGGTCCTGCCTAGAGCTGCAGCATCAGTCAATAATCCAGATGTCCGGTTGCCCATTCTACGTTCCGATGGGGATGGGTACTATCTAGAGATGCGGGTTGAGGCAGATGCGAATGATGCTGGTGAAGTTGCAGTGACGCGGCGGGTTCCACTTGAGGATCTAACGACTGACGAGTGGGAAGAACTAAAGCAGCAGTATGATAGCCTTGACCTTCCGGCTCTGGTCGCTCAAGGCATTGGTAAAGGGCTTGAAAAAATACAGGATCGTCGGATTCAGCGCCTCTTCATGGCACTTTTGACTTTTCTCAACCCCCGGCAGGTTGGGATTGTACTGTATCTCTACAAGCTCGCAGCTGAGCAAAACAATGGCCCAGTAGTGACTTTCCGCTCAAATGACTTATTGGAAAGCCTCGGTTATTCACGTGCCAAGGGTGGTAGTTTTCATGCCAAAGTGCGCTCGCAATTAAACCGTGACCTTGTGGCGCTGCATCGAGTCGAATTAGTTTTAGCGAAGTCTCTTAGGGAAGGCAATAAAATTGGAGCAGAGGTAATTATCAAGAGTATCTTGCGTATCCGAAGCTACAAGATCGAAAACCTCTCACGCGACTTTGATCTCGTAAAAGCTGCTGACTACACTTATGAATTAGCTGATTCTTACACAGTCTCTTTAGAGTTCTTTGAAGGACCGAGCCGTACTGGTGATTACGTCTTGTTTGCTGGCGATGTCGAAGTGACTCAAAAACTTGGTAGTAATACTAAAAATGACTATAGAACCAAACTATTGATTTATCTTGCAAGCCGACTCAAGTGGGATTCCCCGCGAGAGGGTCAGTATCTAGCGATTTCTAAACAATACTTGTTCAAAAATCTTGATTTGCTAGGAAGTAATTCCTCACGAAATAATCAAATTTTCTGGCGCACTGTTGAGGAATTGCAGCAAGAGGGGTATGTTCTTGGTGCGCAAGAGCTATCTGGGAAAAGAAAAACACCAAGCATTCAATTTCAAATCAATCCTGAAAAGCTGAAATCGAATTTGAGTGATTGTACTTAAAAATCTATGGTTGTGTCACAAAAAATAGCCAATAGTAGGGTGGGAAAGACTGAACTGACCTCCCTACCTTCCGATGCCTACTCCTTCTCTGTTGCAGTGGCAGCACTTTTGATCGGCAGTCATCGTGCCACAGGCGCAGTGGGGTTGACTAAGCTTCCACCTCCAGTTACTCAGAGTTAGGCGCTCCACTTGCTAGAAATTTAGGAAGCCAGTTATGGTGTCCGGTCCCAAAGCCAGTTATGGTGTCCGGTCCCAGCTTTCCCTAAATAAGGCTCTTCAGTGATTCCTGGCTCTGTTACTGCATACGGTACTGTCATTTATGACCTAGCCTAATGTAATTAGATGAAGGCAGACATGATCACTCACCTGTCCAGGCACTACTCATCTAGGCTGTTTTGCACCAACAGGTAGACTTATCATCTTCTTTTTTGCTCATTCACAGAAGGCTTTTGACTCACTTAGGAGGCTTAGCGGCATCCGCTAACACTTAGCTTTCTACGTTGGCACTGGACTGCTAATGAGGGATGGCTGCTGAAAAACTGCCCTAGTAGAGCTTCTTCAAACGTAAGGCTCACGAATTTCGAGACCAGAGCCCTACATCGCACCGCTACCCTGACGCTTAACCTAAAGCTGAAGAAAACTTTGAACGCAAAATTTTTTGAATCAAGCAGAAAAGTGGCTTCAAGACTATGTAGTTAAAAAAGCCTTGTAGTTCAGCAGAGAGAAATCCTCCCACTAAACAAACTAAGCTAATTTTCCTATTGAGGCAAAATAAGAAGAGCAATGTCTGTTTGTAGCCTTTGCATCTTCTGCCAAGCTAGCAGGGATTCCCTTGAATCTGGTAGATCACGGGTAACCATGAGGCACATGGAAAGTAGTCTTTCAGCCCTTGTAGTTTTTCTCTAGACTTTTATGGTTGCTAATATTCCCAGTAAACTGATAGCTGTTTTGGTAGAAGAAGGACGCTGGACAGCGGCTCAAGGTCTCGCTTCCGTTCAGCAGAGTCATGCCTCTAGCAGAGCCCATGCTCTCGCTGCCCTAGCACCCTACCTGCCGGAAACGCTACTCCCGCAAGCCCTCGATGTCGCACGTAAGCTTCAGTCTGAGTCAGAGCGAACCCATGCTCTCGCTGCCCTGGCACCCTACCTGTCGGAAACGCTACTCCCGCAAGCCCTCGATGTCGTACGTAAGCTTCAGTCTGAGTCAGAGCGAACCCATGCTCTCGCTGCCCTGGCACCTTACCTGCCGGAAACGCTACTCCCGCAAGCTTTCGACGCCGTACATGCCCTTCAGTCTGAGTCCGGTCGCGCTCGTGTCCTGACTGCCCTAGTACCCCACCTACAATCATCCCTGCTTCCACAACGCCTCAGCGATAGCAGAAATTTCATCTGGACTCAGACACATCGTGCCTGTGCGCCAGGTGTCCCGAGTCATCTGCCGGAATCGCTACTCCCGCAAACCTTAAAGGCCGCTTGCTCCACTCAATCGGCGTCACCTCCTCCTATCGGTGCTCAAACTGCCCTAGTTTCCCGTTTACCGCAACCCTTCATCCCGCAAGTTCTTGCTACCGCTCGAGCATTCCAGCGTGAAGGTAATTATGCTATGCGTGAAGGTAATTGTGCTATTGCCCTAGCTGTCCTAGCACCTTACCTGCCAGAGGTGGTTCCCGAAGCTCTCGCTGCCGCTTGCTCTAGGATGTTTGCGTATGACCGTGTCGTTGCCTTGGCAGCGCTGGCACCTTACCTGCCAGAGGTGATTCCCGAAGCCCTCGATGTTGCTCGTCACATTAGGGAAGCCGGTTACCGTGCCAGTATTCTCATTGCCCTAGCACCCTATCTGCCAGAAACGCTACTCCCTAAGGCCCTCGATGATGCACGCAGTATCCAGTCTAGGTCTTATCGCGCTATGGCCCTAACGGCTCTAGTACCCCATCTGCCGAAATCCTTGCTCCCGCAAGTCCTTGATGACGCTCGCTCCGTCCAATCTGGGGCTTACCGTGCCCGTGTCCTTGCTGCCCTTGCGCCTCATCTGCCGGAATCCTTGCTTCCACAAGCCCTTGATACCGCTCCCTCCCTCTGGGAAGCATCCGCCCGTGCCCTTGCCCTCAATGCCCTTGCTCCCCATCTGCCAGAATCTCTACTTCCGCAAGCCCTCGATGCGGCTCACTCCTTCCAGTCGGAGGCTGATTGTGCCAGATCTAAGTTTAACCGTGCCAGATCTGAGTTTAACCGTGCTCAGGCTCTCCGGGTCCTAGCACCTTATCTGCCGGAATCCTTACTCCCACAAGCCCTTGAAGCCGCTCGCTCCATCCAGTCTGAGTTTAACCGTGCCAGCGTCCTCATTGCTCTGGCGTGCTCTCTACCGGAGGTCATTCCTGAAGCCCTTGAAGCCGCTCGCTCCATTCAGTCTGAGTTTAACCGTGCCAGTAGCCTCGCTGCCTTAGTACCCCACCTGCCGGAGGTCATTCCCGAAGCTTTGGATGCTTTTCGCTCCATCCAGTCTAGATTTCACCGTACCAGTGTCCTCCTTGCCCTGGTACCCCACCTGCCGGAATCCCTACTCTCGCAAGCCCTCGATGCTGTTTGCTCCGTTTAAAGAGTTGTGTCACAAAAACTAATGAGTTCAATTGTAGTGAGCAGAAAGAATGGGCTCTTCCCAGCTTTTGGTGAAAAAGAGCGTAGCCGCTGATCTTGATTACGCAGCTGCTAGGTTTCCAAGCTGTTGCAGAACCCAGATCACCAAAACCTGGGAAGAGCCATAATTTGGCGCAATTAGCAAATTAATAACGCAACCGTTACAAGCAGCTTCCGTACAACGCTTTTACCTTCAAGTTCACCTCGGTGATGCTTTGCCGAACGGCAGCCTAAAAGCAAAGTCTTTACCAACCAGTCGGAAGGCTTTGCGCCACTGAGCGAGTGGTTGACTCACCAAGGGGTCGTGCAAGTGCCTGCCTGCCTTGAAGCCGCCAAGGTTTATGGCAACGCGTTAGCAGCCTATCTTTATGGCTTGAGGCATGCGGTCAGTGCCAGCTGAGCCGCATCAAAAACGACCGTGCGGCTGCCGTGACCATTGCCTATTTCTGCGAGCGCATGCAGCCGTTGCTGTGACAACCACACCCGCCAGAAGTGGAACAGTTGCAAGCACTCATGCATCGCCTCGAAGCCCTTGGTTTCTCGTGCAGGGTAAGACGCGCTTGTGTCGCAAAATTGCACTTGCTTCGGCACCCTATTCTCACTCAAATTCGGCAGGTGATTCTCGCAAAAATCGGCACCTAATTCTTACCTAAAATCGGCACCTTAAAGTTGGCTTAAAGCAATACAGGGAGGACAAAGGTGGCTTCAGATAAGCTGAGGGGTCGAACCCCTGCCGGAGGTCGCTGCAACTGGGTGCCGATTTCGTGAAAATATGCATGTGTCAAGTAGAGAACCTGCATCTGCGCAAAGCGCTTTATCTCCCAGCGCTCGTGGCAATTTACCACTGTGCTGTGATTACGGCTTTTCGTGATCGCCTCTACGCTGCTGGGAAGACCAAGATGCAAGCGATTGGAGCCGTGATGCATAAACTACTACGGCTTATCTACAGTGTCTTAAAGTCGCAGCAGTCCTTTGATCCTAACCGCCTCATTGCCGCTTAGCAGGCAAAGCAGTATCTAAAACGCACGGCTTAACCCCTCTCCACCTGTATCCACACACACTGAGCCGCTTTATGCTTGGCTTGCTTTTTGCTTGTGCCCTCGCCCTTGCCCACAAGGTCAAGGTACTCACAGACGCATTGGAACAAACCGTTGGGCTCGGGGGTTGGTGCAAAGCTGTACGACGGTAACGGCACACCCAAGCGCTGGGCGTATTGGTTAAGCGCACTGACGTAGTCCGGTGTCTGGTGCGTGGATAGTAACAGTTCTGGTGCGGGACGTCCGGTCTCAACCGGCAAGACTGGTTTTGCCTCTGGTAACGCTGCCTGTGCTGGTGTCACCAGCTCGCCCCAGACCCACGCCTCTAGCCAGCGGTACGCAGACTCCTGCTGTGCCAACGCTTTACGTTGAGCCACTGACCAGACAGTCGCACACTGCTCTTTGCCTTCCTGGGTCACCACACAGAGCGCTGCCCAACCGTCTGGTGTACTTTGCTCTTGGAACTCAACTGTAGTCGTTGGCTTCCAGTGAGTACGGACCAGGTTCAGGACTTGCAGGCTCATGGAGTTGTCAGCGATCGCTGCCCAAACTTGCAGCTTGAAGCTCACGCTCTCAGGCGTGTTGGGTATGACTACCAACACCTGGTAGAAGTCCACCGTAGTGAGCGTGCCGTCTGCTAGCCGTTGCAGTAGCGTCTGTTCTAACGCCTGCCACTGACCGTCAAGCACAACCTGCTTCAAGGCCTTACTAAACAACTCTGGCGACAACTTTGACAGGTCAGTCTGCTGCACTTGTTGCGCGACTTCAGTGCGTCGTTGCTCTCTGTACCACGCGTTTTTCTGGTCACGCTTGTCGTGTTGCAGCGCTGTCAGTTGCGTGGCTATGTCAGTCAGCACCGCAGGCATGTACGGCACTGGTTGACCGTCTAACGCTGCCTTCAACAACCGTTGGTTCACCAGGTCAGCGTACCGTCGAATGGGCGAGGTCGTATGTGCATAAACCGCTAAACCTAGTCCCACGTGTGGCTTTGCTTCAGGACTGTAACGCGCACGGTCGTAATGGCTTGCGAGTGCTCGTCTCAGTTGCTCGTCGTCAGCGATTGCCTTCAACTCCTGCACAAACTGCTGTCGCTCAGCCGGCAGCTCGCTCAAGTCACGGTAATCGTGTGTGCGGTAGAGCCACTCGTACTTGTGGTCACGCATAAATTCTGAAATGACCCGGTTGGTCAAGATCATGAGTTCGGCAATGATTTGCTGTGACCGCAGACTTTGCGTGACCACGCGACCGTCTTCGTCAACGTAGTTGGTCCCGACGGTGCGACCAAACACAGCCCCCTGCTGCTGCCGTTGCAAGGCTAGTAGTCCCGTCACACGTTCTAACAGTTGCAATTGGGGTTGCAAGTGGTGTGGTGCGCCTCTCAGTACGCCCTCAACGGCTTCATAGCTGAACTGCTCCTGACTCACCAACACGCTTTCACTGAGCTGCACGTCCAACAGCTCGCCCTGTGGGTCAACCAGTATGTCCACCGTGATGACCGGTCGCTCCACGAAGGGCAACAGACTCATGGACGCTTCAAGACTATGGGGAAACAGTGGCTTGCGCGTCGTGGGCAAGTACGCGGTCTCACCACGCTTGAGTGCCTGACGGTCGAGAAAGCTGTCCTGTGGCACATTGCTCGCTACGTCAGCAATGTGTACTTGCACGCGCGTGTTGTTGCCGTCTGCCTCGACCCAAACCGCGTCGTCTAGGTCTGTAGAGCTGGCACCGTCAATGGTGAAACCCGTCACTGTGTTCATAGTAGAAAGGACAGCATGACTCTTACGACCAACGCTGTTTGGTTCACTTTTAGGTACTGCTGAGTAACGATCAGAGTACTCGCTTGTTGCTACTCAAGTTTCACCATAACGGCTACTGCTAGCGCCTTACAATGCAATCACCGTTAAAGCCTTTGGTTTGGTCACCACACCAATTACGGAAATAACAGAATGGAACAAAAGTGCTTCTGCCTCAGTTGGCTCGTCACACTGAGAACTACTGGCTTGCTGCTTCTGTGGTCGTTACCGCTTGCTCCGTTGGCCACGCCCGGTTTATGTGCCAATGAAGCGGCTCTTGTTTCCTCCCCTGTTATGTCCGTGCGCTAGTTAGTACTGGCAACTTTGCTCTACCAGAGTACCGTACTGTTGTGAATGAGCAAAAATCTGGCGTCATCTTGCAAGGCTATACCGAGCACAGCAACGCCAACAAAGCGTCGATGGGCGAGCAAGCGCTGGCATGAAACCTGCTTCATGGTTTTGAGCCACGCTGAAGCTTTAAAGACAATCGTGCTTCATGCTGATGCTGCTCCGTTAAGTTGACGGTACTATGGCAGGATGAGGCTTGCCAGGATCATTCACTTGTAAGGCAAAGAATCTTGGGCTACAGCGCGTCAACCCGATGCATGGACTCGATGAGTTCCTCAATCGCTTCATCACTGGAGCATTGCTGCACTTGAGCTTTGAACCACTCTAATTCTTCCGGTTCTGTGTCCTGCACGCGGTACACGAGCAGTGTGCCTGCTACCCGTGCTAAGGTGAGAGGCTCATAGGAAAGATGAGCCAGCAGAGCCTTGGCGTCTTGATACAGTTGTTCTGCTACAACATCGGGCAGCGGCTGCCCCATTTGAGCAGCGCTTGCCTGCAAGCTTTGCTGAATTGCTCGTTGAAGCTCTGGTGGAAAAGAACGATTCATAGTGTCAGTGTCACGCTTCAAAGGCTTCAGAATTCAGCTTCACTCTCACTGCTTAATACTTCTCCGTTAGGGTGCCTGCTTGCTACCCTGGTTCAAGTCTGGCCTTTCCTCAGGGCTATGTAGTTCAAGCTTCAACTGCCGATTCATCTCATGGCCGTAACGACTGGAGGCTTCGTCTATTTGCTTGCGAACTCGCTGCCTTGAACCCAGCGGTCAATGCTCCGCCATACAGTGCCCATTGTTGCACGATAGCACTGCAGCGACTGTGCTGCCTCCAACAACTGGGTAAAGTCAGCAGAGTCAAGTTGAACTAAAGCACTCAATACCTGTGCATGAGCCGAAGATGTAGCGCTATTAGCAAACGAGTAGTGCCATGGGTCAGTATCTCTCTAGACCAGCGTTCTAGCCTTGCAAGCTGACGCCACTCATTTGCCAGTGGCACTAGAGCTTTTGCTCATTCACAAATGCCTCACCCGGAAGCAGCGAATGTTGGATTCTCCAAAACGGAATAAAGGAACTGCCCTTTTTCACCAGTGCCTTTCACTCAAGCTTCTAGAACCAAACTCACAACGGGCGAACGCGCACCATTGTTCTAGCGGTTGTAGTGTAAGAGCATTGCCTTGCTACTTACACTACAACCGATTGCCCTCTGTCTCTCGTTTCTTGCGCCTTTGCCGTTAGTGCGCCTTCGTTGGAGAATCACGTTAACACAGCATGATAGCAAGATTTTTCACCTCATAGATTCTCAGTTTTGATCTCCATAAACTCGCATCACCCACTATGATGACGTGATCAGAGGCTGTCTCAACTTGTGTTAGATGAACTTCCAGGCTCATGTCTATTTGCCCGTGGAGAATTTGCCCGCGATATCGCCAGGTGATTGCATGATCGATTAATGGTTTAAAGGTGGGTGATTTCAGATGTTTCCCGAGATCCATCTCTAGGGCATAGACCTGCATGGCTTGTAGCATGGCTTCAATCCCCAGAGAACCTGGCATAACTGGATCATCTTTGAAGTGGCACTTGAAAAACCAATCACTGGGGTGTACTTGCTTCTGGGCAAAAATATACCCCTTATTGTGCAAACCACCATTCGGGATCAGCGTCACTTGGTGCAAGAGATCCAGTTGGTGCGCTGCGAGACGATAGTGCGGGCGTTCGAGATCAACGCGATAAAACTTAGCTCGACTTTCAGGAGTTTCAAGCGATCGCATAATCACAGGCAGATGATGATCCGTTACTTCATGCCAAGGAGACACTGTTTGACCGCGATCAAGTCCCACCTGATTTGCCAATGCTTCAGGGCTGAAGTGTCCAAAAGCGGCAGTGCCTGTATAAAACAGCTCCCCTTCACAGTGCATTTGAAACTCAAAGTTTTGAATAATCATGCCCTGAACATTGCTGGAGGAGAGCAATATCGATCGGTTGGTAATCGTTTTTCCTCTCAGATCAATGTCCTTCAGCACATGCCCTTTACCATCCAGATTGCGAAAATAAAGACTCTTATCTGGGAACATCAACGTCGTGCCCAGATATGCCGAGAGAAACCCACAGGGTTGCAATGCCATTTCCATCAAAATTGAATAGGGCAATGTTGGGGCAGCGTTTTGGCGATAGTACCAGGGGTTGAGTGGAACATCATATTCCGTCACGATCGCCGAACCTTTCGTAATCTGATGCCGTGCACCTTCCACTGCAAGAATGCGGCTGACGACATTCAAGTGTGTGTTCGGCATCCGTGATGCTTTAACAGTTCCTTGGTCGTAAATGGCATATTCTGACCCGAAGCACTTGGCTAATTCCCCAGTACAGAATTCCGCAATTTGGTCTTCAGTGAGCAATGCAGGTTTGCGGGGTGCTTGGGCTGGATAGGGCGCTAAACTCAAGAATTGCTCTGGAGCGATCGCCTGGGCAGAATTTTTCTCAGACAGTTGCAAACCCAGATCTTTGAAGTGAACGATTACCTTGCTGTTAAGAATAATTTCAACATCGCAACGGATAAACGGTTTGGGGTTAAAGCCAATCTCGGTCACTTCCATCCGGTAGGTGAGCACTCCTGTTGTGGGGGTGACCTGTCCACGACAGCGCACCACCTGACCCACTCCTGGCAGCGGTTGAAAGCGAGCGTCGAGTGTGCAGAGTTGCAAGCCTAAATACAGCATGTAAAACTGCAAAAGTTGCCCACAACCCTCCGCCATCAGAGAGCCAGCCATCACCTGATCGTCCTTAAAATGGCAGGGAAAATACCAATCCTCAGGATGCAAATCCTTCTCTCCAACAACTATCCCTAAGCCCCAGGCACCGCTCGTTGGCTCCACCGAAGCAATCCGATCGAGCATGAGAAAACTCCCTCCAGGCAACCGGAGGGATGGATTGCGTTGATCTTGCCAGTAGTGTTTGCCAAAGCAAGCGGCAATGTTACCGCTTGATAGATTGAGTAAATCGCTGTAGTTGAACGTCGTCTTCTGGCAAATCAATAATGGATTGAAATACTGCTTTTGGATTTGCTGGCGCTGGTGTAATTCTTTTGCCGAGTAGATGACTCCTTTCCCCTGCTGCAATTGTTCATTAGAGAAGAAGCCAGCACAGCCACCATCCATTTTGATCACCATCTTGTCACCGACAAAACAGTTGTAGCTGAAGAAGAACAACAGGTTCTTACCGTTACGAGCAAAAGAATTAATTTGAATATCGTAACGGAGCGTTTCTCCGTCTTTGGGCAAATCATCCAGGAAGGTGATAGTGCAATCTAACAAGCGGTACACTAAATTGCCTTTGTTCTCAAAATCAATTCCTAGATAGCTAATCAACAACAAATCACACTGCCCAGATTCCACCGCCACTGCCCAGGAAATCTGACCATCAACAGAATACTGTGCATTCAGGGGAATATCGTATTCGGTAGTCATGGAGGAGGGGTTAAACTCTCCGCGCTGTGCCTTCAGTTGAGTCACGCGACTAACCAGCAAATACGGTGGCATGGGCAATCGAACCCGTCGGGAGTAAGTATCGATAATGGCATAATCTGCGCCAAACACATTCGCAATGTTCCCCTCAGCAAATTCCAGAAGATCTGCTTCATCCCAAATGGCATCTTTGGCTTTTTCAGGTTTCTGGGTCAGGGTTTCCAGTGCGTTCACCACCGCTGCTTGGTTTCCGTCTGCATTGGTTTGACTCAGATCAATCTGAGGGTCTTGACTCTGTGATAATAAGCCAGTAGTTGCTGATTGATTTGATGTGAATTGTTGGGCATTCACCAGTTGCAATTGCAGAATTCTAAAGTTTTTTAGGTGCGGATCTTGTGGTTGCATAATGGTGAATTTTGGGGGTTCCAAAGGTGTTTGGGTAGATTGAAAGAATTGGCGATGGTCTGTGCTCAAAAGAGTATCACTGAGGCGCTCGCCGCCGAGTGTCACGGTTTTGATTAGCGATCGCGTCAAATCGCTTTCTGTGCTTGAGGTTGCATAAAGCGGTGCTAGATCGAGTGCTACACCATGACTGATCAACTGCGCCAATAGGCGCAACAGCCCTGTCTGATCATCGTTTTTCTTGAGACTGACCGACAGTGCTACATGAGGCTGCGCCTGTAAAATTTCCGAAATCCAGCGTGAGCAGGAATTTCCCGTGCCCAATTCAATGAATATGCGCGCGCCATCTGCATATACACGCTGCACCAGTGCTGGAAAATCAACAACCTGACAGCAGATCTGGGCAGAATTATGTGCGATCGCATTCTGCTCCAAAGGCATTGGCGCGTGACTGACCCCTGAATAAAACCGAATATCGGTCACCGGATGAACCGGAATTTGGTGTAGCTGCACCAGATCGTTATATTGGGACTGTACGATCGAGCTATGCAATACGCTCTCAAAGCGTACTGGAAAGGCAAGACATTGAAGGGTCTGAATCACTTGCTGGCACTTCACCGGATCGCCCGCAATCACCAGTTCTTTAGGAGTATTGATAAAGGTAATAAAGACTCGCTGATCATCTTGGAGAAGCGCTTCAACCTCTGCGACGGATGCCTTTAATACATAGGATTGCCAAAATTGTGTCTGATAATTCGGCACCCGCCATGCCTGTCGTCCGGTTTCGCAGGGACCGCAGAGGTCAGTGGTGAACAGCGGAGAGGCATGCAGGGTTTGACTCAGATTGTGGTCATCGCGCCAAACGCCTAACGCAAAGAGCATACTACTGGCAGCACCTAGACTGTAGCCAAATGCTGCCTGGGGCTGGATCTGAAAATATTCGCGCAGAACCAGGCTGTGCAGTACCGCTAGGCTGATGCCGCTTAAACACATGGCGGCTCCATTCCCGAAAAATGTTGCGTGCTGTTGAGACAGCACCTGATTCGTTGGCTTTTCTAAGCTACGAGGATAGATCAAATCCGTCTGCATCGCCTGAGTCACTTCATTGGTTAGACCAGAGAAGCGATCGTAGAGAGAAGGAAATAGCCGAAACAGATCTCGCCCTAAGCCTAGATCAGAACTCGCCATGCCAGGATAAACGAAGGCAATCTGCCCTTGGTTTGCCAGCGGCTTTGCTGTGAAGTAGCTACCGGATGGGGTCTTCCAATCGGTGTCCTGCTCAAACGCTGCTGTGATGCCTGCAAATGCTAGATGAATTTCCTGAAGTATCGTCTCCTGACTGGTACCGACGATCACCAATCGGTAAGGCGCCTCTCCTAGAGAGGATTGAACCTGAATTTGAAATTGGTGCAGGGTTTGGTGAACCACTGCTTTCAAGCAAGCGGTTTGCACGATCACCTGCTGTAAGGATTGCAGACGCGATCGCAGATCAGACTGATTTTGTGCAGCGATGGGTAACAAGTAGCCCGGTGTATGGGTCAGATGAGAATTGGGACGTGGCGCTGAGTTTGCGACTTCCGACAAAATCAAATGGGCAACCGTGCCATCGTTCCCCATACCGTTGATAGCAGCGATTCGTCTGGGTGTTTCAGGGGGCAGGAACCACCATTGCGAGTCGGTGGCAACATAGAACGGGCTGCCCTGCCAGCGATCACCCTCTTTGGGCGCTGTCCAGGCTGGAACCGCCGGGATGTAGCGATGGTGGAGACACAATGCGGTTTTGATCAAACTCGCCATGCCTGCTGCCACGAAAGTGTGTCCAATATTGGCTTTGACACTGCCCAAGGCACAGCTTAAGGTTGGTTGTGTACTTCCAGACACAGCACCATAAGCAGCGAGAAGACCAACCATTTCCGCTGTATCAGTGGACGCAACACCGCTCCCACAGACTTCCAGATAGCCAATCTGTTCAGGTTCGATCGCGGCATTGTCCAGCGCAAGCTGGCAAGCCTGGGTCACGGTTGCGGCAGTCGGTGCAATGGGGGCATCCTGCCCTTGCGTTGGGGTGGATTGGGTAGCAAGGGCGATCGCGTCAACTATGGCATAGATGCGATCATCCTGCTGTTGTGCCGTGGGCAGGGATTTGACCACAACCGCGCCTGCGCCTTCACCAAGCATCCAACCGTTCGCGTTTCCATCAAAGCTGAGGGTGTGACTGCCGCAATTAATCGGATTTTGGGACTGCCTCAGGAGCACATGTTCAAAGCTTCCAGCCAAGTCGATTGCACTAATCACCACCGCTTCGACTTCGCCAGCCGCTAACAGCAATTGCGCCACTTCCAGAGCACGAAAGGTTGAGTTCTCTTCTGCCGATAGAGTAAACGCAGGCCCAGAGAAATCCCACAGGGCGGCAATTCGGGTAGCAATCAGATTCCCAATAAAACTGGTGTATTGATTTACCTCAGCTGCCGAATGGAGGCTGTCTTTGGTGATTTTTTCCAGTTCAATTTGTTGGGCTTCCGTCAACGTTAGTCCGGCTTGTTCCAGACTTTGTTGTAGTTGCCAGACCAAATCGCAACGTCCACGATACTGATGTAGCGATAGCTCTGTCCCCATGGCCACAATCACCGCGACCGGACGGCTGGTTTGTAACCCGGCATCTTGAATTGCCCGATCAGCTACCTTGAGGGCGAGGAGTTGTTGTGGAATCAACTGATCCTGTTGACGGGGAGGCAGCTTAAACCGGAGAAAATCGAGTTCAAAGTCTTGAATATAAGCACCCTGGGGCGCTTCACCATTGGTAAAGCCATAGACTTTGAGCAAGTCCGGATCGGATTCCACTCCTTTCCAGCGCTGAGGGGGAACAGGTTTGAAACATTGGGTACCGCTGTAGATGGCACGATCAAAGGTATCCAGACTGCCATATTCACCAAAATGGGCATCCATTCCCACGATCGCCAGCGGCAAAATGGTCGTTGGATTGAAAGTGGGTGAATTCTTAGGTGAATGTTTTGGTGAGATAGAGGATGAACCAGATGTGGATTGAGGTGCGACCGCAAGTAACTCAGAGGTCAGAATTAAATGGGCATTGGTGCCGCCAAACCCAAAGGCACTGATCGCCGCCTGTTTAATCGGGGTTGTCCAGGGTATAAGCGATCGCACCATTTGCTCCCCTGTAAACCTCCCTCGCTCTGAATTCAAAGGCTGTGTGAGATTCAGGGTCGCCGGAATGGAGTGATGGTTCATACCCAGAATCACTTTCAGCAGACTTGCCATCCCTGCTGCGGTCAATAAATGCCCCAAATTCGATTTGACTGAACCAATCAAAGGTGTAGTATTCGTGCGTCCAAAAAATGCCTCCATGGAGTTGAGTTCAGTGCGATCTCCCAGTGGTGTGCCCGTAGCATGGCATTCCACATACTCAATCTGGCTGGGGTTGATCTGAGCCTCGCTGTATGCCCGTTCGAAGGCTAAAATCTGGCCTTTAGGATTGGGACTGAGCACAAATTTCCCGCTGCCATCGTTGGAAAGACCAACGCCCTGAATGGCTGCATAGATGCGATCGCCATCTTTCACGGCATCGGCATAGCGTTTAAGTACCACCATGCTGGCTCCTTCCCCGGCGACTAGCCCCTGTGAGGAGCGATCAAGCGGGGAGGTGCGATCGTTTTCTGGATAGGCTTGAAAAATCGAAAAGCCGATGTGGATAAACAAGGGATCGGCAGCACTCACAGCACCCGCCAGCATTAGGTTCGCTTTACCGGTCTGAAGATAATGGCAGGCGAGTTTGATAGCATATAGCGATGACGCACATGCCGCATCTAAAGAGAAGTTCAGGCCCGATAGCGATAGTGCCTGGGCAATCAATGCCGAAGGATAGCCAGCTAATAAGCCATTTAATGGATTGGGTAGATTCGTATTCTCATTGAATCTGAAATGATCACAGTTTAGTAACGCTTGCAGGGAGGGCTGCAACGCCCGGTGATACATCTGGGCAAATAGGGGATGAGAACGGCGAGTTGGGAAGGACAGGTTGCCCAGAATCACGCCACATTGTGCTAGGGTTTCTGCGTTTCCTAAATAGCCACTATCTTGTAATGCCTGCTTTGCCACGTAGAGTGACCATTGATGCATCGAGTCGAGACTCTGGAGCAATTCAGCATCCAAACGATAGCCTGTCGGATCAAACTGAAAATCGCGGATATAGCCACCCCGCTGACAGTAGAACGTATCCGCTTTGCCCTTTTGGCGATGATAGAACCAATCGGGATCGACCCCAATCTGTTCTGTCGTTGCCAGAGACGTGAGATCTTTCTGAGCAACCAGGTTTTGCCAATATTGTTCCGGTGTTTCGGCACCGGGAAATAGACAGGATAAGCCAACGATCGCGATCGGTTCCATCATAGCTATTTGGCAGTTGCAAAAAGATCTTTAAACGACGACAAGCTGAAACTTTCCCGATTTCTCATTAACACTAAAAGAATCTACTTCTTCAATTGAAAACTGAACATTGTTCATCAACTTATTGTTAAGAATTTGATTTAGTTCTTGTTGAGTAACCCCATCTTCACACCAAGCACATGATCGATCTCACGTTTGATCAACGTTGTTGCATGAATGCTCGCTACTAGATAAAGATTTCAGACATTTAAGAAGCCACAATTTTGATTTTTATCGGTTTTAAATCGCTGAAACCCTTGATCTTACTGAATTGATTTACGCAACAATGCTTGTTTGATTGAACTTACCGTTAGGTGTACGACTTCCAGCTTTTCGCTTCTGTAGTACGCTAAGTACGTCATCTTGACCATTGGCACAACGACCGCGAGGAAAAAGAACATGCGATCAAAGCCTTGGGCAACCCTCTTCAACATGTCAGTTTGATGCCACCATGGGCTGCCTGCCATTGCGTTCGTTGCTGAGAGAATCTTGAAAAAAACAATGATGCTGAAAAGGATGCAATACATGATCGCGGCCCTGTTGAACCAAGCAGGAAGCCCTAGCCGACGCCAGTAACCTGATTTTGTGCCGTGAAGCGTGTTGGATATAGCCTGCGAAACAAGACCGACCTGCAAGAGAAAGAATGGCGCTGTGTGGATGAATAACGTGTGGTTCCACCCCTCAGGACTAACCGCAAAGATCGTCGAGAAGCTCACCACTGTGAATGCCTCGAATAATTTCATGCGGGTCAAGATTCTATATAGCTTCCGATTTAAGGTGCCTTGCTCAACTTGTGCATTCATTTGTAGCCAGTGCGCCACCATGTACTGGAGCATCAAGACGAGCGTAATCGCCCATAAAAAGGGAAGGACGTAAGTAGACGGTGGGTAGTCGAAATACACACAGATATTGTTGAACCCAAACACTTGCATGAGTAGGCTGTCATTCAAGTCAATGTTGGCGAATAAATTCGTCAGTAGAATGCCGACAAGCACAACGACCAAGAAGCTGGCATAGGCTCTGAGGCGAAGTCTCTCGACGACGAGTGTGAGATCATCGCTGTCGGATAGCGTGCGTTTGGAAAACAAGGGTCTCATAATTTTTCTCTGGGTAGAACGCTAGCTGAATAAGCTGGGATGGAGTGCAGGGGGGAAACCAGCAGAAGTTGTATCCGGCACGCCAAATAACCGATTCAACTGTTGGCTAATCGTTACTGCTGCACCGAATATTTGGGAATAGACTTTCCCTTCAGCATCATGGGTCACAGCATTTGCTACCAGCTTCGTAGATGTACTGGATACAATCTCTATGGAGACGTAGAATGGTTGCCCGACCGGTACAGCCTCAAACTGCTCACTCTTTTGACAACTGAGTGGTAAGCTGCCCGCTTGATGAAACTGGCGTACCCAGATGAGGAGGCCCTGATAGGACATATCCTGGACGATCGCATCCAGCGCCTGATCACTAAACTGCTGCCGCTGGTCAAAACTGACTGTAGGCAACACACATTCCAGGGTCAGTCGTTGCGGGGTTAGGTTGAGAACGCGCTGAATGCCCTGAAAGCTGGGACCATGAAACAACGTGCCATCCTGATATGCTGCGAGTTTGACGATCGCCGGATCGGGGGTGAAATCAAAGGATTTATAGCGTGGAGCCGGGGGCAGCGTCTGCACCAGAGTAATGTCTGTGCTGTAATGATAGCGGGGTTGACCACTGGGTAATTGACTCCAAATCATGGTCTTCAATTGAATCTCGCCCGGTTGGTCCGTGTTCACTTCTTCGACACTGAGGATGTATTCAGATGCCAAGGATTGATCAAACACAATTCCCTTGAAGACTTTGTGCTGCCCACAGCGAAAAAAGCGATAGCCGGGATACAGTTGTTCGCAGGTATTGGCGACCCAGGCAGCACTACAAACGACTGGCAACACAACCTGTTGACCAATAGTGTGATCAGCCAGAAATGAATTATCTGATAGACACAGGCGACGGCGAATGCAGTAGGTTTTGAGGTCTCCACCCATACTGGCAGCCAGGACGGCTAAAGGGCTACCCACCAGAACCTGTACGGTTTCGGGATTGCCTTGTAGGAGTTGATACGCAAACACCTGAGTGCCGATTTCTGTCGGAATCACCTCAATCTTGCGCTGAGCAAAGATCTGCTTCACTTCTTGTGTAACCATGCCACTGTCCCAGGGTCCCCAGTTGAAGGAAACCACATGGCAGTCCGGGTGCTGGCGTTTGAACTGATGGGCAAACTTATTCAAGATTTCATTGGCGATCGCGTAGTCAGACTGACCAATATTGCCGTAGAATCCTGCTGCTGAGGAGAACAAAACCAGATGTTTGAGTTGGTTATTATCCACACTAGCCAAAAGCGTGTTTAAACCCACAATTTTGGTCGTGTAAACCCGATCAAAATCCCGTTCTGACTTATTTTCAATCAGCTTATCCGCAAGAGTGCCTGCACCGTGGATGATTCCTGTAATGGGTCCAAATCGTTGGATGATTGTATCAAGGCGAGGGCGTAAATCCGTCACTTGAGTCAGATCGGCACTTAGATACTCAGCTTCACCACCCGCCTGCTGAATCGCCTGCAACGTGGCTGTAATTTCCCGATGTGACAATACCGCATTTACCGCTTTTTGGATTTGAGCAGGGGTTGTTTTAGGGTTTTCTGCCATCAGTGCAGCGATCGCGCGCTGCTTGAGTTCTGAGGCTGGCTCGACCCCCTCTGCCCAGTTGGGTTCTGCAATGAGTTCAGAGCGTCCCACTAGGATGAACTTGCAGTGGGTATAACAGGCAAGGTGGGTAATACATTGAGCCGTAATGCCCTTACCACCGCCACTGACTAAAAACACGGGGTGGCGATCAATCGTCATAGGTCTGGTGGATGCCAATTCGATCACTTGCCCACAGGTTAACGTGACTCGACCCGCAGCACCATAGCCCACTTCCGCAATTAATTGATTGGGGTCATGCAATTCCTGCACAATCTGTTGTGCTGCAGTGGTGACTGAATAATCTGGTGCAATATCAATCGCCCGACAAAAGACCTGAGACCATTCTAAATTCAAAGTTTTGGTCAGACCAAAGAGTCCACCACTGAGCATATCTGCACTGTTTAACGATGCAGACTTTAATCCAAATTCGCCATCCAAGCGTGTCACCGTTAGGAAACAACTGCGATGATCTTTAGCCGCTTCCGTCAGCGATCGCTTCAGGTATTTTGCAATGAAAAACAGGTGCTTTAAAGTCGCCGTTGCTGCTGGATGATGCAGCATTATTTGCGATCGCTTTGGTATGGCAGCTATAGAACTAGTCTCGAATCGTGGCTGCAGATGAATAAATACGGCAATAGAACCATACTGTTGAGTAACGGCATCAAGTTGCTGTTTCAAATGGGCTTCACTCAAATCCTTCAGCACAATGCGCGGAATGGGCAAAGTGGAAGGTTGTAGCTGTGCTACCAACGTTTCTGGGAAACTGAATACAACAACCTGCCAGCCCTGGGTCGTTAATTTCTGCACCAATTGCCCTGTTAACGGGCTACCATCATCCGTAACTAAACACACAGATTGAATTGGCAGGGAAAAGTCTAACCAATCGGGTGGAGGTAGCGGGGTTAAGGTCGCTTTTCCCCGCTGGATCAAAGTCTCTTCTGGCAACTTGAATACAGGAGGTGCTTCAGAGACTATGGCCTTTTTTTTTTCAGTTGTAGCAGCTTGTTGCCCCATGTATTGCACAATCTGCTCTAGCGTTCGCATCTCAGCTAATGCTTCCGGATTAACAGCGGGCAAATCTGGGAACGCATCCTGAACTGCGCCCAAAATTTCGACTCGCTTAATCGAATCAATTCCTAGGTCGGCTTCCATATCCATCGCCAGATTCAGCATGGCAGCCGGATAACCCGTTTTCTCACTAACGATGTTTAACAGGTCTGCAATAAGTTGCTTGAGGACGATCGTCGATGCAGCCACTTCAAACGGCTCTGGAGCGATCGCTGGAATTGTGACTGGCATCGTCGGTGCTGCGAACGCAACAGGAGCCAAACTGCTAACTGGATGTGATCCGGCAACTTGGGACTGCCCCATGTATTCGACAATCTGTGCTAGCGTACGCATCTCCGCCAAGGTTTCAGGATTTGCAGCCGGTAGATCTGGGAATTGATCTTGCATCGCGCCTAGAATTTCGACTCGCTTAATCGAATCAATTCCCAAGTCGGCTTCCATATCCATCTCAAGAGACAGCATCTCAGATGGATACCCTGTCTTCTCACTAACAATGGTTAATAACGGTGAGACCAATTGACTAGGTTCCAACGCTGAAGCAGGAGTGGCGATTAATTCAGGAGCGGTTGTGACACTAGCAAGCGCGGGTCCTAAGAGAGCTGACTGGGCGACCAGAGGCTGCGCTGATAGCGAGGGAACACTGGTCTCAACGGCAACAGACTGTGCTTCAGTTGCCCTCATCATTGTGGTGCTTTCTGGTTGTTGTCCCAGATGTTGCACAATTTGACTTAAGGTGCGCAACTCAGCCAGTGCTTCTGGTTCTACAGACGATAGGGAAGCAAACTGATCTTGCATTGCGCCCAGAATTTCCACCCGCTTAATGGAATCAATCCCTAAGTCCGCCTCCATATCCATCTCAAGCGTCAGCAGTTGAACTGGATATCCTGTTTTCTCACTGACGATCGCGAGTAAGGTCTGCATCAGAGACAAGTCAAACGATATTTTTTGTGGCTTTACACTTACAGTGCTTGGAGAGTTTCCTACCGAAGGCGTTGAAATTGATGGAACTGCTTTGTTGACTGGAACGATTGTGGGTGACTCTGAGTTTTCACAATTAACTTTTTGCTGACCTAGATAGTCCACAATTTGCTCTAACGTCCGCAATTCTGAGAGAATCTCTGGCTGCATAGGTGGCAACTCAGGGTATTGATCCTGCATCGCACCCAGAATTTCGACTCGCTTAATTGAATCAATGCCAAGATCAGCCTCCATATCCATACTCAGGCTCAACATCTCAGCAGGATAGCCCGTTTTCTCGCTCACAATTTGCAGCATTGGTGCGATGAACTGAGTAACATCGATCTGTGGCTGAGATAAAGCTCTCTTAGGTTCCTCCCTTAGCGATCGCACAGATGGAACCAGCTGCGGCTCAATTTGTGGCTCTACCACTTGCTGTACCATGATCGGGACTGCAACAGTAGGACGCACTACTGATGGGGTAACAGGTTGCGTCAGAAGTTGGGGCTGTCTTGAGATTTGATAGCCATCCTGCAAGGTTTGCTCAAACGCGGTTCTGGTCTTTTCGCTGACATAGTTGCCTCCATTTACGCGAACGGTCATCCCATTCTTGGGTACAGCGGGTTCTGGTTCCAATCCGTAGGGGTCGAAATCTTTCAGGGGCAATCCAGCAACTTGCAGCTGCATTACTGCGGTGCGGAACTGACGATCACTATCTCCGTTGCGGCTGGGATTCAATGCGATCGCCAGATGGGGTTGACCCTCCAGAATATTTTGCGTCAGGTGAGTCAAAACGCTTCTAGGACCAATCTCCACAAAAATGCGACCACCAGCGGCATAAATCTTTTCGATCTCCTGCTTGAAGTGTACGGGATTGAGTAATTGAGAAGCCAGCGTTTGTCCGATCTCGGTTGCATTATTTGGATAAGGCTCGGCAGTCACATTGGAGTAAACAGGTACACTCGGACGGTTAAAGTTGACAATTCGCAGTGCTTGAGCAAACCGTTGATAGGCGTGACTCACCAACGGCGTATGGAATGCCGCAGAAACAGGTAGGCGGGTGACGGAACAGCCAAACTCGGTAAACCGTTGCTCAATGTTGGCAATTTCTGGCGTGGCTCCAGCTAAGACAATTTGTTGATTGGAATTCCAATTCGCAATCAGTACATTGGGAAAGTTTTTGGCCACATTTTGAATAGTTTCTAAATCGCCCGTGATGGATAACATGGCACCGGCATCAAAATTGGGATGTGCGGGTGCTGCCAATGCTTGACCGCGAGCTTTCACTAGGAAGCAGTAATCCGCATCACTTAAGGCACCTGCTGCCCATAGGGCTGTGACTTCGCCAAAACTATGTCCAGCGACAAAATCCGCCTGAAAGCCAGCTTGTTGCAAGATTTTGTACAGTCCCATGCTTAATGCCCCAATCGCAGGTTGGGCATGTTCTGTTTTCTGCAAGGACTCGGTTTGCTGTTGCTGTTGAGCAGTGGTAAAGACAGGGCGCGGATAGACAACCTGAGAAATGGGAGATAGCTGATCCCGTTGGAACAACAAATCCATAGTGGCAAAACTCTGTTGGACAGCGGGGAAATTGAGCGCTAACTCTCGTCCCATATTGAGATATTGCGATCCTTGACCAGGAAATAGCGCCACCACTTTATCTGCCGTATCCATGCCCGCCTTGCGATAACAAATCCCTTGAGGATGCTGCCAAAAATCAACCGCCATCTGATGTTTCAGAGTCTGAATCGCGGTTTGTAACAGTTGTCTGGCTTCACTCAAGCTAGCTGCAACAAAGCCTAGACGGGCAGATGTGGCGGGAATCGCGATTACCCGACTGGCGAGGACCCATTCCTGGTAGTGTTTCTCCGCTGCATCAGTTTGCCATTTTGTCCAGACTGTTTCACATTGGGTCAGTAATTGAGCAGGATCATTGGCTGCAAATAGGAGAATTGCAGGCACTTGATGTAACCGATAAGCTTGCGGTTGTTTGCCTGTGTATTCTTCCAGCACTACGTGAAAATTGGTGCCACCAAACCCAAAGGAACTAACCCCGGCTCGTCTGGGCGGGTCCGCTTCACTTCGCATCCAGGGGCGTGGCTCGGTGTTCAAGTAGAAGGGCGATTGTTCGATATTGAGTTTGGGATTGGGTTGAGTGACATTCAGCGTGGGCGGTAAGATTTTGTGGTGCAGAGACAATGCAGCTTTAATTAGACCGGCAGCTCCAGAAGCAGCTTTGGTATGACCAATTTGTGACTTGACACTCCCTAAAGCGATCGCCTGCACCTCTGCGTTCGCCTCACTCAATACCTCTTGTAGAGCCGCAAACTCAACGGGATCTCCGGCTGCAGTCCCCGTACCGTGCGCTTCGATTAACCGCACACTACTGGGGTCACAGTCCGCATTCTCATAGGCACAACGCAAGGCTTTTGCCTGTCCGGAGGGACGTGGTGCATAAATACTTTTATATTTGCCATCGCTCGACGCGCCCATGCCTTTAATGACGGCATAGATGCGATCGCCATCCCGCTCTGCATCTGCCAACCGCTTCAGTACCATCATGCCAATCCCTTCACCAACGAGCATGCCATCGGATGCTGCATCAAACGGGCGCATTTGATCCTGTTTAGTAAAGGCGGGGGTTTTACTAAAGCAGAGATACATGAAGGGAGAGTTGTCAGCATCAACCCCTCCCGTAATCATCATGTCGCTCCGTCCACTGGAGAGTTGATCGAGTGCCATCTGCAAGGCGCTGAGTGACCCTGCACAGGCCGCATCAACCACGCAATTAATGCCACCAAGATCTAAACGATTAGCAATTCGTCCAGCAATCACATTTCCTAACATGCCAGGAAAGGAATTTTCTTCCCAGCCAATGTAGGCCAGCTTGACTTTTTCTACGATGGTTTGGGTTTCTTCTTGCGATAAGCCACTGCTGATCAGAACTTTTTCCAGAATGGGAGACTGCAACCGTGCCGTTAAGGGAGTGATTAGCTTCTGCCCACCGCCAACTCCCAAAATCACACCGATGCGATCGCGCACCGCTTCCGTTGCTTGGTCACAGCCTGCATCTTTCAGGGCTTGCTTAGCAACCACCAGAGAAAGAATTTGGGCAATATCGGTGACTTCTAAAATATTCGGCGGCAAGCCAAATTCCATCGGGTTAAAGTCAATGTCAGGAAGAAAGCCACCCCGTTTGCAATAGGTTTTGTCGGGTGCGGTTGGGTCTGGATCATAGTAATCATCAATATTCCAGCGAGAAGCAGGAACGTCTGTAATGCAATCAGCTTTTTGAACAATATTAGTCCAGTATGCTTGCAAGTCCTTCGATTGCGGGAAAAGACTTGCCATACCAACAATCGCGATCGGTGTTTGGTTCATTTTCGTACTCAAAACTTCCATTTCTGATGATTGTTCCGGTTGCATAGACTGATGTCCAATACCTTGTTCGATCTGTGTTTGTAATTGATTAATGTCTTGGTGCAGTTGCAGTAGTCGTTGTAGAACCGGCGAGGGAAAGGAACACTCGACACCTCGATTCATAGGGCATCCCTCTAGAAGGGTTCTGGTAAATACTGGAAGTAGTGAGGTGCCAGTTCTAACCCCTGCAATTTCAGCATTTGCAAGCGGTATAGAATTGCGGCTCCCTGCATCAAATGAGTTGCCACATCGACAACTCGACGATTCTCTGGCTGTTCCAGATAAGTGCCTTTTACCCAAGTATTAAAGGTCCCCATCGTCGGACCACACCAGATTTGATAGTCTGCTTCCCGGGATTCATCTCCCGTGATCGCCCAACGGGAAGCCTGCCCTAGATACGATCGAAAAATTAGCGCCATTTTACGTTTGGGATGATCGATCGATCGGGCAATTTGATCGGGATCGCGCTGTTGGAAATAAGCAACAGTTTCCTGCCAAACAGTATCCAAGTCTTTCCTGAAAATCTGTTGTTCCAGTTGTTGCCGTTCGTTTAAAGGAATCTCTTCAATGGCTTCATATTTCTGGTAATAAGCAAACAGCTTTTGCGCCCGTATGGGAAAGAAACTGCCCCGTTTCAAGACTTGAAGTCTCACACCCATCTCAAACATGTCGGCGGCAGGTGCCATCGCCATATCCGTAATACTGGCTTGGGCAAGTAGCTGCTTCACCTGTGCGGAGGTTCCTGCCTCCACGCAAGCTTGGTTCACCGAGCCCGTGACGACGTATGCTGCTCCCATCATAAACGCGGCTAGAACTGAGTGAGGCGTGCCAATCCCACCCGCAGCGCCCACGCGAATAGGCGTTTCATATCGGTATTTCTCCTGAATCTCGTGTCTTAGTTGCAAAATGGTTGGCAATAAGGCAACTATCGGACGATTATCAGTATGCCCACCGGAATCCCCTTCCACAGTAATATCGTCTGCCATGGGCACGGCTTCAGCCAGTTTTGCCTGTTGTTCTGAAATGAGCCCCTGTTCTAATAATTGCTGCAAAATTTTCGTAGGAGCCGGACTCATAAACTTGGTCGCAACCTCTGCCCGCGACACTTTCGCAATGATTTTGTGGTTGATCTCAATGTGCCCAGCGGAACTTAACTGCAAACCGCTGACCCGATAATGTACAACGCTGGGAGTCAGACCCAGAAATGCAGATGCTTCAATTGTTTTGATGCCATGCTTGATATAGAGTTCAACAGTACGGCGTTCGATCGCGGCTTCACTCGGGCTATGAATTAGGTTGAAGGCATAAGGTCCTGACGGTAATGCCTGTTGAATTCGATGGATGGCTGCTTCGATGCGATCGGGCACCAAGCCTCCAGCGCCAAAAGAGCTGAGGATTCCAGTCTTACCTAGAGCAATCACAAGTTCTTCTGAGGCAATACCGTTCGCCATGGCACCAGCCATGTAGGCGTATTTAGTACCATGAGCGGAACAGAACTGTGAATCACCCAGTTGATGTGTATGGATAGGTGATACAGCAGTTAGAATTTCGATGGCTTGATGTGAATCAGTTTCTTGAATTGTGCCTTCATGGGTTACTCCAATGTCCCCATTCTGTCGAACAATATAGCAAGGCTTCTTGATCGTATTCAGCTTTGTTTGAATTCCCGCAATGTCCCAAGAAACTGTCTCTAAGGAACCTAACCACCTGAATGTGCATTGGGATTGCTTTGTCGCCCAATGGAGGTGCTTATCGCAAAGCAGTACTGATGCCATAGATTTAGGGTGGTAATGCACTTTCTTGTGTTTAGTTTGCCCAAAATACTCTTACTAACACCATACGTGTTTATCTTCTAACCAAAATTCTGACCAAAACATATCAGCAGGGTTGGCAGATTACAGGTTGCAAGTTGCGCTCGCGCCAGAAATCAGATACATGACGATGGTCAGTATCAGCACCATGTCTGGTTGGTACATCATGGACTGATTGTCGAGATTTAAACCGAGAGTGATCGTAACCAAGCGGCGGCGGCTCTCAACTGGTAGCGGGTTTTGCTTCAAAGTTGAGTTGAAGTAATAGACCTCCTGCACGAATAGCAAAAGAGTGTGCCAGTTAGCGATCACAGGGTGCCGACATGGTGTAGAAGTAGGCAACCATCCTGTCCAGGAGAAGCAGCTATGCCGTACAAGGAGTTAGAGACTCTTTCAGGCGCTGAGTTCAAACGCTTGTGTGGTGTGCCTCGTGCCACGTTTAGTGAAATGGTCGAAGTCGTGCGTCCTCATTTGGAGCGCCAGGGACAACGGGGTGGACAAGCCAAACTGTGTGCCGAAGATCAACTACTCATGGTGTTGGAATATTGGCGAGAGTACCGCAGTCAGTTTCACATTGGGGTGAGTTGGGGTGTGCACGAAACGACAGTGGGACGGATTGTCAGAAAAGTGGAAGACCTGCTCATCAAATGTGGCAAGTTCCGGTTGCCAAGCCAACGGCAGTTGTATCAACCGGGCTGGGAATGGAAAGTCCTGATGGTAGATGTGGGGGAGATGGAAATTGAACGCCCTAAAAAAAACAGAAATGTTACTACAGTGGCAAGCAGAAGTGTCACACGTTGAAAGCGCAACTGTTAGTGGCGTTTGAAACTGGTCAAATTATTTGTACCGCTGTTGACACAGGTAGAACGCATGACTTTAAGCTGCTCAAGCGTAGTCGCTTGCCGTTTGTCTCGTCGCAATTGTGTTTAGCCGACCGAGGGTATCAGGGCTTTGCTAAACGCCATGCTGGCGCTTGTACCCCCACCAAGAAGCCCCGCAAGCAGGCTTTGTCAAAAGACGAAAAAGGGCACAATCGAGCTTTAGCACGACTGCGAGTTCGAGTCGAGCATGTCATTCGTCGTTTCAAGATTTTTCGCCTTTTCTCAGGGCGTTATCGTAACCGTAGAAAGCGGTTTGGCTTACGCTTAAATCTAATCGCTGGGGTGCTGAACTACGAACTGGCACACTCCTCGTGATTCATGCAGGAAGTCTAATGAACAGCAAGGTCAAATTGAGCCTTTAAAGCACCAGAACGATCGAGTTGAATCGTTTGCTACGGCTTTTGCCCCGATTCCGGTTTTCAAAGCATGACAAATCTGGGTCTCTGTCGCAGAGACCTCCAAGAGGATGAAGGACAAACAAAAGGATTAGCCCTAGCAGAAATGCCGAAAATTGATCATTGTGTAAGCTAGGGTTTTTAGGGCATAGTGCAGCTTGCTGATCCGCTCAAAGCGCAGCAGTAAGCGCTTGAATTTATCTTCCCAAGCAAACACTCGCTCAATGGTGCGAAAGCGTTCCTGAAAGATAGCTGGGTCGAACATCAGTTTACGTTCCCGTTTCGGAGTCTTTCTACCACTGCCCATAGTTTGTGAGTCGCCGCTTCATCGCGTGCACCCATGTAGACACCCACAGTCTCACGTGTGTCTATAGCAAGTGCTAACCAAACCCACTGCTTGTTGCCTTTATTGCCGACAAACGACAATTATTCATCACCTTGAAGCGTTAGCCGACCCTTTTTTTTGGTGTTACCTGCACTTGGCGGCGCACCTTCTCATTCACATAGGTTTGCAGCCATGGCTCAGAAACCTGAGCAGCACGAGCGATGCCAACCAGTGAAAGACGTTTCAGCAACAACTGATCGATAAGAGCAAGTGTCGCTGGGTGGATTACTTTTTTCGTTGGTCGCTCAACGCATTAGTGTCCGCAATTTTGGCCTTTGAACCGTTGTTTTCCAGTATGGAGTGACCATGCTTGACCATTTGGGAAGACTTACAAAGGGGGCAGGCTGGCACGGGATTAGAAAAGTAAAAAACTCTACTCCTTCATCATTACATTTGGAGCCCTACTGAGCTAAGCCGATTAGCCTAGCTTGGTAGGGCTCCAAACAATGCAAAAGGACACGGTTCAAACCACAAATTGCTCAAGGGCTTGCTGATCCGCTAACGACATGGCCTTGCCCTCTCCCAGTTGTTCCCTAAACGATCCCAAAGCTTACTGCCATGAGGTTGTTGAACTGGGTTAATTTCTACATTTTCAGGAGTCCCTCATTTATGCAAGGTACGACTCAGGACAGGAAGCAGTTCATCAAGGTGATACCACAGCGGGGCGTTGCGTTCGCTGGGGTATTCTTGCTAGGCGTCGGTGCCACGATGTATGGCTTGAGAATGGCATCAGTGCAACAGGCGGCTGTTACACCTGTGGTCACCCCTGTTATTCAGACTGTGACGGCATTGGGACGGTTAGAGCCAGAGGGTGCAGTCGTGAAGCTCTCCGCTCCAATGTCAAGTCAAGGCAATCGAGTCGATCGCTTGCTAGTGCAAGAAGGCGATCGCGTTAAAGCCGGTCAAGTGATTGCGATTCTGGACTCGTATGATCAGCGCCAAGCTGCCCTCGAAGAAGCTGAGGGACAAGTGAACGTGGCGCACGCCAAACTGGACGTGGTTCAAGCCGGTGCGAAACAAGGTGAAATCAAGACCCAGCAAGCAGAAATTGAGCGCTTGAGTGCAGAACACCAGGGCAGTATTGCCGCACAAGTAGCAACTGTCGCTCGGCTGCAAGCAGAGTGGCAAAATGCCCAAACTGAGTTCAATCGTTATCAATTGCTGTATCAGGCAGGCGCAATTTCAGCGTCTGGACGTGACAGCAGGCGTTTAGCATTAGACACGGCTCAAAAGTCTGTCCAAGAAGCGCAATTCACTCTCGATCAGATTCGTTCTACCGCTCCGCAGGAATTGAACAAAGCTAGAGCAACGCTGGATCAAATTGCTGCAGTGCGCCCTGTCGATGTGCGTTCGGCTCAAGCAGAATTGAAGCGTGTAATCGCAGCCCGCAAACAGGCAAAGGCAAGTTTTGAGCAAGCCTTAGTGCGTGCTCCTGCCAATGGTGAAGTGCTGGATGTTCACACGCGAGCGGGCGAAGTTGTCTCGACGGATGGCATTGCCGAGCTTGGGCAAACGCAGCAAATGCAAGCGATCGCAGAAGTCTATCAAAGCGATGTCAGTCAAGTTCGGGTTGGGCAACGAGTGCGGGTCACAAGTGATTCAATTCCGGGTGAATTAACCGGAACGGTTGAGCGAGTAGGGTCTCAAGTACGCCGACAAGCGATCGTCAATACCGATCCCAGCGCTAATATTGATGCCAGGGTCGTTGAGGTGCAGATCAACTTAGACAATACCTCCAGTCAAAAAGCTGCTAAATTCACAAATCTGCAAGTGCAGGTGGTGATTGCACAATGATGGGATTGCTGCAACAACTCCAGCGCCGTACTCCCCTCGGGTGGCTGCAACTGCGTCATGAAAAAGGTCGCTTGCTGGTGGCACTAGCAGGGATTGCCTTTGCCGATGTACTGATGTTTATGCAGCTTGGCTTTCAGAATGCGCTGTATGACAGCAATACTCGTGTTATTCGCGCTATGTTAGCTGACATTGTCTTGCTCAGTCCCAAAGCCCTGAATTTACAAAATCCATCGACCTTTGCACGGCGACGGTTGCTCCAGGCAAAGGATATTCCGGGTGTCCAAACATCAACTGCATTGTACGTCAACAGCATCGCTTGGAAAAATCCTCAAACGCGCCTCAACGCCAATGTGCGAGTGTTCGGCTTTGCGCCCGAGCAGCCAACCTTTAACCTACCGGAAGTCCATCAACAACTTAACAAACTAAAGTTACCGGACACAGCGCTGTTCGATCGTGGTGCCAAAGGTCAGTATGCCGAGGTGATCGCCCAAGTAAATCAAGGAAAACCAGTCACTGCCGAAGTTGATCGCCGCACCCTCACGATTGCCGGATTGTTTCGCTTAGGAGCTTCGTTTGGTGCCGATGCTAACTTGATGGTGAGCGATCAAACCTTTCTCCGTCTGTTTCCGCGACGCGATGCCGCCAGTATTAGCCTGGGGCTAATTCGGATCAGACCGGGTTCTAATCCACTACAAGTCGCCGCTGCCTTGAAAGCTCATTTACCCGAAGATGTGCGTGTGCTAACGGCTCAGGAGTATGTGCAATTTGAGGAAAACTATTGGAAAACTACCAGCCCCATTGGCTTTGTCTTTGGGTTCGGCACCACCATGGCGTTTGTGGTCGGCGTTGTGATTGTCTATCAAGTGTTATCGACCGACGTGAATGCACACCTGAAGGAGTATGCCACCTTCAAAGCGATGGGCTATAGCAATGCCTATTTACTGAGCATCGTGTTTGAAGAAGCAGTTATCCTGGCCTTTCTCGGCTTTATTCCCGGTGCCATTTTGCCGTTAGGACTGTATGCCTTAGCTGCGAACGCAACCGCTTTACCGATTTATATGACGGCCTCAAGGGCGGTGTTTGTCTTCGTGCTCACGGTTGTGATGTGTGCGCTTTCAGGAGTGATCGCTACTCGCAAACTACAGTCCGCTGATCCAGCAGATATGTTTTAGGAACAAACAATGGTGATCGCTATTTCGGTTCAAAAGCTTGATCACTACTTTGGTCAAGGTCAACTGCGTAGGCAAGTCTTATTCGAGCTTAAGCTCGCCATCAACACAGGTGAGATTGTGATCATGACAGGGCCTTCCGGCTCTGGAAAAACAACCTTGCTGACGCTGGTCGGGGGGTTGCGGTCTGTCCAATCTGGCAGTCTACAAGTCCTGGGGCAAGAATTTCGTGGAGCAACCCCTCAACAACTAACGCAAGCCCGCAAACATCACGGCTACATCTTTCAGGCACACAACCTGCATGGCAGTTTGACCGCACTGCAAAACGTCAAAATGGGTTTGGAATTGCATCGAGAGTTAGCCCCTGCAGAGATGAAAGCGCGCTCAATCGCAATGCTAGAACAGGTCGGCTTAGGAGAGCACATTAATTACTATCCTGATGCGTTATCGGGTGGACAGAAGCAAAGAGTGGCGATCGCCCGAGCGCTGGTCAACCGTCCCAAACTGGTGCTGGCAGATGAACCCACTGCCGCTTTAGATCGCAAATCGGGTCGGGATGTGGTCAACCTGATGCAAGCTCTTGCCAAAGAGCAAGGCTGCACAATTTTGTTGGTAACCCATGACAATCGAATTTTAGATGTTGCTGATCGGATCATTCACATGGAAGATGGCATATTAGGGTATTGTCAGCTTAATCAGAAATTAGAATCATCGTACTGATGCCACTGCGTGCGCGACTGCTTGTCCCTGCACTCTCGTTATCGGTTCCCCCGGAAATGATTAACGGCTACTGTGTTTGTTGGCTTGATTACACCTTGCCGCTGAGCGACCGGGATCTTGCGAAGATGCCACTGTAGCGAGGGCTTGTAGTGACTGACGAAACGATGCGGGAAGGGTGTTAGATATGCCGGCAGCAGTCTGCCAGCCAAAGGCGATGTCAACGTCTGTACATTGCGGCTAAGTGGCATCTCGATGCAGCGGTGGTGCAGCTCAAAGGGCAGCCCATATTATCTATGACGGGCGGTGGCTTCTGAGGGCAACGTACTGAAGGTATTGCTACAACGACATCAGGATACGGTTGAAGAGACAAGGGTGCATGCCACGGGTAATGGTCACCAACAAATTGAAGCGTGACAAAGCCGCAAAGAAACGAGTGAGACCGAGCATAGAACATCGGCAGCACGAGGGATTGAATCATCGGGCGGCAAACTCGCATCAACCCAGAGTGAGAGCAAGGCGAAGGAGCACAGCTATGCCAAGGCTTTGAGGAGTGGCAATATATTGCTTGTGTGAAAGCTGCTGTGTAACATTGAGCAACACTTGCATGTTCAAGGATTACTGTGCTTAATTTTGAACAGACATGGTTAAGTTGAAGGTACCTCTCAAACTACTAAGACAGACTACTAAGCCATAATACGGTCAGAGCAAACAGGTCTCGCCCTATGGTATTTGAGTCGATCACAGGTGGATTGGTCAAAGCAGCATTGCCAAAAGTGGCAAGCGCGATCGCCACTGCCGTAAAACACAAATTGAATCCTACTGAGCTTGAAAAAGCGCTGAACGTTGGCTTGCAGAAATCGGGTGCCTTTGAGCGTAGGCAAAAGGTCAACAATGCGGTGTTCTATCGCTGTACTGATAAAGATGCCGATACGTTTCTAGCCGCACTGCTCGAACATCCAGAAGTACAGCGCGAATTGCAGAAACCGTTGGAGCAAGATGGTGCGCCTGATGTCGCCATGGTGGTGCAGGTTGCTAAACACATTGCCGTCGATCGCACTCTTGACATTCCATACGACACTCTAGAACCCTGGCTGAAGACCTTTGCCAATGCTTACTTTAATGCTATTACCGCGATTCGGTTTCAGGTGGCAAAGTCCGATTACCTAGAGCAATTAGCCAACTGGTTTGATGATGTCAAGTTCGCAGGCGTCGCGGTGCCGGGACAGGATGTAGAATGCGCTGAGCGTTTGGCGCAGATCTTTGTGATGCCCGATGTGGAGGAGGACGTGGGGCGGCGCTCGCGGGGGGCGTTTAAGCGATCGTTCTTTGAAGCGCCAGGGGAGCCAGGGGAACAGGGGCGGCAGAGGGAGCTTTTGCAGGAGCAACGCTTGAGAGCACAGCTAGAACGCTCTGGTCGAAAGTTTTCGGCACGGCAACTCCTCAACCAGCATCAGAAAAGGGTCGTGCTGTTGGGTGCACCCGGATCAGGAAAAACAACGCTCATGAGTTTCTTTGCAGTGACGCTGGCAGAGCAACGGGGGGCAGAGAGGCAAGGAGCGATCGCACCAGCAAGTGATGCCTCGACACAAGGAATTGATCGCCATGCAGAAGGAACCGATTACGATGAAGCTCAAATTGTTCGACTTACGCAAGGAACCGATTGTGTTCGATCTCAAAGGCAACGAGATCGAACACAAATGTATCCGGATGCAGAAGGCATTGATCGCGATACACAAGAGTTGCAGACCGATGCAGACGCATTGCCGCTGCCGATCTTGATTCGCATTCGCGATTGGGCGCGGACTCCCGCTGTCACCATTCCTGAGTATGCTCGACAGTTTGCAGAAACCACCATGTCTTGCAAGCGGTTGCCGAAGGGCTTCTTTGAACACTGGCTCAACAATGGACGGGCGCTCATCCTCCTGGATGGATTAGACGAAGTCGCAGAAGAATCGAAGCGTTACCATCTCGTGCAGTGCATCGAAAACTTTCTGGGACAGTATCCGCAGAATCGCGCCATCATCACGTCGCGTCCTGCCGGGTACAAGCGCGACTTTTTCCGCACGGAGGAGTTTCCGCACTACGAGTTGCAGTCCTTTGATGATGGGAAGATTGAGGAGTTTTGCGATCGCTGGTACACTAGCCGCGTACCAGACAAAGCAGAGGCGCAACGCCGCAAAGAAAGCCTGCAAAAAGCGCTGAATCAGCAGGATCGCATCAAGCTGTTGGCGCGAAACCCCTTACTGCTGACCATCATTGCCCTGATTCATCGCTATCAGGCACGACTGCCCCGCGAACGCTACAAACTCTATGACAAAGCGGTGGAAACGCTGCTCACTGCTTGGGATGACAACAAAGAACTGAGCAATCAGACCGTTCTCAAATACCTACAACTGGATGACCTGCGCCGATTAATGGAAAGTCTAGCGTACTGGATTCATACTCAGGGAACGACGGGCGACACCGAAGGCGGCACGCTCATTGACAAAGATGAACTGATCCAAAAACTGACCCAGGAAATTAAAACGCTCAAACAACTCCAGCACTACGAAGCAAAAGCAGAAGCGGAACGATTCGTGAAATTCATTCGCGACAGAACCGGACTCCTCAACGAACAGGGACAGGACTGCTACGCCTTCGTCCACAAAACCTTTCAGGAATACCTCGCCGCGCAAGACATCAATTACCAGGCAGACAACGAAGACGACTTCGAGATTGTCCTTACCCACATTGAGCAACACCTCCACGCCCCCCACTGGCGCGAGGTGCTGCTCCTCCTCATCGCCCAACAAAGCCCCAAAAAAGCCGCGAGAGCCATCCGTAAAGTCCTCACTGCCAACAGCCTCTATGAACAATGGCTCCACCGCGATCTATTATTTGCAGGTCGTTGCTTGGCAGAAGATCCAAAGGGATTGCAAGCAACCGATACTGTGCTCATCAGCAAAGTTTTGAATGGGTTGATTGCATTAGAGCTGGCTGAATCAAAGCAAATCGGAGACAAAATTCGAGGAGAGGTATTGCAGATTCTTTGCAGCTTGAAGGAAAGCGTCTTTGAAGCTGAAGTGCTTCAGCGTTTGAAGGATAGAGTAGATCGAATTGATCACAAAAGATTACAGAAATATCAAGCTGATTTAGGAGAGGTAGAAGTTGTTGTTAGTAATTTAATGGCATCTCTCAACAGTGAAGATTACCTTGTGCGCGCTAGCGCAGCAAAAGATTTAGGTAGCTTAGGTAATGCATCAGAGTCGATAGTGCAGTCACTTTTAGCACTTCTTAATGACGAAAATTCTTTCGTATGCCTCAGTGCTGCCAATGCTTTAAGGAATTTAGATTATGTAACAAACCCTGTAATCAATGCATTGCTTGCATTGCTCAAGGATGAAGATTCTTTTGTCTTTCTTAGAGCTGCCAATGCTTTAAGCAAGATGGGTATTGCGTCAGATTCGTTAGTACAAGCGACTCTAATTCTGCTTCATGATGAAAATTCCTATATACGTCTTGGAGCGGCAAATACATTAGTCAGTTTAGGTCATGTTTCGGACAATGTAGTGCAAGTACTGCTGACTTTACTTAATGATGAAGATTCTTTTATACGTCTCAGGGCTGCTAACTCGCTGGGAAGTTTATCTAATGCGCCGCCTACTGTAATAGAAGCACTGCTTCTATTGCTCAACGATGAGAATTCTGATGTACGGTTTTGGGCAGTTTGTTCTTTAGGCAAGATGGGTACCACCTCGGATGTCATCGTGCAAAGCCTTTTAGAATCGCTTAACAGTGAACACTATCGAGTGCGTTATTGCGCAATTGAAGCTCTGGGAAATTTAAGCATCGCTTCAGAAGCACTAACACAAAAGCTTCTGGCATTACTCAAAAGTGAGCATTCTCGTGTACGTTACAGTGCAACTAAAGTTTTAGGTAATTTAGGTATTGCTTCAGAACCAACAGTGCAAGCGCTATTACCTTTGCTTAAAGACGAAACACTTTTTGTGCGTTCCAGCGCGGCTGATGCAATAGGCAACATAGGGAGAAAAGTTGGTTGGGTTACCCCTACATTAGTTCAGTGGATTGGGCAGCATCAGGATGAGGAATGTGTAGGAGCCGGAATTGATGCACTGTGGGAGATTGTAGAAGGGGAGGGATAAAGGGTGTGGGGTATAGGGGAAAGACTCAAGAGATTGAGCCGACATGAGACTAAGAAGGTGCAACATGGGGTGGAAAGCCTTGCTACGTTGAGCTTCTGGATCAAGCCCTAAGCAAGGGAAAAAGCGTCAAAAATCTACGCCAGAATCAGGCTTCTAGCCCTTTCCTGCACCAAATTGAGCGTATATCGACCCAACCCCAAGTAAGGATATATGTAGTGGTGAATAAAGTACCTCAATGTTGCTTCTGCTCCTGATTGAGCTAGCGTTAAGCAGAGTTTTCATCTTATGTACAAAACTTAAATTCTTATGTACAGAGCGCTTAGCGAGCAGCGTACCCTTAAGGTCGATCGCTTGAACCTAACAAATCTCAGCCTGCGTCTTTGGACAACCAGGACAAGAAAGCCTTAGCTTGAGCACATCCCCAAACGGTATTTCGCGAACTTCGAACAGCTAAAACGAGTTAGAGCAACAGCCATCACTGGGTTGCCGCAACTTTTCTGGTATCACCTCAGTCAAAAAAATGCTTTGTACATAAGAAAAGGTGTCTGTACATAAGAATTTGTCCTGTTTCTAGTGCTAGATCGAGCCGCTTTCCAGCTTTGTTAGAGTTAGCTGATGCAAACCGAAGCTTGAGCAATCTTGGCTCTCTCAATCGCGCTGCTTGAGTTGTGGAATCAAATGCACTAAACAAGGGTAAAAAGCAAGCAATGACTAACGAGCAATCGTCGGGGTGTAGAAGCAGCAACCAATCTCTGACCACGATCGTTTGCAGCGGTTTTTGAAACTGCTACGACCATAGGTCGGGATCTGAAAGAAGCACTCAGCTTACGTCACAGACCCAGTGAAGCCCCAATTGATCAGCTTTCAAAGACGGTACCATAGAGGCGACAGGTGGCTGAATGGGCAAAGCATGAGTGATTAACGTTCAAGAGCCAATTGAGCCGTCCTTAGACCTTTCGATGACTGGGCCGCCTGACCTACTCCTTTCGCTGCTGCTTGTTGCGTTTCGTATGACTGCAGCCGATTAAATGCAGGCTTAAACTGTTCCAGTTGTTCAACGCTCATCGTGCAAGTCACCTGACCACTAGGAGTCATATACAACAAGACCTGCTGATTCGTACGATCTGTGACCGAGAGGTTTCCACGAGTGTCGCGGTCAAACTGGAAATTGCTGTGGTCAGGGGTGAACGAATTACGACCCTGCAACATTTGCTGAGTCACCCAGGCAGCACGAGTGCCTGCGGGGGCAGCTTCACCCATAGTGGTCATCACGACTTTTGGGTTTGGGTGGTGCAGCACAGACGCTAAGTCACTCGTCTGCAACCGTTCACCAGCTGCCAATAAGTCCTGCTTCAGCTCCAGTGACAAACGGTCTTCAATTAAATACAAGTCATTACCAACTTGCTCAAACGTCAATAGCGGCTCACCGTCTGGAGTGGTCACCTGGTAAGTGGTACCCATTGTCTCGGTGTGACGAAAGACAGAGAAACCTTCTGCCCGGTAGACCAGTCCCTCGCCCTTGCCAGCGGACAAACGAGACACCGAGTCATGCAGAGCGTCTCGCTCTACATGCGACTCTAGCGAGTCTGAGAGTGAAGGTTCAGCGTCCTGTAATGTCTCGTCAGCAGCTTTTGGCTCTGGCTCGTCTTTGTTCCGCAAAGCTGCTTCAGCTATTTTAAACAGCATTTCCATGAGCGTTTGCATGTGGGACTGAGCATGACGACCCGCCTCTGAAGCTTCTCCAGCATGAACAAATGGCATTGAACTAACTCCTGAAAAACATGGTGTAAAACAACAGAGAATTGGTCTGAGCAACCAAGCTAATCACTCAGACCGACTGATCTTCAGATGCCCATCACCGGAACCTGCGAAAAAAGATCGAGTAGCTTGTCGGTGACTACACGGCCACCGGAATCACGTTGAAAAACGACTTGAGAAAGCCGTTTTGCGTCTTCTGAATCTGAGTCAGCGTAAAGCATGTATTCAAATAACACCGTCAGATCAGATGCCAACATTTTAGGCGTGGAACGGAACTCAGGATTAGGTGCTTCCACGCCTTCTTCGACATGAATAGTGTAAGCGGGAGTCTGACCAAAACAAATCTTGACGCTATCTGGGCGAATCTCTAACGGCAAGGACTGAAGGTCGTGCAAACAAATTGACATAGCGCGGTGAGACGGAGACGTTACCGTACCATTGCCTGATGTCGGAACCGACTGAACTGGGGTCGAAAGCATAGTAAGAACCTTGAGATAAAAGAACAAAAAACAGAGTCGTCAAAGGACAAAGCAGCGAAACGGTTGAACTAACCACCAAGCCGCACCGTGAAAATGGCAAAGCCAATTGGTTTAACCGTTCGTGCAGACTAACGGCCATCGCCCGCCACTACCTTCGCTTTCGGAGTTGCTGCCGCAGTCTTAGCCGCGTACTTTTCAGTTTGCTTTTCCACCACAGCCTTGAAAGCTTGGGAGTAGTCTTGACCTGGAGGCAGGACACCTGGAATCACCTCACTTGTAACGGCATTGCGAGTTGCAATTACCACGTTGTCAGCCTTGTTAATAACTGAAATGTTGCCTTCTTTCGACCGATTGAAGATTAAAGTCGACTTTTCATTGTCGTGACCCCAGCGGTCAACTTCAGCTTCCTGAAGACGATATGCCGCAACGACTATAGCCATTTCAAATTGAGACGGTTGTTGTTGTTCCAGCACACTCTGTTTAAGGACAGGAGCCTTGACCTGACGAGTTGTCGCTGCAACTACGGCTGCTTGAGCGGGTGCCACAGCTGCCTGTGCCGCCGCACGTTCGGTTTTAAGTGCTTTAGGCACTTTGCCAGCGTACTCAGGGTACTTCGCTTCAATCCGTGCCCAAACACCAGACTGAGATTGAGTGGCAACCTCCATGCTAGGTCTACACTTGGCTTTATCAATCGAGTTCAGCACGCCTGTGACTGCCGAGCCATCTAGTGACAACCGATCAGCTGCTGCTGCAATCACCTCAGTAGCAGGCGTGTGCGGTAAGTTGTGCTCCTGACAGAAGTTCTGTGCGCCATAGGCAGCCCGAGCCACCATAGTGAAGCCTTCTACAGGTGTACGATCAACCAGTTGGGGTTTACCCTCTACCTCCACACGCTTTTGGGGGACTTTGCTGGTCTCCATAATCCCTAAAGTCTTCTGACTCATAAGGTCACGTAAATCAATTTCAGTTTGAGTTTTGACGGATGTTTCTGCAGCTACCATAACGTTGGACTCTTGTTCTAAATGTAAGTTTGCATTGGACTCGTAACCCACCACAGGCGGCTTTTGCACCACAGCCTGAGGACGCTCTTGATCAAAGCTTGGTAAAGACACACGCTGACCGTCAGCGGTCTTTAGAGTGTCGTCCTGCATGGCTTGTAGTACACCGTCATGCAAGACAGTAGACAAGTGCAACGACTGTTGACCAGGACTATACTCAGTCTCTTCGTAGACCCGTTGGATTAACGGTTGACCCTGGCTAACCTGGTCACTTAACGACAACTGCATGGGTGGTAAGAGCGGTCTACCGTTTTCAGTGAATGTCGCTGGGCTAACAAGGGTCTTCCCTGACTTTAAGAGCGTTATAGCAAGCGTCTCCATACGCTCCAGTTCAGGCTTTGGACGGTCATAAACACTTTGCGTGACCGATTTCTGAGATTGTTGTGAGGGTTGTACCTGCTCAGCGCCCCTAGCAACTACCGGTTGCTTTTGTTGGGCTTGTTCGTATTGCTCCACCAACTGAGCAAACTCTTTTTGAATCACAAGCTCAACGCTGGCAGGCATTCCTATGCCCATACCGTCACCGTCAGGAAAGGCCTGAGCGATCGCGTAAGCGTTTCCTTCACTCGAAACAGCGTCACGAGAGAACACCAGGTCACGCCAAAGTGAGCCATCGTCATGGTATTCACGTTGAAAGACCAGACCATTCGGTCGTGACAACTCGTCTACACCTGCCTCATTCAGGTACGTCGAAGCAACAAGACCGGCTTTCTTAACAGGGATCTCAAACGCCTCTACTAACTGCGTCTTAAGTCGAGCGTCCAAAGCGCTAATGACCACTGTGTCGCCTGTGTATTCATTCCTGGGTAGCTCACCAGGTTCTGTCTGCGGACGTTCTACCCAGTCCCCGCTCTGAAAGGTGAAGTCCATGACCACACGTTCAGCCGCTACGTCAACGACCTGGAACTGCATAGCTTCAGTACCGCCCAGTCGGTCACCAAGATTGTCAACTCGGTAACCATTCACTACAAGGTCAGCTTCTGGTTTGTCCCGCTCATAGTTACGGTCAGCCCAACGGTAATAAGTAGAGTAGACCGTCGAACCCAACGCTTCGGGTGTCGTAGCCTCTAGGTAGTCAGACACTGACTGCATGAGCGGTTCCTGGGTTAGCTTGACTTCTACCACTGGGAACTGAGCACTCAACTGACGAGCGATCGTGTCGATGGAGAGGTTCTGATTTAGCTCATACTCTGTAAATCGGGAGTACGACACGTGTCCAGTCAGACCGCTTGACGACTGGTCTTCGCCCCGAATGGCTTCCTCTGCTGCTAGAAGGTCATTCAACTCAGCTACTATTGCAGGCGTAATAGCGTCACCCTGGCTGAGAATGACGCGTGCTTGCGCTTCCCCGCCCCTGGTCATTGCCTGCGCCACGTCCGCTTGAAAGAAAGGCTCAGACACCAGTAACGGATTGGCAACCGCTCGTTGCTCTGTCTGTAACGCTGCTGCTTGTGACAGTGACAGGTGATTGAAGACAACATGTCCAGAATCAAGCTGTAACAACGGCTCCTCGCCGTTCAGCACTGTGAAACTCTTGGACAACCCATACTGATCATGGGTGTCCACTCGGTTCACAATCAGCGTTGAGTTTGGCACTTTCAAAAAGTAGGACTCAACGATCTCTTCGTCAGACGTGTCACGGTCAAACAACTCTGCGTGAGACCCTAAAGCCACTACAGAAGCAATAGTAGCCGCGTCCTCACCGTAAGCGTCAGGGTAGTAGTTGTCCAAAGACTGAGCTTTAACCATGTCAGACTCCTTGTGCGATCGCACGCCGATTAAAACTAACTGTGAAGGTTCGCAAAAAAGCTTCAGAACCACAAGAACAAGACAGGCCCAGGCTAGAACGGGGCACTTAAGGGCGAGCCTGGGTCTAACTGGGTCGCTTGTGGTCAAACTTGGGCAATGCTGGGCAATACTAGGGTGAAACAGGACAAAACGGGGCGAAATGGGTCAAAGATAGCGATTTGCAAACCTTCGCAAAAACTCTCAGGTTTAACCAAAGAGACCTGCCAGTACGTCTACCGGTGGCGGTGCTTCCGCTGCCTCGCCTTCGACGGGCACTGGGAACCGCTCGTTAAACTCGGCGACACGCACGTTCACGTCTTCCTGAGTCGGCATGCGGAAGGAGCTAGCAGCGCGTTCTACTAACCGAGACTGGACAGCAGACCATTTACGCTCAATCAGTCCTGCTAGTTCGATTTCAGCCGGAGGAATCGTCATTTTGATGCGGCGTGGCAAGTAAGACATTTCTTTGTTCTCATACGCTGGGTTGGTCATGACACAAGTGCCAGGCGGTAGGCAAATGAACTCTTCCGGCGAGACCAGTTTACGAGTGCCCACTTCAAGGGAGTGGCTGGTGGACGGCTTACCACCACCAAGCGTCTTACTCTTGTTCTTACGGACAATTTCTTCGTCACCAAAGAACTTACTGAAATATTCCGCTGACTCCACTTCACCGGGGTTGAAAATGAATTTGGTGGCACAGCCGCCCATAATGGCGAGGCTCATTTCGTCACCGTAAATTTTCTTCAGCTGCGACTTGTTTTGAAAGCCAATAATCCCGTTAAACCCGTCTGACCGGGACTCGTTTTCCCAGTTCACTAACTGCGGTAGGTAGATTGTGGGCAGTTCGTCCAGCACACAAAAGAGCGGGTCTTTTCGTCCACCTGTACGGAACAGGTTGCGGTTGATCAGCATGTGGATCGCTGTTGCCACAATCGGACCCATGACGTCCCGTAGTTCCCGGTTAAGACCAAAGACAACCATTGTTTTACCGTCAAGGTCGAGGGGAAGCGTCGTCTCACCAATACAGGCTGCCAGAATTTTGGGCATGACCAATTTACCGAAGTTCAAGGACGCTGTACCAATAATCGAACTGACGGTCTTTTCAGAGTCCTTTACGCTGAAAATTTGACCGAACGCCTGCCGAATCCAGGGGTCAATGCCAGAGCTTTCGGGGTAGAGCCGTTCAATCAGCTGAGGGGCAGACATGATCACAGACGTCATGAGCACGTCTGCATACTTCATTTGCTTGGTCAGCATCATGACAGCCTGTGTAAATTGGTCACCAGCTGAGTCGAAGAACGGATCACCACCACCAGAAGCGCCGATCTTAAAGTTCTTGTTCATGGTGTTTGCCAACTGCCGCGCGTCGGCTGAGTCGCGGTTGGGGTCGCCACACAAGAAGTCCATGAGGTTCAACACGTCACTCTCAGGGAAGCCTGGGGCAAACACATGAATTTTGTACCCTAGTTGTTCGGCATACCAGGCGACAGCGCTGGTCTGAGTGGGGTATTTGAAGTCATAAAGCACTAGCGGGTAGCCCTGTTCTACCACTGAACGAATCGCAGGGTCGATCGCTGAGAATGTCTTACCAGACCCAGGAGCACCCACCACCATGATCGATCGCTGAGTGTCAGGAATCCAAATGGTTTTAGTGTCGCCCTTCAACTGCACTGGCGTCTCCTTGGGGATTGAGCCGAGTTCAGGAGCCGGTGGAAAAGCAGTCGGCTTACCGTTTCTGGTTGTACGTCGCTTCAGGACGCACTCTGGGTAAACCAGTGTTTCTGGTCGCACAATCCAAACACAGGCGGCTTTGCGGGAACGTCCGTTCAACTGCTTAATGGCTAGCTTGCGGGCTGCACTGATTTCGCGCTTTGAAGCCCACTTAGCGCGTGCTTTCTCGTTGGCTTTGGTACTCCCAGACTTCGTGTCCTGGCTGAAAAAGGACATGACAGCAAGACCAGCAGCGCAAGCCAGCAGCGTCAGACCAGACCGAGACATAAGAAATGCAGGCAAGGCTTCAAGCGGAGCCGGTACTGGATTCGCAGCCAGGATTAAAGTATGTGTCGTTGCAGAGAGGTCTTGAGGGGACATAAGAACTAACTAAGTGCAGAGAGTGTGGAAGGTAAACGCTTGCTTTAGTGATCTCGCCCCAGACAGACCGCAGCCGCTTTACAGGGCGTTCATTTAAAGATCACGATCGACTTATAAATTAGTAGAAGACGGCTACAGGGTAGCCTCTACTCCGCCATAAGCCACGTGAAGATAGGAGTGCATTTGACACAACAACGACTCTCTAAGACCTGGGGTCTGAGCCATTGCTTTGAGGTCTTCCAACGCCTTCTGAAAGCAGGCAGCGGGTAAAGACGGTTCCACCTGATCCGAGTCGTCAACTAACGGATCAGGTGGTGTTGAAGGGGCAGGCAGATCAGGACTCGACACAGTAACCACTCCGAGCGCAAAGAGCTAACAAAACCACAGCAGAGCCAAAACAGTCAAAACGGCAAACAAAACAATTAAGACCAACGACACAGCAAACAGAACCGCTAGAAAGCGTGAGTACGGGAGTACGGGTCAGAAGAGTGCAGCGTGGCTAGCGACCAAACGCAGTTTCTGCCATTGGTAGCAACCACGCACGAGCGCCGCCTTTCAGACCAATGGTGTAACGGTAGCCACCTTCGTCCCACATTGCCTGAGCAAAGCCCATGCCAGCACCCATTACCCACGGCACAAAGTAGACCGACTGACCGTTAGAGAGCCGCACCCAACCAATGGAGTCAGAGGAAACCCGCACGTAGCGATCGAGAGCACCAGGCGCTCTAAACCAGGCATACATTGACTCAATGTCTACCTGATCAGCACGCAGTGGTTCAGCATTGGCGTAGGCAATAATGCAAGACAGCGAACCATTCAAGCAGTTCTGACTGTTCGTAATTTGTACTCTGTAGCCTTGCTGTTCCATGTTGGGATCAGTCATGACACCACCCACTGCAAAAAAGGTGTTTGGACCGACCAACGTATTGCGGTAGACGAGTTTAGTTGGCAAGTGTAGCGGCACTCCCAACTGTTGCAAGTCAGGAGTGACACGCTGGTAGTTAATCGGTGCTGAAGCAACCTGGTTGGACTGAGCAAACGCAGGGGCGATCGCCAGCAGGCAGATAAGAACAAGTGACAAACAGACGGTTAGCAGTACTTTAAGTCTGGACATGGGGCTTACCTCCGGCATTTTCAGCGTTAACACAAGTACTCAAATGAAATTCACCACAGGAGGGGCAGGGTGCCAAGCGGCTTGGTTTCAACAGTGCTGACAGCAAAATAGGACTGAGAGACAGTAAAACTCGACGTTTCATTGCAATTCACCTCAACGACTAGGGGCGCGGCATTTTGAGGAAACCGCGACACCAAGATTTTCCAAGGCTGACTTGTCCTCTTGAAAGAGTTCACAACCATGTTCATCGTCCATAGGGCTACCGAATGACGCTCGTGTGGTGCCAACAAACAAACCACCACCAGAAGTAATGGCTCGCGTCAGTGACTGAAACTCAGTCGGGTTCTGCCGCTTCAGCTCCTGGTAACGAGCAACAGCAAACGACACAGCAGTCGGTAAATCGACATATTGAGTCAGGCTTTGCAGTGAAGGTTGACCGATCAAGTTCACACAAGCTTCACCTGCTTGTTTGACCAACGTCTGCCAAGGTTCTGCTTGACCCCCGAAGCCGTGATCAACGTAGACATTGAGGTAGTGGTAAGTTTCACCGTTCAGTTCACGGGAAGCCAGGAGACTGAATTTAGGCACAGGTAAATATGCCGGACGCTGCGGTAGGCAAGACACGATTGACTGTAAAGTCGGAGTGCTCTGACCATTCAGAAAGTCCACAGCTTCGGACATGGCAATGGGGTAAAACTCTGAGTCGTTGCCAACAGCAGGAGCCGACTCTTCTACAGGGCTTTCCGCTCCGTCAGTAGCATGAGCCACGGTACCTAAGCCAAAATGCAACAGCGAAGCCAGAACGAATCCCACTAAAACTAAAAAGACCCAACGTAACCAACGAGACATAACGAACCTCCAAAATGAGTTGAAGTGAAGTGAATTTGCTTAACGACCGAGAGGGGGTGAGTGTTCAAACTGCATTGGGTCGACTGCTCCACCACCGCCGGCGTAAATCTCATAGTGAAGGTGAACACCACCAGAACAGGAACCGGGTGTTTCGTTACCTTCCAACCCAATCGGTTGTCCACGTGCAACGGTTGCTCCTTTTGACACCAGCAGCTTGACCATATGCAAGTAGCGGGTTTCAAGTTTTAGTTGCGGGTGAGAAATGCTAATCACCCCACCGCAACGTCCGCCTACAGATGTGTATTCAGTCACTCGACCGTCAGCTGCTGCCAATACCTGTCCCCCAGGACCCGTTGGGTGTGCGTTATAGCCTTTTGCGGTCTGAAGGTCTACGCCTGCATGAAGTCTGCCCTTACGTGGACCAAAAGGACTGGTTCTCTGACCGCCGGGGAGGGGGTTTTGCAACAGACACTTTTGACCAGGTGGACACGGTTTACCGCCTTTAGGAGCGGTACAGTTGCCCACCTCGGACTTAGCGTCAGCCAAATTAGAAGTGGCGATCGCGTCGCGGTAAATTTTGGCTGCTTGAGCAATGGACTCTGCTTCAGCGCCGTCATTGACGATCCACCGACACTTCACCCAGTCAACCCGACCACCACCCGCACAACTATTCAAAGTCGTACCGTTGCCATACAGCTTCCCGGTTCTCATGCCATAAGCCAGCACCTTCGCCGCAATGTTAGGGCGTTTAGCAAGCTCAGGATTAGCCACTAAATCGACATTCATACCTTTGGACTTCAGGTAAGTTGTCGCCGCTTGGTAGTTCGCTTTGTGGGTTAGTTGCACGTAACCCCGCCCCCAGTAATGAGAACCACCCGAGGACTCAAGGCGAGTAGCGCCTTCTTCCAGGTTGACGAAGCTTGTCTCACGGTGGACTGTAGCCAGGACATACGCCACCTGGTTAGGATCTGTAATCCCCTCTTCTTTTAGTGCCGCTAGAATGCGTGGAATGTGTTTAGAGCCATTGGCACTGCTGGTACTAAAGGCACCGTCGTTATTTGCAGTCCCCGCACCCAATGTTTTCGCTACTTTTTCTACCGCACCAGTCGCTTTAGTGACTGACTCACCACTCAACTTCGTTCCACCGCAGTCGTCAAAGCCGTCTGTAGCGGACAGCGGATCGTCGCTGCCAGGAAACCCAATGCCGCTACCGTCATCTTTCGGGTTGCCAGCACCGAGGTAAATAAACTGCTTCTCGTTGTAGGTCAGGAAGGGAAGTGGACCAATGAAGTAGGGTGTGCAGCCCAGGTCAGGCATACCGCGCTTACAAAGGCGTAGGTACATGGACGTGCCTACCTTCCCAGCCGGTTGGTCAACTTTCGTGACCACCTGCTTGAACATGGAACAATAAGGGTGACGACCGGTTGGTTCTTTGCCACCATTGACACGACCCAAAATGCCTTCACCGCCCTGTACCATTTGCTTTTTGCTCATCCAAGACTTGCCGTTAGCAAAGGCGCCGACGCTTGCCGCGTCCATTTGAGACCCTTGAATAGGCGACAGCTCAGCGTGTTCGCAGTTCTCGGTGCAGGCAACGCGGAAACCTTCTTTGTAGCTACCAGAAAGTGAGCGATCGCGGTTTTGTTCTTCGCTGTCCAGCGGTACGTCAACTCGCGCCACAAAGGCGTCAGCGGCTTCTTTCAAAGGACTGGGAAATTGGTTAAAAGGAACTTTGTCCAGCCCAGGAATGCCTTTCATGAGCACTTGTTCCCAGTTGGCAAACTGTTTAAGCGGAGTGTTCTCCAGTCCCGGAATTTGGGACATGGTGTACTGCGACAAATCCAGGTTTTTCATGCCTAGTGCCGCTAACTGTGGAAACTTCTCAGTCAGTTGACCCACCGTGAGGGACTGAAGGCTAACCCCGTTCAGCAGTTGACCTGCCCCACCAGGAAGCTGTCCTGTTACCTGTCCTAACTGTTGGCCCACAGTCTGGGTTGCTGCCTGAGTGATCGCACCTGTAGGGTTTGACAACGCACCAACAACCTGCCCTGCCTGGTTCACAAACTGACCGGCTTGGTTCAAAGAACCGAGAGCGTTGCCAGCCATGTCAAGCACCTGACCAGAGCCATTGACCTGACCAACCAGGTTGCCCGCTGTGTCGAGAAATTGACCCTTGGAGAGGCTACCTACCAAGCCACCAGCAGAGTCAAGAATTTGTTGAGCGCCGCCGCCTGTAAGCTGCCCTGCAAAACCTTGTAGGCTGTTAAGGTCAAAACCTGGTAATTTACCAGACAAGCCAGCAGTCAGCAAGTCAGCGATCGGCTTCACTTCTCCCACAAGCTTTTGAGACAAGTTCGGCACAATGTCGTTTAACGACTTAATACTTTGTAGTCCAGTTGGGAGAAACTTGTCGAGACCGACAGTACTGGAAACCTGACCTGTAATGCCGTCAATACCCTTCTGGGTCAACGACTCAAAGCCCAGGCAGCCCTGAATGGCACCTAAAGGTAAAGCGTCAGCAATTTTCTGTCCTGGTTTCCACTCAATTTTGTCAAAACCTAGAGACCCGGCAGCCTCGGGTGGCATAGCGACAGCGCCACCCTCTGTAAAAGGAGCCATAGAGTCGAAGCTGATCTTCGACCAGTCAGGCAGCGTCACACCGTCTTTCAGAATGGACGGAAACGTTGAAGGGGCGGTTACTGTAGACGTTGTCTGAGTCGTCTGCGCGAGCGCGTTCTCAGAACCAAACAACAAAAACCACAGCACAATGACCAGGGCTGACACCTTGACGCTGTGCTGTGACTGACCCACGTAGAACGTGCCGTACAGCAACCCTAAACAAACAATAATTTCAATGCCAAGAGCAAATGACTCCGGTGTAAATGAGTCCATGAGCGATCACTTATGAAGAGAGTGAAGAAGACAGCGAGGGACGAAAGCAACACCAGCGGTAAAGCGGCGAGTCAGAGTTAAGTCAACTGACTGGGCTTTACCACTGGATTACTAACTAAAAAGGAAGACTGGGAGCGCCGAAAGACTCCCAGTCATGGTCTACCAACACTATTTGTTGAGGGCGTTCAACGGTTTTGGTTGTGAGGGAAATTGGCTGAAAGGCACATTTGCCAAACCCGACACCTGAGAGACAGTCGACGTTTTCCAGTTAGGAATGTCACCTAAAAGAATGTCGCTATAGCCAGGTAGCTCACTCAAAGGCATTGAACCCATTTGCAGCCCACCCAAAGACGGATTAGACTTGATCGCGTCAGCAAAACTCATCCCTGACAGCTGTTCAGCCGTGACCTTACCGCTAGACTTTGAGGCAAGCCATTCAGCCATGCCTTTAACGTCACCGATCTTCTTAGCACGGAGGTACAAGGTCTTGCTCAAGCCTTGAATAGACGTGTCAGATAACAGGTTGAGTGTGCTGAGTGGCTTCGTTGCTATGCCCATTTGACCCATTGAGGCAAGCTTGGACAAGCCTAAACAATGCAGGTTGAAGCTGCCCATTGTGTCGCTGACGCGGACAATGTCGGCAACGCTTTGACCGGCTTTCCAATCACGGTTGCTGCTACCGAATTTCATTGAACCGGCTTGGGACGGAGCAGGTAGACTACGGAAGGTGATCGCACTCCAGTTCGGCTGACCTTCTTTAAGTTGAGGAATCAAACGCACCAGCTCAGTTGGGGTTTCACCAGTTGTAGAGCAGGACTGAGGAATCATGCCGAAAGCAGCACTTGCTAGGAGACCAGGGACTGCTAAAGCACTACCAGCAGCACCAGCAGCGCCAGCAGCAGCAGCACCACCACCGAAAGCACCACTCCCAAGGGCGATTGAACCACCCACAGCACCAGCAGCCGCTACAAACCCAACAGCACCACCGTTGCCGCCTTTCTTACCAGAGGTAGTCGGAGCAGGTGTAGCTGGAACGGGTTTAGGCGTTGCCACTGCAACCTTGTCGTTGTAGCCTGCGGGGACAGTGAAGGTAGTACCATTACCACCACCGACCATGTAACCACTTCCAGGGGGAATGGTCGCCGCCAGTGTTTTACCAGTCGTCGCCGTTGGCAGTAAGCGTACAGGCACCGTTGCTGTCTTTTGACCTGAGCCAAAAGTCACTGCGTTGGGCAACTGAGCGTAGTCCACACCTGAGACACCTGTGCCGCTGAAATCAACTGGCACTGTCAGTGGGCGAGTCAAATCACCACCGTCGCGGGTGAGCACAAAGGCAGGAATCGACGAGTCGAAGCCAATGCCAATGACACCTTCTGTCGGTGCTACTGCTGTTTGGGGTTCGACCGTGTAGGTAACAGTCGAGTTAGTCCCCTGGTCATAACCAGACCCAGGCGTAACAGCGATCGCTACGGTACGACCTGGAGTTGCACCAGCAGGTATACCAAGCGGCACTGTAGCGCTCGTAGCACCTGCTGGAATCGTTACGGTGCCCGAAAGTGGATTGTAGTCAGTACCAGAGACACCGCTACCGCCCACAGTGTAGTTAATAGGCAGAGGCGCACTTGTGTCACCTGTACGGGTCACGGTAAAGCCGTCTGTGCTGGTGCCAGGAGTCAGAATTGTGTCCTGACCAGCAGGCACCGAAACCGTCACCGCAGGATTACCGTTAGCATTAGGTGAATAAGCGGGAATGGTGTAGACCGCTGGAGCTGTGCTGCTAGGAGCATAGCCATTACCAGGCTGTAGGGTGATCTGCACGTCTTCCTCACCTTCGGCAGCAGTACCGCTTTGAGGGAAGGCTGAAAGTGGCACAGTGGCAGAGGTTGCGCCAGCAGGAATGGTCACAGTCCCAGGCAGTTGACCGTAGTCAACACCAGGCGTTGCAGTACCACCCACGGTATAACCCACAGTCAACGGTTTTGTTGTGTCACCTGAGCGTGTCACGGTGAAACCGTCAGAAGTGCTACCAGGTGTCAATGTCCCACCGTTTCCAGTACCAAAGTCCACCATTGAAGGTGCAAAGGCAGGAATCGTCAGTGTGGTTGTCGGTGTTGTGGCGTCAGGCGCATAGCTATTACCAGGGCTGACCGCAACTTGAATGTCTTTAGCAGGGGTTGCAGCTGAACCGGTTGCTGCTGGTACTGTCACAGGTACAGTTACACTCGCTTGACCAGCTGGAATGGTCACAGAACCAGGTAGAGAATTGTAGTCAGTCCCGTTTTGAGCTGTGCCGCCTAATGTATAGGAAACAGGCAATGGCTGACTCGTGTCGCCCGTACGGGAAATCGTAAAGCCACCTGTTGTGCCTTGAGGAATTGTGCTGCCGCCAGTACCAGGAGTTGCACTCACAGACGAAGGAGTGTAAGCAGCTGTCTGGTAGGTTGCAGTCCCACCAGTCGGGTCAACACTGTAGCCCGTACCTGATTGTGGAGTCAGAACGATCGTCTCAGACGGTTCAGCCGTGGAGCCGTTTTTCGTAGGAGTCGTAATGTTCTGCGTAGCAGACGTTGCACCAGCAGGGATCGTAATGCTGCCAGGGAGTTGGCTATAGTCCGTACCAGGAGTCGCTGTACCACCAATGGTGTAGGGAATTGTCAGCGGCTGCGACGTCTCACCGGTGCGGGTCACAGTGAAAGGCACCGAACCACCCGCAGGAATCGCGCCGCCATTAGTAGGAGACGTCACGCTCACTGTAGAAGGAGTGTACGCCGGAATGTCGTAGCTAATTGGTGTTGCGCCCGTTGCGTCATACCCTGTCCCAGCAGCAGGGGTGAGGCTAAGCGTCGTGGCAGGAGCAGCAGTCGTTCCTGTCTTCTGGATTGCTGAGAGCGGTACAATAGCGGAGGTTTGACCCGCTGGAATGGTAACTGAACTTGACAACGGTTGGTAGTCAACGCCTGGTTGAGCAGTACCACCTGTTGTGTAGTTCACAGTGAGCGGTTGCGTTGTGTCGCCGCCTGCACGAGTCGCGGTGAACGGTTGAGTCTGACCGGGAGTCAGTGTACCGCCACCAGTACCTTGAGTGAAGGACACAGTGGAAGGGTTGTACGCCGGAATAATGAAGTCGTTTGACTGACCTGCCGCGCCACTAGCGGGAACGAAGTACGAAGCGTCAGAAGGTGCAGCGAGTGAAATCAACACGTTCTTTTGCGGGATTGCTGTCGAGCCAGAAGGAGCTTGAGCAATAATCGGCACGTTCAACGTACTTTGACCTGCAGGTATGGTTGCTGTGCCGGACAGGTAGCCGTAATCAGTGCCGTTAACAGCTGTACCAGCCACACTGTAATTTACAGTCAACGGTTTAGACTGATCACCATTGAGGCGTGTTAAAACAAGGCCGCCCGACGTGCTACCAGGGGTGATCGTTGACTGTCCTCCAGTCGCGGTAACTGACACCGTGGAGTTGTTCAAAGCATTAAGCCGTGCATTCCAAACGGGTTGACCTAAAAAGGTGTAACCAGCAGGAGGCGTAAGCGCCCACTGGAGAGTTTTTTCAGGGTGATTGTTCGGATTAAAGTAAACAGGGACTGTTGTTCCCAGCACTAAAAGCGGCCCTGCAACGGCTGGAAGCGTGACTGAGTTAGACGTAGTAACAATCCCGTTGGCTGACCTTGTAGTGTAGTCCGTATTGTAAACAGCAGTCCCTTGCTGCATGTAAGGGAAGGTCTGTGGAGTCTGAGGGTTTGTCATAGCCAGCGCCATTGAAAGGAAACCAGTTACAAACCCTGGACTATCCTGGCTTTCAGGCACGGTAGACGCAATTTTCGCGGCAAAGCTTTGCCGTACATAAGCATAGTTGCCACTAGTCGCAGCGCCAATAAAGCCAGCAGGGTAGGCAAAAGGCAGTTTAGGCTGCGTGCAAAGATCAAACGTCACACTGGGAGTTGGCTGTAAAAGTTCAGTGCCAGACCATGACTCCCTCGCTTCAGGGCGCAAATCGCTTGAAGCGACCAGGAGGTTACCAACAATAAAGTAAGAATTTGGATTGTCAACGCAAAACTTAAACTTGTAATAGCGCGGTGTCGTCGTGGAATAAAAGAGTGGGTCGTTGGTTGGCAGGTTACACAGTTCTAGACTACTAAAACTCCTGGTACCACCCGTAGCCGCTTGTCCCGTGAGGTAAGCCCCGCCTGCATGGTCGCACACAATACCCTGAAATGTGTCGTTAGTCAGTCGAGCCGCCGAAACGTCACGTACAAAAGAGCTGTCGAAACTGGTCGGCAACGAGTAAGGAGCACTCTGAGCCAAAGCCACTCCAGTGTCTAACGGTAAAAACAGTGCTGATACTGCACTGAGCGCCGCTAAAGGCAAGACAGAACGGTGTTTTTGGTATTTAGAGAAACCCCGACCAGCAAGACTTCGCTTGGAAGAAACACGAGCCGAAAAAGGAAGCTGAAGCATGAGAGGCGTCCAAAGAGTAAAAGTACAAAAACGAAGCAGGAAGGGATCGAACCGTCAGGAGACGTAGTCAGGCAGCACCCTCAAGGTGCATTGCCATAACCGCGCAAGCGATTAACTAGCGCACTGGGTACGCCAGTCTGTTGCATCGCTTCAGCAAAAGGCTTACCAGACTGCATGAGTGCAATCGTTGCGGTCAACTGCTGGTAAGCCAAACTTGTTTTGTCAATTTGGTTTCTGGTCTCAGCGATCGCTAGACCTTGACTCAACTGACTCAAAACTTTCTGTTGGTACTCTTGAGAAATTGAGACCAATTGTGCCGGGGCAGGAAGCGGGCTAGGAACGATCTCCACCATGCCGTAGGGTGGCGTACCACCGGCTAACACCAACTGAAACAGGTACACCTTACGAGTCCCGCTGGCTGTCGTAATCACGGTGAGCTGAGTGCTGTTACTGTCAGCAAAAATGCCCTTGGGGAAGTCGATCGCCTGCGGTAACTGACGCAAGCGCATAATTGAAGCACCGCTACAAGAAGCGATACGGCTGTTGTCTCCACCACCCAAGCCGCCACCCGAGAGGCAACCGTCGAAATCGATCACGACACGACTAGGGTTGTCTAACCACACTTTCTGCACAGACTCGTTCAGACGCAGGAACGACAGATTCAAACCTTGTGTACCTAAAACCAGACGTTGCATACCTGTCTGGGTCGTACCTTCAGCAGTCTGAGACGAGACACGGAGCACTGCTGCTGTCTCAGCTAAGGACGGTGACGCAGTGACCACCACCGGGAGTGCAGACAGCCCAACCAACAACGTAACCAACCAGGGCAAACGCCCAGAGCGGATCAGCATAGTGACACCTACATTTCAAACGAAGCGTTGACAAAGACCTTGACTTCCGTACCAGCACCGAGCTGCCAAGACGCTGGGGCATTCGCCGCCGCTTGGTTTGCTGCTTGTGCTTTTTGCTGTAGAGACTGAGCCAGGTTGCTACCAAACCCTTGAGCAAAACCTGCCAACGGACTGGCCTTACTGGACGTGGTTGTAGCGCTAACATTGCCGCCTGACACGGTGGCTGAAGAAGACGGTTGGTTCAAAATTTGACCGGCTTGGCTGACACCAGCAAAGAAGGATGGCAGAATCGACTTGATTAAACTGCCCCCACCAGAGTTGCGCTTGCCAAAGGCGACTAACCCACCGTCAGAGCCGCGCACCACAAGCGTGTCCTTCGGTACGGTGTACTCCTTGTTGTCAACGAGCACTGAACTCACCACAAATTCAGCCAGTCCATTTTGAGGGCTGAACGAACGCGGTACCATGACCAGAGTGGAACCAGCCGGGATTGCTACCGCTCCGTTCGCGTCATTCAGACCCGACTTTAGTTGCACCAGGTACTTAATAGCGGAAGGGCTGTCAGGGCTAACAGGCGTTGTGTTGTCACCCGTCATAACCACACCTGTGGTTGTCTGAGCCAGTGCTGTTGTACCTACAAGCACAGCGCTCAAGGGACGGTCACGCAAACCAGGAGTGCTGGAGCTAGCACGCAGTTGGCTCAACGGTCGAGCGCCACCAGTAGCAGCAGGTGACGGAGTTGCAGCAGGCAACACAGACGCTAGAGGTGCTGAAGCTGGGGCACTAACCGGTGCATTGTTGAAGCTAGAACCGCCAGTAGCACTACCAGGGGGGACATTACCGTAGCTACCCATAGTCGCGGCCATGCGCCACTTCTCCATTGGATCAACAGGTGTGGCAATTGGTGACGGTGCTGGCACTGGTGACGACATGACAAATGCTTCTGGAGCGGCTGGCATGGGCATTGGGCTAGCCAGAGGTATAGGTGCCGGAGCTTCACTCACTCTCTGTGGTGCCGCTGGTGACGGTTGCGTCGTTGGTAGCGGTTTCGGGCTAGACGCACCATTCAGCAACTCTTTTTGACGCGTCAGGGCTGATTGAGTCTTGTATTTAGCAACTTCGTCTGCCTGCGAGTCCGCTGTCACCGTTTCAGCCACCAGAGAAGGAGACGTCACCACAAGCGGTGCTTTAGCGTCCTTACCGCCCATAACACTAGAGAGAAACGCACCCAGCATCAGAATCACGACCAGCGTGCCTGACCCAACGACCGCTAACTTAGTGAACGGACTGCCAATAATGCCGTGTTTCGTTTTTACGGCACGAGGATCAACAATGTCCTCCTCGTCGTCCTCTTCACCAGAGGCAATTACTGCAGCTTTACCAGCATCAGGCAGCTCGTCTGAGTCGTCGTCCAGTAGAGCAGAGGCAGGTAATGTCTGTACCTCGCTGCTTATGTCATAGCCTGCTAACTGAGACAGGTTTAAAGACGGCGCAAACGCTTCGTCGTCGTCTTCAACCTGTGAAACTGGCGGTGGTAATTCTTCTTCGCCAGCCTCGTCAAACTCCGCTTGAGAGTCAAAGCCATTACCGAAACTGTTTCCGTCGGGCTGTGCGTACTCAAAGTCAGGTTCTGTGTCTGTGTCCGTGTCTGTGGCGTGTTTATTGTTCAGCTCTAATAAAGTAGTCATGTCAGTCGAGTCGTAGTGTTGGTAGTCAGCAAACAGTCGTTAGCGGTTAGTCACGTCAGAGGTTGGGGGCGTCAAAGTCACGCATGGCATAAATTTCTAGACCAGCCGATCGCACCTGTGCAATTTGGCGCTCAATTTCGGAAGTCACAGGCAGCACTGTTGGAGCGGTGATCGCACGCACAAAGACTTCACGGTTGTAGGGAATGCCCGCACCAATTTGGTTGTCAGCCGTAAACCGCACGAGATTGGCAACCACAACCACTTTCCATTGACCGTCTTTGAGCGGTTGCGGTGTGCTGACGTCCTGCACCACCAACACCAGGCGTTCTGTCTGGCTGAACACGTTGCGAGGGGTTAGTTCAGCCAGCTTTTGCAAGTAAGTCGTCCGAAAGTCTTCGGAAAGCCCGAAACTGGCATAGCTTGCTAACGTGGTAATTTTGGCAGTGCCAGACGGAAGCTTAATAACAACCCCTGGGTCTGGGGCTAACGGCACTTTTGGGTCTAAAGGAGGCAACGTACCCACTGCAGAGGTGAGCATTGTGAGTTCGTCTTGCACAAACTTCTGAATGACCGCAGGTGTCCGTTCACCAGAGTCCATAGGAGCCGTTGCAATGGTCTTGCCGGACTCCAGTTGCACTAAAGACGGTGGTGCTTTACGGGACAAGCCCATGTAGGCACCAAACAGTAGCAAAAGAGCAAGGAGAGTAAAACCTTGTATGCCTAGAGACGCAAGCACGAAAAAGCCGAGAGTGCTACGGGCGTCTTTAGTACCAGACCTGCTAATGGAAAGCGAACGCATAAGGACTCCAGAAATGAGTGTTGGACTGTGGGACTAAAGAATGAACGACCAAAACGGGCAAACCAAAGCGGGTAAACCTCAGTCAGCAGCTCCAATGACCTTGCTAGCTGCTGCCGCTGCCGCACTACCACCGCCACCACCAACAGCGGCTATTTTGCTGACTGCTAAAGCACCACCAGCACCGGAAGCAGCCAGAATGCCGTTAAAAACTGCTAACCCGCCACCGGCTGCCATGGCGATTGCTAGCAGAGGGGAAAACAGACCAAAGAACACGGCAGAACCGAGCGTTTCTGTACCAGAGATTTCGTAAATTGAAAGCGCTGTCAGACCCGCAATAATGTTGTAGGAGAGCTTGAGAAGGCTGAGAGACCAGAACGCCGTTAACCATGCAAAAATTGGCTTGGCACCGAAGGGCAGCAGCGAAGCCGACAAGGCTAATGGAGCCATAAGCGCTGTCAGTAGCATGGAGACTTCAATCAGTTGCTGGAAGCAGTACTGGCATGCTGCCATGAACAGAATAATTACCCCTACCGTGGCACTAGAAGCCAGGGCACTGCCGCCTTTAAGGATCAATGCAGGCGGTGTAAGACCAGACACAGTGCTGATTGCCTTACCCGGAGTACCGAAGTTATCAGACGCTATTTGCTGCAACTGCTTCAGCTTCAGAGTCGCGCCGTAGGTGTTTTGGTACTCGGAAAGAATGCCCTGTAATGCTTTGTTTTGCTCTTCTAAGCATTGAGTCAACTTGTTATTCTCAATGATCGTGTTGCACTGACCTCTAGCTGTCACCAACTTCGCGTGAATAATGGAGTAATCACCCAGTTCGTTGAGCGTTTTCTCCAGGTTTTGCTCTGCCGCAACCACACGGACTACCTGGAGAGTGAAGTCGTTCAAGGTGTCCCGTAATCCACGACTGAAGCCAGAGAGCATGGCACCGTTATTGGCAGTGAACAGAATGATGACGATCGGCCAGACCAGGTCTTGCAAAGCCCAAAGCCCATTTACTTCGTCTGAGAGCCACTTACGGACAAAGTCCAACAACCAGAAAACCAATGCTCCAGCAGCAAGAAAAATCCCAATGTTGTTAATGGCGCCGTAAAGACCACCACTTAGGGCAACGTCCCAGGTACGGTCCCAGGCTTCAGACACGTTTTTGCTAATAACTTCGGCACCACCGAGAATGCCGGCACTAGCCGCATTGGAGTTAACCTGGCTGAACAAGGAAACAAAAGGCAGCATAATTTTGGCTCTAACGAATGAGGTGAAAGGCTTTGGCACTGGCTTCAGCTGTTTGAGCAACCAGGCTGTTTTCTTGAATAATGCGTTGCTGTTCAGCACCGTGCATTTGGGAGTTCATGTCGGACAACTGCGTAACCGCTGCCGCAACGCCCAAATTGACTTGGCTCAACTTGGCAGACGCATCACCGAGTAGAGCCACTTGAGTAGCGTTCAGTTGAGACAAGCTAGCAAGTTGACTAGACTGAGACGCAAGCTGTTTTGACTCGTCAGCCAACTGGCTGGACAAGGTAGCAGCTGTCAGGTTGAGGTCTTTAATCGCGTCCTGTGTTGAAACCCGTTTCTGTGCCTGTTGTGCCTGCTGTTGCGCTTTTGTCGCCGCCTGACCAGAAGTGCTTGACGCTTGAGTAGACTGAGTCGTGAGCTTTTCGGAAGCAGAGGCGACCTGCTGAGAGGCTTTGACTTGCTTCTCAATGTTTTGAAGGTCTTCTTTGGTTGCCTTCTGGGCTTCCGTAGAGAAGTTTGCTTGTCCCCAAAGGTCTGCTAGCAAAGGGGCCGCAGCATTGTTTTTCAAAATGGAAGGCATTACACCACTAACGTTGTTTAGCTCAGCTTGAACAACGGGTTTGCCCTCTTGATCCTTATCGCCCAAAATGCCCTTCAGCAGCTTGTTAGGATCAGGTAAGTTCAAGTCCCCAAGTGCATTCTTAATGGCTTCGGAAACGTCGTCTCCAAGAGCGCCAATGTAGTCTTGAACAACGCCTTCAATTTGACCTTTTAACGCTTCAAATCGCTTCAGGTAGCCGCCTACGAACCCCTGAATTTGCTCGACTTGCTGCTGCATACCACCAATGCTGCCCACAGACGAGGCACTAGAAGTAGAAGTGGACGTAACAGTAGGGCTAGAAGCACCAGGGTTGAACGATGTTTGACTTAAGCCAGGAGACGCTAAACCAAATGACGCTGACAACAAAGCGCCTGATACAACGGCTGCCGCTGCTTTAAGACCTGTCCGGCGTTGGGACCGCACCGATGGCGGCAGGGAAACCGGGTTTTGCTTGACTGAAAAGGGAACTGAAACCTGACGTACCACCGCAACCTCCAAAAAGACTAAGGACAAGAACTGGACTCCAAACACCGACAAAACAGGCGCACTAAACGGCGCTACCAACACTGGTCAAATCTGGAACTGGCTCAGGCACGGAAGCATTAGAATCTGACGGGGTAACAGACGGTATGAACGTGACCGCATTACCGTTAAAGGGAGGCGCTGTGATGACCGACCAGGTTGGCTCAAGTGCAACTAGCTGTTCCTCCTGGGCGGCTTCAACTTCGACCTCTGGTTCTGTTGCCTCTAAAGACAGGGAAGACTCAGACACCGACGTTGTTACCACCACCGCTTGACTGCCAGGAGCTTCCACCACTGCTTCAGGCAGGACGTTTACAGCGACCGGAGCAACTGCAATTTCAGGTGCAACTTTTAGAGTGGTTGGAGCGGCTGCGATCGCAGTACGTGGTTTAGGGAGGCGCATTTTACGACCGTCACGCAGGCTTGCACAAAGCTCAGTCGCAAACTTGGCTACGGCTGTAAAGCGATCAGAGTAAGCAGCGGCGAACGCATCGCGAGCCCGTTGTTCATGTGGGTTGTTTGCCACAATGCCGAGTTGGAAGTACGGCGAGTAGTAGCGGCAAAAGGTGAAGGTGACATTGTTGTCCAGCAACCACTGTGAGTAAATGCCCTCGCGCTTGGGGAAGAATGAAGCTGTCGCATTCCGCGCAATAATCGACTCGTCGTAGTTCAGGTATTTGACAAAGCTAGCGACAGCATTCGGCTGAATGCGCCCGATCAGCCGTGTTGAAAGGTTTTGTAGAATTTTGGAGGCAGACGGTGACTTAGCGATCGTGTCGACGTCTTGAGCAGACAAGATCACCCGTACACCGGCTTTCGCACCGTTAGCGCACAACCGGGCGACTAACTCTGAAATTTGGTCGAACTCAAACAGAATGGGTGACTCGTCTATGAAGAAAATGGACTCTGGTGACGAGAGTGCCCGACGTAGAGCAGCAGAGTAAGCCGAAAGGGCAAGAATGGCTGCGTCGTCGTCTTCAGTCAGGTTCCGCAAAGCGAACACAAGCAGCGGTGCGTCAGTGCGGAACGTTGACGGTTCCGAAATGGCTCGACCCACACGGGAGTTCAACCAGAACTCTAGCTGTAGCTTAATGAAGCCCATTGCCCGTCGAATGTCTGGGTCGTCTGCTACCCCAGAACCAACATTGTCTAAAGTGCAAATGCCGAGAAAGTCACGCATGGTGGGCATTTGCTTCCACAGTGCAGTGCCAACACCGGCATTCATGGCGTCAAGGTAACGACGGTCAATTTCAGGGTCGTTGAAGAACTTGCCCAGCAGCAGGTTAATTTGTGCCCGAATCGTCCGCTTCAGCACCAGCATTTCTGGTGTCGTGCTGTCGCCGCCCAAAATCATCGTCATGAGCGCTGATTCAAGGAAGGCAATGTAGTCCTGCATGCGGTTCTGCGCTTGCTCCATGGAGAGCGATCGCAAGTCGGGAATTTCAAAAAGGTTGTTTCGCTCTGTACCAATGTCGAAATATGCCCCAGTCTCAGGACCCAGGAAGGCTGCGTAGTCCTTAAACGTACTAGCTCCGTCTGTCGGGAAATCTAAGACCACAATCGGAATTTTGCGGCTCAGAGCTTGAGTCAGCCAACCTGAAATCATGACCGACTTCCCTGAACGGGTGGTACCAAAGACAGCCAGGTGACGATGCTGGTTGAAGAGGTCAATGTAAAGCGGTACGCCACCTTCGTCTGAGATCAGCTCAAAGCCGTCTTCGTCCGCTGCTTGGGGTAGTACCAATGACATGAAGCCTGGTGCTTCGCCTGTGAGGTAGCATAAACGGCGATTGAAGGGACGGATTAGCATCGAGTCCCAACAGACAGGTAACGTCTGCTGCCAAATCAACCAGGCATATTCCAGCTCACGGTCAATCCAGGCAGGACGACGCACACACGACTGCAGGTAACGGCAACCCTCATCAAGGTCGTCCAGCGAGTCACGGTGCACCAGAATCACTACAGCCGTGTGCAGTGGCACTGAACCTTCATAGAGTTGTTCTTGAGCTGCCACTGCCTTCCGCACTTTAGAGAGGGCAGCTACGTCAACCGAATTCTTAGACGTCGCCAAATTCGACGACACGATCGATTGCTTGGTCAGTCGCTGCATATTGGTTTTGACTAACGCCTCATTTGCTCGCTGTAGTTGGCAAAACACTTCGGTGTCAGTCACGTTGTCGCGTGACAGCAAGTCCCACAAGTAACGTAATTGGTCGTCTTTGCTGGCCCAACCCGCAGGTTTGTCAACGAAGGTCAAAGCACCGACAAACTTACCGTTGACGTGTGCCCAGGCACGATCAGCAACCGGCATTGTTTCTTGTGACTCTAGCAGCAGGGTTGTAGGGTGAATGTCAGAACGTACAACTTCTGACAAGCCCTGCTCACTCATGGTCACTACTTGAGGCAATGGGGGTGCGTCGGTCTGGTTGAGTCGACTCCAAAGGTTTTGCCACAACATGGTTTCGTCCATAGGACGCACATCCAGACCGAGCTTGTTACCGAGTAGCTGCTCCCAGATCTGGAACCCGTCTGTAAAGGCTTTCGTGAACAAGTCTTCAAAGCGCACTTGTTCAACTTCTTCCAGTTGCCCGGTAAACTTATTCCACCACGACAACCCACGTTTGGTGAGTCGCTCAATCGGGTCAGTCGCTCCGTGGGTATCTGGGTCAATCGTGTAAGTAACGTAGAGCTTCAAGAACTTGGGCTTACGCATGCCTGTTTGAGTCAGTTCTTGAATCCGTTGCTTTTCGCTATAAAGCAAGAACTTTAAAGCGTCAGACGACGCACCGGCTGCAATTTCCGTGAGTCGTCGTTGACGGCTAGCGTCAGACGAGAAGGAACCAAAATGAATCGTTAGCGTTTCACCCGGTGGCAAGTCTTTCAGACCCGATTCCAGCTTGTCAAAGGCAGTCTCGATCTGGCTGTCCCTCAAAGTAGAGTGAATCCCCTTGCACTCAAACCCAAAAACGAACTTGAGACGATCTTTGGCTTGACCTTTACCCAAGACTAAGGCACCAGTTGACCGACCACGTAAGTCGTAATGCAACGGAAATTGGAGGTCTAACGAATCCTCCATGGCAGTCAAGCTGACCGCTTTCCCACCGGCGAGTACCGTCACCTTTTGCTTACCAAGACGTTTTTGAGTTTTCATATGGGGCGCTCACAGCAAATAAGAAGGAATCAACTTAAGAACGTTTTTTGTGGGTACTGCCCGCTTTCTGTTTTGCTCGGGTCTTCTTTTGAGAACGGAGTGCGTGTCGTTCGAGGACTAAACGCTCTTGCTCAGCAATGATTGATTGGAGGGGGCGGTACCGTTCCCGCCCCCGTGTCCAATGCGGAGCGGCAATGAACTTGCCTAGAAAGCGGTAGGAACGCGAACCCGTCAGCAGCCACCAGGTACCACATGCCCAAACAATCAGCAGTCCTGTCCAAAGCCAGGAAAAACGCAACGCTTGGTTAAAGACCAAGTAGAAGGTGAACGCGATCGCTAGCCAGGGGAACAGTTGATCGGAAGGAATAGGGCCAAAGCGTGGTTGCAATCCCAACGCTTGGTTTACAGTGCGGTGACGTTCGGTCATAAAAGCTCTACCTCCGTAAGTGAAACTGGCTTAAGCTTTCGCTGAACCGCTACCGCCACCAGTGATCAGCCCACCCAAGACATCGCCTAGCGTGACCGTCACGAGAATGATCAACGGTGTCTTTGCCAGGGTTTGCCAGTCTTCACCGTCACGTGCGTTTTGGATCACCTTGACTAGGGAAATGCCCAGGTAAATCACGAACAGACCACGCAGCACGTTGAAGGTTAAAGCAATCATGTCGGCAACGTTGCCACCGGAACCAGCTGCACCTTTGCCCAGTGTTGATTTCATCCAGGTCTCGGTTTGATTAAAGAACTGAGCGCTTGCAGGTTCGGTATGACCAACCAGCGCGATAACTGCCACAACGGCACAAAGCAGCAGAGTCATTGAACCGATCGGGCTCCAACGACGCCGGTTGAGGAACCGCTCAGCGGAGCGGGACATTCTAAGCAGTTGGTGAGGGTAGACATGACCCCAGGCAAGCAGCACACAAAGCGCATTAAAGAAAAACCCTTCAATGCCAAACTTAATTGTTAGTAGAAACGCTGCATTCGTAATTAAGAAACGAGTACGAGGAGCCTGAAAGGCATCGAGCCAAAAACAGCTACTTGAAGAAGCAGGACTAAGAGAAGTCGTCATAGAAGAATTTCCTCAGTAACACAAAAGATATAGAAGAAGCGCTGAAAGAGCAGAACAAAGCCTGTAACAGCCGCTTTCCAAAGACCATAAGGTCTTCCTTATACTTTTGTACCGAGGACTATCACCCAAAAAGGAGAGCGCTTTTTGAGGATTTAGCTGTTATTACGGAGCATTAATTAGCAAACAAGAGTTAGACATTTTGTAACAGAAAGCAAAGAGGCGTTCAAACACAAAATACTGGGCAAAAATATTGTTACAGAATGACTTTTTGTCCAGCCAGCTACTCTAACAAAATGACTCTTGAGCTAGTACAGGAAAAACGTGCAGGGTGGGAAGCCTCTATTAGCAACAAATGCGTTTCAAAAAGTGAGCAGCCTGAAACCTTTACAGGGGCTGAAACAAAGCTTTTATTGATCGTTCCATGAGAGTCTGTATATGATGCCGCACTTTCAAGGTGCGGCTCTCTTAAAGCTTGAATGCATGAGCCCACTGTGATTGCCTAATTAAACGACAAAAGCCCCAGCCGTAAAGCTAGGGCAAACATACAGTGCAGACAGTTTTTAAGACAGCCGGAGTAGAGAAGACTACTCCTAGTCGCTTGCGCGCATAGAGAAGGCAGTCAATAAACTGAGGAAACGAGACCAGCTTCGATTACGGCTTGGATGGTGTAGTGTTGCTGATCTTTAGGTGAGGGATAGGTAGCTGAATAAACTTTGAGTTTAACAGCCTAGTTGTTGAGCACGCCCTCTTCATTGGTTGTATACCATGTCGACACAGAGAACGAGAGCGTCCTTGGGAAGTTCTGAAAGCCTGATGCGAAGAAGGAGATGAAGCGCATCACGAATAGGGGCTGATTTTGCCCATTGCTGTTCATAAGACGAAGCCTGCTCTTTGCCAAAAAATGCTGACTGTTTTTGGTTTTTCTGTTCTTGATTATTCATGTAAAAACCACCGAGTTTCGCTAGCCCTTTCTCATTGTTCAGAGGTACAAGACTAACGAGCCTTGCCAACGCTAAAGGGTGCGCTTGAACAGCTGTAAAGTGCCTTGGCGGTGCAACAAGAGTACAGGTGGGCCATCTGTATCTGCCATTAGTGATGGCTGTATTGAGTGGATGGAGTCATCATCGTCTGTACCTTGGTGTGAATGAGCAAGAGATCTGGGTTCTTCCCAGGTTTTGGTGATCTGGGTTCTGCAACAGCTTGGCAACCTAGCAGTTTCGTAATCAAGATCAGCGGCTACGCCTTTTTCACCTAAAGCCGTGAAAAGCCAAGATCTGGCATGATTTGCAAATGAGTGGCGCCAGCAGTCAATATACCTCTAGGCTACGGTTTTGGACTCTAATCACCTGAGATGAACTGTGTTGATGCGGCAGTGATTAGAAGTAGACCAAACGCCTAAAACGCTGACAGGTGCTAGCTTGGCAAGCTGACACCACTTGTTGGCAAAGGGCGCCAGATCTTTGGCTCATTCACACCCAGTCTCTGTCGCTCGGTAGCGAGGTATTCAATCATTGGAAAGACGCAAGGCTAAGCAGGAAATTGCGACTATAAGTTCAAACTAAGCCAGTGAGGAATTCGGCATGATCAGCACCAACAGAGAGCGTGCTCAAAGGCTCCTAAAAGCGTACGATCGCTATGTGGACAGTCAGCAAGCGCCATCCGGTGCACAGCCACTCGCTTCCTTACCGGCTGCACCGGCACCGGCTCCTTTCCGAGTGCGGTCGTTGCTCTGGCTGCTGCCCTTGCTTCAGGCCTGAGCGCTGGACTCTCTGATTTTCACACGCTTTCAAACTCAGTGGTGCGCTTGCATCACAGCTGCATGGCAAGCATAGGGATTTTTCTATCAGCTTGAGCAAAGTGTCGGTAAGGTCCTCTCTAGTCCATGCAGGAAAGTTTTGTCCTGCACGCTTGTGCTTTTCCTGCTTGGTTTGGTTCTGCCTGCCTTTCAAGCCGCTGCCCTGCCGCTTAACCGTGACTACAGCGGCTCTCGACGCCATGCTGCGGGGCGCCCTCGCTTTAACACTAGCTCTGAGGCAAGTTTCTCAGCGACTAGTCGGGCACTGCCACGCTGAGCGCTGGGACTCCGACCGCTACTGATGCTTCTAGTGATGACCCTCGGTATCGCTCTGTACTTACAGAGACTTGCGGTGGGTCACGCGCATCTGGTCTGGCGGTGCTGGGGCCTTGTTCATAGTAAACCGCAGTAAATTACCGGGGAAGAGTCGTCATGGTACAGATTGGTTATCACGCCTCTCATGAACAATTTCCGCCTAGTCAACTGCTGCAGTATGCCCAAAGGGCAGAACAGGCAGGCTTTACCCGCGTTCTCTCATCGGATCACTTTCA
>NZ_JACJOZ010000026.1:0-24987 GCF_014695795.1 Phormidium sp. FACHB-592
CCTGAAAATCATGAAGGCATGGTTTATGTGGTCATGATTCGGTTGATGCTGAGGCGGTTAACAAACAACCGACGAACGAGGAACTTGAAACCTGCTTAACCAGCATTTACAAACACTTTCTTAGCACGCCGATCGTTTATCTTTTGACAATTGGCTTTGAATAGCTTAGTAGTACTGAGGTTGTGAGCCTGACTCTTTCTAAGCGCGATCGACAGCAATCAGGTAACGTAAGATTCGCCCGAAACTTGCCGAGCGAGTGCAGCAAAATCAGGTATGTTAAGAGGCTAAGACCTCGTTTGCGGCAGAGTACTAAAAATCTGGATGACTAGCAGTATTGGGTCGGTTTCTCGTACAGAGTTAGCGCAACGGCGGCAAAAGCTTCGCCAGCGTAGGCGCGTGCGGTTTTTGCAGTCTAGCTGGCGAACGCTGGCGATTTGTGGCTTGACCGCAGGGGTAATCTGGACTGCAACCCTACCGCTGTGGGTCATTCGACGTCCAGAACAGGTGCGGATTGAGGGCAATCATTTTATTCCAGTGCGTACCTTACGATCGCTGCTGCCCATCCCGTATCCCCAATCACTGTTTCGAGTTGAGCCTCAAGCGATCGCCCGTGAACTTCAAGCAAAAGCCCCGATCGCGGATGTGGTTGTCAGTCGCCAACTCTTTCCTCCAGGGTTGGTTGTGCAAGTTAAAGAGCGATTGCCTGTAGCGCTTGCACTACCGTCTGCGGCTCCTTTACCAACAGGTGTAAAGTTGGGCAGTACGACGAAAAGCGGCTTGCTTGACGAAAATGGCATATTAACGCCGTTAGAAAGCTATGTTGCGCTCGATCAGTCGTTAAAGTTGCCAGCCCTAAAGGTGATTGGCAAGCCAGAAAGCTACCGTCCTTCCTGGTCAAAACTGTATCGAGAGCTAAAGCAAGGTCCACCTGTTAACGTTTCGGAAATCGATTGGCGCGATCCAGCTAACGTTATCCTGAAAACAGATCTGGGCACAGTTCACATTGGTCCCTATAGCTGGCAATTCTCGTCGCAGTTAAAGACACTCGATCGTATGCGATCGCTGGCAAAAGACTCCAGGTTCAGCCAAATCACGTATATTGATCTCCGTAACCCAGATAACCCAATTGTGCAAATGACCAAAACTCAAAACCCTGTAGAATCTGGTACTCCCTAGCTTTATAAGTGTGAGATTATGAATAACCAGCAGCAACAAAGACCATCATTCAGTTAATTGAACCGCTCAATCTGTTGCGACTCTCGCGCTAACATTAGTTTGCTAAATTGGTTCCCCTATCATTGATGAAACCGTCTGCACACTAAAACGTAGTTTATAACCGCTGCAATTCCAATGACTCTTAATAATAATTCGGTTAATAGCAATTCGGCTGCGAGTTCAAGGGCGCTTAATCCTGACGCAGGGGCAGCCTATAACGGTTCTCAAGCCGAAGGGCAGAACAATGCTTCACTACCAGCAGAGCCAGCAAATCCTTTTGGCAACTCGGGACTACACTTAAGTCAACCTGCTAATGTCAGGGGTTTGCGGGGTGAAGAATCAAGGAGTGGTGATATTGTGCCTAGTAGCGTAGCCAAAATTAAGGTGATTGGAGTTGGCGGTGGCGGCGGTAACGCAGTGAATCGCATGATTGCTAGCGAAGTCGTTGGGGTGGAGTTTTGGTCAATTAATACTGATGCCCAGGCGCTGACTTACGCAACTGCAATTAATCGCTTGCAAATGGGTCAAAAGCTCACGCGAGGCTTGGGCGCGGGGGGGAACCCCGCAATTGGTCAAAAAGCAGCCGAAGAATCACGTGATGAAATTGCTACTGCGCTCGATAATGCAGATCTGGTGTTCATCACGGCTGGCATGGGTGGCGGTACGGGTACTGGAGCGGCACCGATCGTAGCAGAAGTCGCCAAGGAAATGGGTGCGCTGACTGTAGGTGTTGTCACTCGCCCGTTTACCTTTGAAGGACGGCGGCGCACTAGCCAAGCAGAAGAAGGGATTGCCGCGTTACAAAGTCGGGTTGATACATTGATCGTGATCCCTAATGACAAGTTGCTGTCGGTAATTTCAGAACAAACGCCCGTGCAAGAAGCCTTTCGTGTCGCAGACGATATCCTTCGTCAAGGTGTACAGGGTATTTCAGACATCATCACAATTCCAGGTTTGGTCAACGTTGACTTTGCTGATGTGCGTGCTGTGATGGCAGATGCAGGTTCGGCGCTAATGGGCATTGGTATTGGCTCTGGCAAGTCGAGAGCAAGAGAAGCAGCCGTCGCCTCGATTTCGTCGCCATTGTTAGAATCGTCGATCGAAGGCGCACGTGGCGTTGTCTTTAACATTACAGGTGGCACAGATTTAACGCTGCATGAAGTGAACGCTGCGGCTGAAATCATCTATGAAGTGGTTGATCCAGAAGCAAACATTATCTTTGGCGCGGTCATTGATGAACGGATGCAGGGCGAGCTTCGGATTACAGTGATCGCGACAGGGTTTACCCATGAGGTCAGACCTCAAACCATATCTAAACCAACTGCAACTCGTCGGGTCGCTGCTCCCACTGTCGGCAGTCCACCGCCAGTGGCAGAACCTAAAAACAAACCAACTGGGCTAGATATTCCTGAATTTTTGCAGCGGCGACGACCACCCCGCTAGAGTTACCTAAAAAGGAAAGACGCTTAAAAACTGATTACCTTAGCAGTCTCGTTACGTAATAACGAGGCTAGTTTGAGGTTCGGTTGTTGCTTCTGAGGTGCTTGCTAAAGAGTGATCGTCTTGCTGTTGCGCTCGTCTGGCAACTTCGTCTGCTGAAGCCCCTTCTTGGAATACCCTCAGGTCAAACCAAAAGGTGGTGCCAACTCCAGGTTCGCTAACTAGATGGGCGCGGCTAGAGTGCTTTTCGATAATGTTACGCACAATGGATAGCCCTAAGCCAGTGCCTTCAAGCGTATGCACCCGATTCTCAACGCGGAAAAAACGATCGAAGATGGCGTACTGATCGTCTGTATCAATACCAATCCCTGTGTCTGCGACTTCAATGCGAACGTGCCTGAAACCTAAGGCATCTTCGGTGACGCAGCTCTCAGGTGGGGGGCAAAGAAAGGGGCTTTTCGCCTGATGGTTTTGAGCAGCGCTGTCTAATAAGTACGCCCGCAGCGCTACTTTGCCACCTGTTTCGGTAAATTTCAGTGCATTGCCCACCAGATTGGTAAAAACTTGCAGCAGTAGATCGTAATGCCCCAGAACGGGGGGTAGATTTGGCTCAATTTCCTGAATGAGTTCAATCCCTTTGTCGCGTGCATTGAGACGGTAGGTTCGCAGGGTTTGCTCGATCGGTTGTGCCAAATCGACCGCTTCAAAGTTATAGAGCTTGAACGACTCCAGTTTGGATAAATCCAGCACATCGTTGACCAGCCGCGTCAGGCGATCGGTTTCGCGGTTCGCTGTTTCCAAAAACTCTCGTTGCTCGTCAAGGCTTAAGTCTTCGCCGTATTCGTGCAGCGTTTCGATAAAGGATTTGATATTGAACAGTGGTGTTCTCAATTCATGAGAGACGTTGCTGATAAACTGGCTCTTGGCTTCGTTGAGTTCAGCTTCGCGAGTGATGTCCTGTACCGTCATCGCAATGCCTTTGACGTTCTCCCGTGACACATCTAGCACTGTCGTTAACAGAATTCGCACCGTGCGATCGAGTGGTTCTTTTAACGTGATGCGGAACTCGGCACCCTCGCGCAGTTCCCCTTTAGCTATCTGATATAGCGGACGGGTAATCTCTGCCTGTACGGGTGAGGGCAATAAGCGCAGCAAGTTAACGCCTTCTACTGTTTCGCCCTCCCAGCCAAAAAGACGACGCGCTGTAGGATTGACCAGCACAATCTGCATTTCAATGTCTAGCAGCACTGCGCCATCTGCGATCGTCGATACCAGCGTTTCGAGCTTTGCTTTTTCGGCGGTTAGTTCTTCAATGTTCTGTTCTTCATAACGCTCCAGCTTCTCTGCCATCTCGTTGAAGCTACCAATCAGTTCGCCCAGTTCGCCACCCAGGGGCAAATCAACTCGCTGCTTAAAGTTACCAGAGGAAATGTTTTTCACCCCCACTAGCAGTTCCTTAATCGGCTTGGTGATGGTGAGCGCGTTGAAGACAGCACCCAAAATCACCATGACCCAGATGGAAACAAACACGGCGATCGTCACATCGCGGGTTAGATGCGATGAGGTGACGACGGTAGGGTTAGGGTTGGTGCCGATCGCCAGCACCCCTTTGTATACCCCTCCATTAATAAGCGGTACAAAGACATCCGTCACTTCACCATCCGGAGTCATATGCTGCCGCACCATCGGTGCCTCTGTATCCTCAGCGTAGTTATCAGGCAGATGAATCTTGCGGCGAATCGTTAGCGAGTTTTGCACTTCCGACTCGGAAAACGGAATGCCGAAGAAAATATTGCCCTCGGCATCGGCGTACAGCATATAGCGAATGCTGGAGGTACTGCTGTAAAAGCGATGTGAGAACCGTGCTAACTCTGTACGGTTTTCGTCTATTAAGGGTGCGACGTTTGCCGCTAACAGCAAGCCTAGGTCACGCCCAAAGCGGGTATCACCCAGTCGAGCATCTTCCTGAATCGTGTTGACTGCCCAGAAGGTCAACCCGCTCATGATCAAGGAGACGACCAATGTTGCCGCTGCCATCAGTTTGGTCTGAAGCGTAAACTCCGACCACCAGCTAGCAACGGTTGCTCGAATTTGGCGCAGGAAGGCAAACAAGGGCGTGAAGATGGTTGTTAGTTGTTGGTCATTAGTTTTTAGAGGCTGTTTTTAGCTAACAACCAATAGCTAAAAACTAACAACTACCTTCACTATAAGTTAACTGGCGGCTGTCTCGGTAGTTCTAACGCGATCGCCAATATCGCGGCGATAGTAGGCACTGTCAAACTGGATACTGTTGACAGCGGCATATGCTTTGGAAAGTGCGGCATCGAAGGTTTCATCCATCACGGTCACGCCTAGCACTCTGCCCCCATCGGTCAGTAGCGCTTGTTGTTTGGTTTTGGTGCCGGCATGAAACACAAATGCGCCTTGCTCTTCTGCGTCCTCAATGCCAGTGATGCGATCGCCCTTTTTAAATGGACCGGGGTAACCTGCTGCTGCCATTACCACACAGGCAGAAGCGCCTGATTTCCAGACGATCGGTGGCTGCTCTGACAGCCGCTTCTGGGCACACGCCAGCAGTAGCTCATCTAGAGGCGTTTCTAGCAGTGGCAGTATTGCCTGGATTTCAGGATCACCGAAGCGACAGTTAAATTCAATTACCTTCGGATCGCCCTCGGGTGTAATCATCAAGCCAGCATACAGCACGCCACAGTAGTCGATCTGACGGCTTTGGAGCGCGGCGATCGTTGGTGCCAAGATTTCGGTCTGAATGCGTTGCATCAACTCAGGAGTTGCGATCGGTGCAGGCGCATAAGCACCCATTCCACCTGTGTTAGCTCCTGTGTCACCATCTCCAATACGCTTGTGGTCTTGGGCGGGCAGCAAGGGGCGAATAGTGATGCCATCAGTTAGCGCCAGTACCGAGATTTCCTGCCCCTGCAAGCATTCTTCAATGACGACGCGCTCACCGGCTTTGCCAAAATGCCCGTCAAAAATCGCCGCGATCGCCGCCTTTGCTTCTGCTACCGTCGAGGCAACTGTCACCCCTTTGCCTGCCGCTAGCCCATCTGCTTTAACTACGATCGGCGCACCCTGAGCTTCTACATACGCTTGTGCTGCCTCTTTTTCTGTAAAGACGGCAGCCTGTGCAGTAGGGATGTTAGCTTCTTGCATGAGCGCTTTTGCCCACGACTTACTGGCTTCAATCTGCGCTCCCAAGCGCGTTGGACCAAAAACAGTAAGATGCTGATGCCTTAAGTAATCTGTAATACCTGCTGCCAGTGGTGCCTCAGGACCAACGACTACTAGAGATATTCCGTTGACCAGAGCAAAGCGCCCAATGCCTTCGAGATCCTCGACGTTGAGCGGTAAGTTCTGGCAACGTTTTAGTGAAGCAGTCCCCCCGTTACCAGGAATGCACGTTACCTGTTGCACCTTAGGAGATTGCAGCAACTTCCATGCCAGCGCGTGTTCGCGACCACCATTGCCAATGACCAAAACTTTCACGGTTTCTATCCCAACAGTAAACGAGCTGAGGCTAAGCAAAAAACATTGAACTGAAGGCGTGAGACTACAGCTTTTCCTCTCTGCCGCTGTTAAAGCGGTTTGGCGCTGTGCCTCAGTGTCTATCTTACTGATAGTCTCAAGCCATTGATTATAAGTCTGCTTATGATATGCCAGCCAAATGCAACTCATTATGTCATTTCTGCTTATGCAATTGTTGGTAAGTGGACACAAAAGCCACAGGCACTCTATAACGGAGACTATCGACTTTCATCGGCTGCGATCGCTAGAGGGTTGCTTGCAACTTAACCCCTACGGGCTGTTTGAGTCGTTTGCAGGGGTGTACGGGACGGCGACAGCAAACAAAATATCTATTGTTTATAAGCAAGTTTTCCTGGCAGAATTTTCGGTGCGGTGATTTTCTAGAGGAGCGGTTATGTCAAGGCACAGCGACGAACGGAAACAAGTCTGGGAACAGCAAGACGGAGGCTCAGCAATGCAAAAACGTGTGGATGTAGCACTGTCACCCTTGCGCGCTGTAAACTTAGCGCTCCCTCTGTTGTTCTTGGGTCTGGTGCCAGAGGCGATCGCGCAACCTGTACCCCAACCAACGGAGTTAAGACCCCTACAAGGTCAAAACCCTCCTTTGCAGCCGCTACCGGGTCAAATTCTTCAGCCGTTGCCGGGTCAAAACCCTCCTTTGCAGCCGCTACCAAGTCAGAATCCTCAGCCGCTACCGGGTCAAAACCCTCCCTTGCAGCCGCTACCAGGTCAGAATCCTCAGCCGCTACCGGGTCAGAATCTTAATGTGCAGCCCTCTCAAAACCAGGTGCCAGAGGTTAAAACCCCTCCAACTCAGCCACCAGCCGCACAGCCAACTCCCTCCAAAAAAACTGACGAGTTTCCGCCCAATCCGCTAGAAAGTACAGCGCCTGATCCATTGCTGCCACAGACGGCAGTGCCGCGTCCCCTTTCTGCCTTAGAGCGCAAACAGCTAACTGCCGCACTGGATAACTTGAATAATCAGGCAATTGCCACGTTGCAGCAGGGCGATCGGGTTAGTGCCTTTGCACTGTGGTATCGGGAACTGCGTCTGCGGCGAGCATTAGGTGCCGTTGAGGAGACGAAAGCACTGGGACGAGTAGGTGATATTGCCTGGAAAGAGAGCCTAACCCCAGATGTTCGTTGGATTACCAAGCGCCTGGATGCCATTCTGGCGCAACACCAATTGTCAACCGCTACGATGGCTACAGCTCCAGCAACTGGCGATACAGTGCCCCTAGATCCCGTTGCCACGCCGCCACCTTCTAACACCAGTGCTACAAGCGCCGTTCTTAGTAGTAGCGATCGTGCCGGACGCTTAGCCGTGCTGCAAGCGCTGGGGGTCGCCTACCAGCAGGTGCGCTTACCAAAGCCAGCCGTAGCGATCTACACCCAAATTGTGACCGACGCAAAGCAGCGCCGTGACGAAAAACAGACTGACGAAGCGCTCATTACGTTGGCGCAGCTACACCTCACTTGGCTCGACTATCCCAATGCTGCCGTCACTTACCAAGAGTTATCAAGTAGAGCCAAGGCAAGGGGCGATCGCCAAAACGAAAGCATCTATTTGACACGACTGGCATATAGCTATGAGCAAGCAAAACAGCCAGCACAGGCAATAACCGTCCAACAGCAACTCGTTGCGCTTTACGAAACCTTGCCTGATCCCCTCTCCATCCCAGCGTTAAAAATCAAAATTGCCGATAACTATCAGCTTTTGGCACGTCCTGACCAGGCAGAGCAATACTACCAGTCAGCCTATCAACTGGCTCAACCCACGCTCCAGCTTGCCTATGCTAGCGAAGCGCTACAGAAGCTTGGTGCGCTCTACCGTGCCAACGATCGCCTGGATGCCGCCTTAAAAGTTTTTGACTACCTGGTCAGCCTCGAACAGCAGTCTTACAACCTCTACGGCATGATGCACGCTTACGACCAAATTGGACAGATTCAGCGCGATCGCAAGCAAAACCAGCAGGCAGTGGCAGCGTTTCAGCAGGGCTTAGGTCTAGCAAGACAGCTTAAGTATCGGCAAGACTACTTCACGGCTCAGATTCAAGAAATTAACAAATAAGGGGAAGGCAGAGGGCAGAAGGTAAAAGGCTGAAGGCTAAGGGCTAAAGGCTGAAGGCGAATTGAGATAAGTTGGACTGTTGGAGACAATTGAGATGCTTGAACGGCATCTGCTTGTGAGCAACCTGGCTGCTGCGGAGGTGGCAAAGGATTGAAGGCTACTTCACTCCCTCGACTTTCCCTCTCCCCTGGTAAGCACTTCACTTTTGCCTTCTCACTTTTGCTTTTTGCCTTCTTTCACCTTTTGCCTTTCTTTTACCTTCACTCTCCTGGGATCTGATAAAATTTTGAGTTCGCACAGAACTCGACCCTTGCAAGGAGACTCCCACTATGGCGCGGATGTATTACGACGCGGATGCCAACTTAGATTTGCTTAACGGAACGATCGCCATTATTGGCTACGGTTCTCAAGGTCACGCCCACGCGCTGAACCTGAAGGATAGCGGTGCCAATGTAATTGTGGGGTTGTATCCCGGCAGCAAATCGGCAATCAAAGCAAAGGAGTCGGGCTTAACCGTGTATTCGGTTGAGGAAGCAGCGAAACGGGCTGACTTCATTATGGTTTTGCTGCCAGATGAAGTGCAAAAAACGGTTTATAAAAATGAGATTGAACCGCATCTGACAGAAGGCAAGGTGCTGGCATTTGCCCACGGGTTCAACATTCACTTCGCGCAAGTAGTGCCTCCTAGCAACGTTGATGTGGTGATGGTTGCTCCTAAGGGACCCGGACATCTGGTGCGGCGCACTTATGAGCAGGGTGAAGGAGTGCCTGCTTTGTTTGCCGTTTTTCAAGATGCGTCAGGACAGGCACGCGATCGGGCAATGGCTTATGCTAAAGGCATCGGCGGCACTCGTGCAGGCATCCTGGAAACGACGTTTCGGGAAGAAACCGAAACCGATTTGTTTGGGGAGCAGGTCGTTCTCTGTGGTGGTTTGACAGCGCTCATCAAGGCTGGCTTTGAAACGCTGGTAGAAGCAGGTTATCAGCCTGAGGTTGCCTATTTTGAGTGTTTGCATGAAGTCAAGCTCATTGTGGACTTGATCGTGGAAGGTGGTCTAGCCAAAATGCGCGACAGCATCTCCAACACCGCCGAATATGGTGACTTTACGCGCGGTCCTCGCATTGTCAACGATGACACCCGCGCTGAAATGCGGAAGATTCTGCTCGAAATCCAGACCGGTCAGTTTGCTCGCGAGTTTGTGCTGGAGAATCAATCGGGTAAGCCTGGTTTTACTGCCATGCGCCGTCGTGAGGCAGAACACCAGATCGAAGCTGTCGGCAAGGACTTACGCGCCATGTTTAGCTGGTTGAAGAAGGCTTAACCCAAACGCCACTGGGTTTAGTAGCTATAACCTGTTGTCTGCCACCGTAGTAAGCTGCGGTGGCTTTGTCCTGACCGATACAACTTTGACGTGAATCTTAGAGAAGCTACCCTTGCAGCAATTTGAAACTGTCATTCGGAACTTTTATTCGGAACTTAAAGACATTTAACTGCCAGAGGTTAGGATATGCAACGAGAGCGTTCTAGTAACGCAACGCTAAGAACCGTCTGCAATTCTGCTTATTTAGGCTGCTGGTTGCCCATCTAGAGAATAGCTGTATGACCGAGTGGATTACGAATACGATGACATCTCTGGGCTATGTGGGGATTGGGCTGCTGATGTTTCTGGAGAACCTCTTTCCCCCGATTCCTTCAGAACTGATCATGCCGCTTGCAGGGTTTACGATCGCGCAAGGTAAACTGAACTTTTTTCTCGCGGTTCTGGCGGGTGTTGTTGGCACGATGCTGGGCGCACTGCCCTGGTATTATGCTGGCAAACTGATTGGTGAGCAACGACTGCGGCAGCTTGCCGATCGCTATGGTAAGTGGTTAACGCTTTCTGGCAAGGATATTGACAAGGCAAACCGTTGGTTTAATCAGCATGGCGCAAAAACAGTACTGTTTTGCCGCCTAGTGCCGGGTGTGAGGACGCTGATCTCACTGCCAGCAGGCATCAATCAGATGCCGATCGCACTCTTTTTGCTGTATTCAACCATTGGCACTACGCTCTGGGTAACATTGCTCACGGCTCTGGGTTATTTTCTGGGGAACAACTACGAGTTGGTGGAGGTGTACTTAGCACCTATGAGCAAAATTGTTTTGCTCGGTCTACTGATTGCAGTAGTTGTTTGGCTTGTCCGGCGCAAAACGCGCAAAGCTGTTCGCTGAAACAGTTGGGCTTAGATTACGTCACCTGTATCAGTGGCTTGACTCCCAAAAAATTGACGTGTGCTTTGAGATAAGCATCGCGTTACTACGACGGTATATGCAGGACTCAGAGTAGTCGATTAGCTTTTACTTACCAGCGGAATTGCTTTTGCAGGTAGGCTTCTCTTTGTTAGAGCAAAGCTAGGGCAGGGTCTTTTCAATGTTTAGCTTCTTCTTGAGGAATTTTTATGTGCGCTGTTGTGGGGGATAATGGGGGCTATGCAGCGGGTCACTGTTGGTGGTTTCCTATTCTGTAAGGGAGACTCCTAGCTCTTTTACAAAAAGTAGCTGCACTATAGCTCAGTCACTTTATGGCAAACATGGTGGAAAAACTGTTCTACTGAAGTGGTGTATGCCGATCGCTTGTCTCAGTCATGGTAGGCGTTGGGGCACTACTCTAAGTTTCATTACGCCTAAGCTCATGGGCAGCTTTGCCTGGATTGCTCGAACGACATTACTGCATTGATTTTTAGGCAAGTGACTTCAGCAGCCGAGCAGCGTTGAACGCCTGATTACTCTTGTGGCTGTCGTTGTATCACCTGTCTCAGCAGCACTGCCCCTTTATTAAGAAAGCACATTAAACAGACTTTGAAAGGACGCGATCGCTACTGGCAGCTTCTTGATTACATTCGACCGCATGGTCGCACGATCATTCAGGCACTGCTCTGCACCCTTGTTTTTACGGCAATTTGGCCTGTGCTGGCATGGATAGCAGGTCAAATGGCGGCATTGATTGGGCAGGGGAGAATTCTGGCGATCGCCGAGCTTGCCGGTTTCTGCACGATTGTCTTTTTGGTGCAGAAACTTGCCCAGTACGGTCAGGATTCGCTGATGGCAAAGGCAGCCCTGGCAATCACCCTCGACCTTCGTAAGCACGTCTACGCCCATCTACAGAGGCTAAGTCTCAGTTACTTTGAAACAGCTCAGAGCGGCGATCTTGCCTATCGGTTGACGGAAGAGGTCGATCGCATCGGCGAAGTGGTCAACAAAGTCTTTCACCAATTTGTGCCTAGTGTGCTGCAACTGCTGGTGGTGCTGGGCTATATGGTTTATCTCAACTGGCAACTAACGTTAGCAACGCTGGTTATTGCTCCACTGATGGCAGTGCTCGTTACCTGGTTTGGCGAGCAGTTGCGTCAACTCTCCTATCGTAGCCAGAGCCGAGTTTCAGACTTGTCAGCGCTGCTGGTGGAAGTCTTTAGCGGTATGCGTCTAGTGCAAGCGTTTGCTGCTGAAGACTATATGCTCGATCGCTTCGGTCGAGAGGCAGAGCGCAACCGTCGGGCGCGCTTTCGGGCAGAGCAACTCAAAGCCATTCAAATGCCCGTAGTGGGCTTTTTAGAATCTCTTAGCCTGCTGTTTTTGCTGCTGCTTGGCGGCTGGCAAGTCTCGCAGGGCAACCTGACAGGCGGCGAGTTTGTGAGCTATCTCACGGCTGTCGTGATGCTTATTGACCCGATCGCGCTGATTACCAGCAATTACAACGAATTTAAGCAAGGCGAAGCTTCACTCGACCGCATTTTTGAATTGCTGGATATTCAGCCAACTGTGGTTGAACACACTGGCGCTGTTACCCTACCAACCGTAACGGGTAAAGTGGAGTACCGCACCGTGAGCTTTGGCTACCAGATCGATCAGCCAGTGCTGAAAAATCTCAGCTTTCTGGCACTCCCAGGTGAGGCGATCGCTCTGGTTGGCTCCTCTGGTGCTGGTAAAACGACGTTAGCAAACCTGTTGCCCCGCTTTTACGACCCTCAAAGCGGGCACATTTTTCTGGATGGTGTGGATGTCAAAGATGTCACCCTCAGCAGCTTACGCCGTCAAATTGGCATTGTGCCGCAGGAAACGATTCTTTTTTCAGGCACGATCGCTCAAAACATTGCCTTTGGGCAAGCCGATTTAGACCTGGACACTATTCAGAACGCTGCTAAAATTGCCAACGCCCATCAGTTCATTGTGGAATTTCCTCAGGGCTATCAAACCTGGCTGGGTGAGCGTGGTGTTAACCTTTCGGGCGGGCAGCGCCAACGACTGGCGATCGCTCGTGCTGTGCTTCTGAATCCACGCATTCTGATCCTGGATGAAGCCACTTCTGCCCTTGATTCCGAATCTGAAGCGCTGGTGCAAGAAGCGCTAGAGCGGTTGATGCAGAACCGCACCGTCTTCATCATTGCCCACCGTCTTGCTACCGTCCGCCGCGCCGATCGCATCCTGGTACTTGAACAAGGACAGGTCGTTGAATCTGGTACTCACGCCGAGTTATTAGACAAAAGTGGGCGTTATGCTCGGTTTTACGCGCAACAGTTTCAAACCTAGCTAGGTTGAGTTGTCTAACTGTTCCAACAGGTGCAAACAGCCCATCGGTGGATCAAACATATGGAGTTCAAACTGCCGGGATAGTTCCTCGCAAACTTTGATACCACGCACGCTACTACCATGCGCATCAAGCAGTGGCGAAAAAACAGCAATGCCAACCTGCCGTGGAACGATCGCAATAATGCCGCCCGAGACGCCACTTTTGGCTGGGATGCCGACGGTATACGCCCATTGTCCTGCGAAGTTGTACATACCACAGGTGTACATAACGCTGAGAATATCGCGGATGTAGCGACTGGGTACAGCACGCTCGCCCGTCAGGGGATTGATCCCCCGATTGGCTAACGTTGCTGCCATCGTTGCTAAATCACGGCAGTTCACCATCATTGAGCACTGCTGAAAGTACAGATCCAGCGACTCATCCATACGATCGTCAATCATTCCAAAATGCCGCATAAGCGATGCCATTGCCCGATTGCGATGTCCTGACGATCGCTCTGAGACAAACACTGACATATCGATGTACACGTCATGCCCCACGTAGCACCGAAACATATCGAGCATCCGGTTGAGCCGTTCGGTCGCGCCCTTGCCTTTGATGAGACTGGTGGTAGCGATCGCACCCGCATTGATCATGGGGTTATCGGGACGCTTGGAGTATTCATCCAGCCGAATAATGGAATTAAAGGGATCACCCGTTGGTTCAACGCCCACTTTGGCAAGCACCGCTTCGCGACCGTGCTCCTCCAGCGCCAAGCCATACACAAACACCTTCGAGATCGACTGAATTGTAAAGAACTGCTCCGCATCCCCAGTGACAAACGTGCGACCGTCTGCAGTCACGACACAAATGCTGAACCAATTCGGGTTCATCTTCGCCAATTCAGGGATGTAGCTGGCAACCTTGCCATCGGTTAACCCCTTGTATTTGTGGTAAAGGCTGTCCAGAATGGCTTGAAATGATTCTGATGAAGCACTCATAGAGATGAAGCACCCATAGAGAGAAGGGATGAGTGGTGAGCAAACGGTTGAGTTGCAATTTCACTAGGTTGGTCGATGCCGCCAACGTTAGCGGCAGTAGCGAAATGACCTCAAGCTGATAGAAAAACTCTATGCCATCTAATCACAGACGTTACGTGCGTGGTGATTCAAATGCTCTGGAAAGATTAGTTTCTACGGTCTGAGGCACTACTCAAAGTGCTGCTGCACCTACTCCATACCAATTTCGTTCTTCAGCTTAACCCTCTAGGATGGGGTGAGATAAATTCACTTAAAATGCCCTAGCTGCCATATCTTGCTCGACTATGTCTTTCGCTAGCTTAAAAAACCGCTTGCCTAACGGCTTGAAAGCAGAAAGTTTGCTCATCAAGACTGAGCATCTAGACATGAAAACTGCCTTTTGCAAGCCTTGATCCCCTTATCCCCCACTCCTTATCTCTTACGAACGATCGCCAATCCACTAGACTGGAAATACAATTGCCTTAATTTCTCTGCAATTTTGCCGGAGCGTTACCTATGGAATCTCTGATCGCTGCCCTTACTTTAGTAGTGGTTGGCTATATTGCCGGTTCGGTCAAGATTATTAATGAGGGTAACGAAGGCATTGTGGAGCGATTAGGACAGTATCGTCGCAGCCTGAAGCCTGGTTTGAATTTTGTCATTCCAGTTTTTGATACTGTTCTGGTCGAGACCACGCGCGAACAAGTTCTGGATACTGACCCCCAGCAGGCTATCACCCGCGACAACGTACCGTTGACGGTAGATGCTGTCATGTACTGGAAGATTCTCGACGTGCAAAAGGCTTACTACGGGGTCGAAGATTTAGAATCGGCGCTGACTAATCTGGTTGTCACTGCGTTGCGGGGTGAAATTGGGCAGATGGATCTGCGGGAAACGGTCTCAGGTAGAAACAAAATTAATCAAGCGCTGCTGCACCAACTGGATGAAGCAACCGAAAGTTGGGGCGTGAAAATTATGCGGGTAGAAGTTCAGGAGATTGCGCCCTCAAAGACGATGCTGGAATCGCTAGAGCTAGAGCGAGCGGCAGAGAGTAAGCGCAAAGCAGCGATGTCAGAAACCGAATCAATGGTAGAGTCCATTCAGCGTATTTCCAGGGCACTACAGGGACAACCCAACTCTCAGGCGGTGTTGCAATACCTGGTCGCCCAGAAGTATGTCGAGGCAAATCTGAAGTTAAGCGAAAGCGATAACTCCAAAATTATTTTCATGGATCCTAAGGCACTGACCGAGACGATCGGAGAACTAATTTCTACCGATCAAGCTGAATTGGGTAATGGGAACGGCAACAATCTCTAAGAGATTTCTCATGGCTCTCGACTATCAGGCGAACCCATGTTGATCGACACTCAGCCAAACTGAGCAGGTGAGGCATTGTGGTATGGCAAATATGTTAATGCCAAGCATAGAAACTAACGACTTAACTTGGCGGCGACAGACTAACTTGACATCCGCACCAAGATCCCTCGATCGTCCACAACGTTTGAATTATTAGGCATCATCGCTGACCGCCACAGGAATGTCAAAATGAAGCACATCTTCGCGTGCCCCAAGCTTCGTGTAGAGTGCAATCGCAGGGTCATCTCCGATGTCCGCCTGTACGAAAATAACATAGGCTGCTCGCGCTACAGCGATCTTCTTTAATTCCTGGATTAGTGCAGTGGCAATCCCTTCGCGTCGATGCGCTGCTGCAACCGCTAGATCGTAAAGATAAATTTCACTACGCTCTTGCTCGAACTTCTGGAGTTCATAGGCAGCGAGACCTCCGACTACTGATCCCTTTTTCAATGCTGCAAGCGCAATGAAATAATCGCTGTTTAGCAACCGCTTGAAATAGGTATGGCTGGGGCGAGACGAGCTATAGGTATCAACTTCGTTGAAAGCCTCACCGAAGGTATCCAATAAACCCTCAACAAGTGCCAGGTCGTTGGCAAAAAGCTGACGAATGCTAACTGGCTCGGAGGATGACATTTTCTACCTGTTGACTGGAGCGCTACAAAAAGGTGCTGGGTAAGATGTCTAACAATAGTGCCTCAGTCTTGCTGGTTCATAAGACTCGGCAGAGCCATCGCTGCCATTGCAAAACTTAACCCAGACCGAGATAGGTTTTGCCCAAGTAGCGTGTGAGTCGTTTGAGTGGGTTCGCCGCTGCATCAAGTTGAGTCATATTGTTGCTTGCTGACATCCCTACTAACGCTGCAAACGCCTCATCAGACAAAATACCCGACTGATGCTGCTGGAACGCATCCACCACGGTTACAAGATCATCAGCCGAAAAGGTATAGCCATTCTGGGCAGCAAAGGCAGCAACAATAGGAGCACGTTCTCCCTTCAGCGCTTCGGTTTCGGCAGCGTCTAGCTCAGTTTCACTGCTGATATTACCATCACCAACACCTAGCAGCGTTTCAAGCTGCTGACGCAGAGCTTGGTCTTCGGCGGTCTTTTGCATGAATTGCAGTACGGTAGTAGTTGCCATATCACAAAGTTGCTCTAGATGATCTATTTGATCAAATGTTAACAGAGGTTTGTGAAGATGCTAAAGAACAAAAGCTGAAGTTTCCCGTTTGCAGTTGCAGCCGAAGTGAAAAAGGGCACTCTAAACCAGAGGTGCGGGCATTGTCAGTAAAAAGGTGTGGAGCACAACTTGATGGCTTGTCACTTTTCCTTGAATACCCGTTAAATCGCTGTATCAGTGTAAAATGCTGTCCCAAGCAGCACGAGGACTGAGAACTGGGCTGTTTTTGGAAAGCGCTTCGATCGCCACACGAAGGGTAGTGTACGACAATAATAATGAATGTAATGCCAAGAGTCGCTGTATTAGATGATGACGAAGGCTGGTGCTTTGCCATCAAACGTTTTTTTAGAGCCAACTTTGAAGTCACCACGTTTACAGATGCCCAAAGTTTTCTGAATGCCGCGCTTGAGTCTTACGATCTCGTCATCATCGACTTTACAATCGCACCCAATCATCGTCATGAAACTTCTACAAATGGCATTGAAGTGATTCATCAATTAAAAACCCAACTGAAGCATCCTCCCCTGACCATGCTCACCTCCGCCTTCATTAGTCGGGGCGATGTGGCAATCAACGGCACCTTGAGCGCACACGCAGATGTCGTTATGCCCAAAGATTGCGGGTTAGATGAAATATTGCAAACGGCTCAAAATCTACTGGCTTCTAGAGCAAGCTAAGTGGTGCAGAGTTGCCCTTTGCCAGCAACCAGAGTTAAGGAGCGTTGCAATAACTCAAAGCTATAAGGGCAAGGAGTGATCCTTGACAAGTAATTTGTCACCAGCCCCAAGCTAAAAGGGTGCTACTCTTGGCGATCGATAATGCCACCGCCCAGCAAGACCTCGCCATCGTACCAAACGGCTGCCTGACCGGGTGTGATGCTCGACTGCGGCTCGTCAAAGACAACACGCACACGATCGTTCTCCAACGGAATCACGGTAGCAGGAACAGCCAGTGAGCGATAGCGAATTTGCACGTCTGCCCGAATAGGTGTAGCTGGTGCCGCAATCGAAGCCCAGTTGAGCCGCTGGACGGTACATTCAGCCGCCAGAGTCGCAGTGCGATCGCCCACAATCACGCGATTGTTTGCAGCGTCTAGCGCCACCACATACAACGGTTCACTATGAGCAACGCCCAGCCCCTTTCGCTGACCAATGGTGTAGTGATGTACCCCTTCATGCTGCCCTAGCACCTTACCCGACTGGTCAACAATTTCACCCGACTGAGGCGTAATGTATTTGTCTAAGAACGCCCGCATTGAACCATTGGCTTCTACCAAACAGAGATCCTGGCTTTCGGGCTTGTCGGCAGTATGTAACCCAAAGGCAGCGGCAACCTGACGAGTTTCAGTTTTAGGCTGTTCTCCTAGCGGAAAGAGAACCCGCGCCAGAACATCTTGCGGCAGGTCGTACAAAAAGTAGGACTGATCTTTTGTACGATCGATCGCCCGTAACAACTGATAGCGACCCGATGTCACATCGTAGCGCGTGCGGGCATAGTGACCGGTGGCAATGCGATCGATACCCAATGTTTCCTGTGCATAGCGCAGCATCGGGCTAAACTTTACTGCTTTGTTGCACTGAGAACAGGGCAGCGGCGTAACGCCCGTGCTGTAACCAGCCACCAGATAGTCCACGATGTTTTCCTGAAAGGATTCGCGGGTATCAACGATGTGATGAGGAATGCCCAACTGTTCGCATAACTGAGCGGCATCTACCATTCCTTCAGAGCAGCACTGCCCCTTCCCTTTCATTAACCAAAGCGTCAGCCCCACGACCGAGTAGCCCTGATCGTGCAGCATAGCAGCGGCTGTTGAACTATCGACTCCACCGGAGAGTCCTACCACAACGTTTTTCATGGACAGCGAAACAAAAAGATTTGCAAGCAATTGCTTCTCTAGGCTAACACTCACGCAGGCTTGACGGCGTTGAGATTTCAACGTAAATCACAACAGCCTATGCTTTAACGACGTATGCAGCCAGGTAAACAAGAGCGTTCGCTAACCCCATCGTTGTAAGGGATGCCTTCTGTCCTTCAACAGGACAGGCTTAGTTACTCAATCGTTGATACGGCAGGAACGTCCCAATGTATGAATGGGGCTGTATCTTATATCCAGCAAGGGCAATCGCATCCACCAGCACCATTAGCGAATACCGATCGTGAGGCTATATTCGCCCGTCACGCCCGACTGCTGTTCTTCTGGCACTAGCTGCACCCGCACCCGATAATCGCCAGAGCGACGTAGCACACCCGACCAGTTGCGGCTGCCTGTATAGAGGTTGCTGCCATTCGGGTCAAACACTTGCACTTGTAAATAAGGGCTGGTGCCGACTGTGCTGGTGGTAAGCGTTTGACCTGCGCCAGCTCTTAGCAGATAGTTGTGAGACTGTGTGCCCTGCACCCTGCCGCCGACTTTAGCAGCAGACGTCCCCGGTGCAAACGAGATGCGTTGGGATGTTGCTGCCGCATTTACCCGCAGTAAGTCGCCTCGAATCCAGCCGCGTGCGCCCGAACTGGGAAACTCGACCAAGTACCACTGATAGCCATCCGGTGCATTCGTTTGGTTAAGGATATTGACCCGATCGCCGCCTAACCCGTAGTGCTGCACACGCGCACTTGTTGAAGGAGATTGCCGTACATTGACCCGACCCCCCGGAGCTCCCTGAATTGTCCCTGTGTCTGCCGACGCTGGTAGCACCGTAGCAAGCGAGATAACGAGGGCTGTAATTAATGCTGAGTACTTAAACTTCATCACAAAGACCTGTTGGAAAAGAGTGCTTAGACTAGCTACACCTCCTGCTCCTCAATACCGCACATTTGCCTCATAACTAAATGGTATTCAGGTTCATGACAGGCGCGATCAATGTAATGACAGAGCTAAATGCAATCGCCCTTGGCATAGAAAATCAGTCTGTGGCGCGGCTTCGCTAACATTACGGCGTAATGATCAGCGTACCAAAGAGAGAAGGAGTACGCCCTAACACTTCGACAGCCTGTCTTTTGACGCTGTGACCAGGCAGGTAAACAATAGAGCTTGCTGATGCTTCGTTGTGAGGGGACTGGTGTGAAAAAATTAATGTCGAGCTTGCTGGTAGCGATCGCGCTCTGTCTCACGTTCTTTACTACTCCCGCACTGGCAGATGCCGCGACAGCTCTTACTGCAAGGGGTGCCAAGCTCTTTAGTGCAAATTGTGCTGCTTGTCATCAAGGTGGCAACAATGTTATTTCTGCTAACAAAAACCTGAAAGCAGACGCGCTGAAGCAGTATGGGATGGATTCGCCTGAAGCGATAATCGCCCAGGTGACAAACGGTAAAAACGCCATGCCTGCATTTAAAGGTCGGCTAAAAGAAGAGGATATCCAAGCCGTAGCTGCTTATGTGTTAGACCAGTCAGCAAAGGACTGGAAAAAGTGATGCATTACTGGGTGTCCCGAAGCCAATGATGGGTTTGGACATTTAGAAGGTACAACGCTCAAACCTCTTTTGACCAATGATTTAGGTTGCCTACGGATAATGACTGATTTGTTGCTGGTCATGCTGCTAGGACTGCTGGGCAGTTTTGGGCATTGTGTGGGGATGTGTGGACCACTCACAGCCGCCTTTGCGCTGTCTCAGCAGTCCTCGTCGTGGCAACAGCGCTTGCTTTTTCATGGATTGTTAAACCTGGGGCGCATTGTGAGCTATGCACTGGTGGGTGCTGGCATTGGTGCACTTGGATCAGTGCTGGTCGCTGGTGGACAACTGGCAGGAATTGACAGTGGACTGCGACAGGGTTTGTCGATCGTCACCGGGTTAGTGCTCATCTGGATGGGGTTAACGCAGATTAATCCCAAACTATTGCCAGGATTGCCCTTGCTTCATCCCATTCTGCAAGGCGGCTTTCACGAGCGTCTGAGTGGTGGCATGATGCAGCTTTCCAGCTATGCTCACTGGTGGACTCCAGCACTCCTCGGCATGACATGGGGCTTGATTCCCTGCGGGTTTTTGTATACGGCGCAGATCAAAGCGGCTGAAACGGGTAGCCTCTGGCATGGCACCGCAACAATGTTGGCCTTTGGTCTGGGTACTATGCCCTCAATGTTGGGCGTTGGGCTTTCGACAGCGCTGGTCAGTCGCGATCGCCGCAGTCAACTTTTTCGCATGGGTGGGTGGGTCACGCTAGCGATCGGCATTCTCACCCTCCTCCGTACAGACGCAATGGTGGACTACACTGGGCATGCTGCTATCCTTTGCCTGATGCTGGCACTGCTTGCCCGTCCTGTGAGTCCTTTCTGGCAGTTTCCCTTGCGCTATCGGCGTGTGTTTGGTGTCGGTGCCTATGTCCTCTCGCTGGCACACATCGGCCATATGCTGGCTCACACCTTTGAATGGGATCTGCAAAGCCTGCCGTTTTTACCGATCGAGCAGCAGGTAGGCATCTGGGCAGGCATTGTTGCGATCGGTCTCATGACTCCCGTTGCCCTCACCAGTTTTGACTGGATGGTCAAGGTACTAGGTCGGCATTGGCGACACATTCATCTCTTAAGCGTTCCAGCCTTGATCCTTTGCGTCGCGCACACAGTTTTGGTTGGCTCTCATTACCTCGGCACAACCGAATGGACAACGGCAAACAAAGTGCTGTCTGGCTGTTTAGTAATCGTTACAGCGGGCATCTTGCTCGTACGGTTACCCTGGTTCTGGTCTTTACCAGGCTTGAAACCGTTTTATACCTCACCCATTCGCACTAAAGATTAAGGTCTATGGCTAGGATGCGGTGAAGTTGCTTAGGAATGGGAATTCAATAAGTTCGATCTTTGGTAGGGACAGGTTTGCTGTCAAAGCCTTTGCAGGATGCCGTTTGGTCTGCTAAACCCGCCCCTACAGTTTGCGGATTGATTAAATTCATGATCCTTGGTGCCTAAACGCAGCAGAACATTGGCATCAGCTCAGAGTTGGTAATCGCTGCTAATGATGCTTTCTCCATTGGCTAGCGAAAGAACAGGATTCCACGCCTTGAATGATGACACATGCTAACCGTGCTCTCGATCAGTCAATCGCATTGTTGCTCTAGAACATCGTTGGTTAGCTACAACCGTTTAATTTTCGTGTGACGCTTAAATCTGTTTTCAGCACGCACAGAATGGGCACACTTCAACCAGGAAAACTAATTTCCTGTAGGAAAACCAATTTCCTGCTAATGGCATAAGGCAACGATGGAGCGATCGCATTCTCGCGGTATGCGCTTGCAGACTTTTGTATTGAACTTCTAGCAGTGATTGCATGGTGCGATCGTCAAGCCCATGCTGCTTCATTTTAGCGGCCTTCACTAACCTACTGAACTTTAGGACTCAGACATTATGGGGACTTTGATTTTTCTGGTTGTACTGATTCTGATCATTGGTTTCATCTTTATGGATGGCTACAACGGTCTTGTGACGCTCCGCAACCGTTACAAGAATGCCTATAGCCAGATTGATGTGCAGTTACAACGGCGTTACGACTTGATTCCAAATTTGGTGGAAACTGCGAAAGGCTACATGAAGCATGAGCGGGAAACACTCGAAGCCGTCGTTGCTGCCAGAAATGCTGCGTTGTCAGCCAATAGCCGTGCTGCCAGAAATCCTGGTGATCCAAGCGCTATGCAGCAATTGGGTGATGCAGAAGGTGCGCTGACAGGCGCGTTAGGACGCTTGATGGTGCTGTCAGAAGCCTATCCTGATTTGAAGGCTGATCAGACGATGACCCGCGTGATGGAAGAACTATCCTCCACTGAAAATAAAGTCGCCTTTGCCCGTCAGGCTTTCAATGATGCCGTTACCTTGTACAACACAAAGCGCGAAGTCTTCCCCAGCAATCTGGTAGCAAATGGGTTCAACTTTGCACAAGCAGAACTGTTAGAGGAAGCTGCACCAGAGGTTAAAGTCGCACCGCGCGTATCGTTCAGCTAAGGGCAGGAGTCGGCAGTTAGCTTTTTACTTCACGCTGATAGCGATTTCCAAAGCAATCTTCGACCGTAGGAAGCATTCATCTCCAAGGATGACGCGCTTCCACTTGCCAAATTCTCCTGGCGGAGCATCATGAATTTTTTTGAGCATCAAGATCAGGCGCGAAACAATACGCGAAAGCTGATTCTGCTTTTCGCGCTGTCTCTGTTGTTTATCACTGTCACGGTTTACTTAGCGGCAGTTGTTACGCTGTCGGGTTCGTCTAAAGGGTCAAAGTCGCGATCGTCCCGCTACTCATCGATCAACTGTACCCAACCGCGTTCTGCCGCTGGTGAACCTCGCGTTAGCACCAATTTTAATGAGCCGGCTGAACGCTTTCAATCACGTAACCCCAATAGCGTTGCCGTTAGTCCCTCTCTACGGGTGCCATGTCCGCCTGTCACTCAGAAAGCAGCCTTTAGCTGGTGGAATCCCTCGCTGTTTTTCACTATTGGCACTGGCACCGTAGTACTCGTGGGTTTGGGTAGCCTGTACAAAATTCAGACGTTGAAAGCAGGCGGTAGCGTCGTTGCTCAAGAGATGGGTGGACGGTTGCTGCTGTCAGAAATGGCGCACCCAGAAGAACGACAGTTGTTGAATATCGTTGAGGAAATGGCGATCGCCGCTGGCATTTCGGTGCCTGCCGTGTATGTGATGGATGGCGAACAGGGAATCAATGCCTTCGCAGCAGGCTTCACGCCGAATGATGCGGTTATTGGGGTTACTCGTGGCACGTTAGAGCAACTGTCTCGCGACGAACTGCAAGGCGTGATTGGGCATGAATTTAGCCACATCTTAAACGGCGATATGCGGCTTAATATCCGTCTGATCGGCTTACTGCATGGGCTGTTGCTGATTTACATCACAGGGCGCATTATTATCGGCTTGCGACCACGTGGTAAAGAAGGGAATGCGGTGCTAGTTTTTGGCATTGCCCTTGCGGTAATTGGGAGTCTTGGCTTGCTCTCCGGACGGCTGATTAAAAGTGCCATTTCGCGCCAACGTGAATTTTTAGCCGATGCCTCTGCGGTGCAGTTTACACGCAACCCGGCAGGCATTGCAGGTGCCTTAGATAAAATTGCTAATCACCATTACAGCTCGATCGTTCGATCGCCGTCAGCCGAGGGAAACAGCCATCTCTTTTTTGGCAGTGCGCTACGTTTTAACTTTTTAGAAGAACTGTTTGCAACGCACCCACCGTTGGCACAGCGTATTCGCCGTCTGGATGCATCAAAGCGGCAGTATGCCGGTCAAACCCCTAAATTCTCATCGGGTGAATCATCGGCAGCAGGGCAAGAGTCCTTAACAATGGGCTTTGCAGCCGGTAGCTCAACAGTTGCTCGATCGTCCCCTATGCAGGCAAATGCCGCTCAAATTGTGTCACAGGTAGGCACTGTCACCCCTGAGCATTATGCATACGCAAAAGCATTGTTAGGACAGTTGCCCGAAACAATTGCTTTGGGTATTCGAGAGCCGCAGGGCGCGATCGCGATCGTTTACGGGCTGCTGCTCGACACTCAAAATGCCGCTGTGCGAACGAAACAACTAGAGTGGCTGAAGCAGGTTGAACCAGCCGATGTCATTGAGAGAACCCTGGCGTTGAGTGCTGACATTGATGCACTTGATCCACGATCGCGCCTCCCCCTAGTTGATCTCACCATACCCGTTTTGCGTCAGAGCGATACCGACCAACATCAGCGGCTTTTCAAATGCATTCAGGGTTTGGCAAACGCGGATGGACGTTGGTCATTGTCAGAATTTGTCCTATATGCCGTGTTGCGCCATCGCTTGCAGCCGTCCAGTGCGACGAGCCCTCAATCTACTGAGTTCATTACGATCGGGCAAATCTGGTCAGACTGTTTGATTCTGCTGTCAGGCTTGGCGCAGGTTGGACAAACGGGCACCGATGCGATTACCTATGCCTTTCGCTCTGGCGTTCATCGGTTGCCGGGAGCCGGACAGGAAATCTTGCCCGATGCACCACCAGCCTGCAATATGAAAACGCTGAAGCATAGTATCGATCGCCTGAATCTGGCAACGCCGAAGCTTAAACAAGCGATCGTTGATGCCTGTGCTCATACAGTGTTGCTGGACAACAAGGTGACGGTCCAGGAAGCAGAATTACTGCGGGCGATCGTCATTTTGCTCGACTGCCCTATGCCGCCCTTTTTGAACATTGGTAGCAAGCGGGTTAAGGCATAAAGCCAGATCAATAGCTGTCCCGAACGGCATTGAGGCGCTAGAAGCGTTGATGCTGGCTTACGAAACAACGGATGAACCGCTACCGAAACTAACTGTTTGCAGCACTGCGTAAAGATTGTGTCATGCGCTCTCGCTTCTTAAAAAGATCTCTTCACTGTAGCTAAAGGAGCCGATTACCACTTCAAGGACGTGTGGTTTTGCAATGCGTTAATGAAACACTCCCTTTGATTAAGCAGCCTAGACCTGCTGAAAAATCACTTCGATCGCCTGCTTTAACTTTGGCAAGTAGTGTTCTACTACATTCCAGACAATATCAAGGTCAATATCTAAGAAACTGTTTGTAAATGTATGTGAAGTAGAAGACAACTACGGTCACAAAGGCGCGATACCAGAAGAGTGACATCTACATGGCTTGAGGATATGAGTCAGCCTTACTACGACAGTGACCTGACCGATGAG
>NZ_JACJOZ010000027.1:0-13316 GCF_014695795.1 Phormidium sp. FACHB-592
CTCATCGGTCAGGTCACTGTCGTAGTAAGGCTGACTCATATCCTCAAGCCATGTAGATGTCACTCTTCTGGTATCGCGCCTTTGTGACCGTAGTTGTCTTCTACTTCACATACATTTACAAACAGTTTCTTATATTCCTCCAGATAATCATTTCTGAGCTCTCTCACTTCTTCAATAACATCGATATCCGTCCATTTACGACGTTTCACAACGTCGAAATGCAACCATTTTGTTACTGCGATCGCAGTAGTAGCAGCAGCAACAGCAGGAATGTGAGAATTTCCTCTCTCCTCGACTGACCAGTCAGCAAAGGCGTCAATTAAGTGAGTGTGAGTGATTAGTTCTAGAGAGAGTGGCTGTTTGGGATGCTCCTCACTAAAGTCAACGTACCATTCAAAGAAGCGGAGTACCGTTTCTTTTTCATTTGTAAAGGTAGACTCTTCAAGCACCTCTAATTCGGGTCTGAGCTTACCTACCTCATTTTTCCTTCGCACCACTACACCCTTAACCAGTTGTTTTTTCCCACCTGTACGCCGAAAGACTTCAAAACTTTTAAACTCTGTTTTCACACTTTCTGGTAATTCGTCTTCTGGGAAAGCGTAAACTGACCCTCGCGGTCTAAGAACAGACTTTGGTATATACTCTGGGAACTTTGGTACAAAAGCTGGTAAATCATCTGGAAACATCTCCTGCCACCAGGCTTGTTTCGCTAGTCAGCGCATAAAGCGTCCTAAAGCGGAGCGGTAGTTACCTTTAGTTGCCTTCGATGTTTTGCCTGCTTCCAAGGCCAGCGCAAATTGCTCATCAAAGAGTCCTAAAGCATTCTTGAGCCTTTTGGCGCTCAGCTTTGCACTATAAGCGGCAATCTCCTTGGGCGACAAATGCTTTGTCTTTGAATCGATTCCAGGAAGGACGTAGAGCTTGAGCGCTGTTCGAAGATACTTGCTGAGGTTGGGGTCTTTAGATTGTTTGAACTCTTTGAACTGTAACCAGATCCCTAAAACTAGACTCAAGGTGTACTATTTCATGTCAGATTGTGCCTAATAGACGTGGAAATTGAGGTAGATAGGAGCAACCGTCCTGCTTGCAATGATTGGCATAGCGACAGTCAGCAAGCGGTAACAACGCAAAGCCAAGTGTTTCCAGCACAAACAGTCTCAGACAAAGTCAATGGTGGGAGAGTTCAAGCTATTCAGTATTCAGTCAGGGCAATGGCTAAAAGTTCCAGTCAGTCGTGATTTCAGCCTTGGCGATTAAAACTTCTCCCTTCCTAGACCAAGGCGGTGATGAGCGCCTCTACAGCAGCGACAAAAACGAGTTGACACCACCAAAGTACGAGCAAGTCTCGGTGTATATTTTCTACATACACCGAGACTTGCTGTTATTAACGCCGTTCAAAGGAATTTAGGTCAAACTGGGCAAGCGTGAGTAGCTTCTCGCGTTTGTTTAGCCTTCTGTTTTTTAAGCAAACGCTTGATACGATGGACTGGATGCTTTGTCTGCTTGAGATGCAGCACGACGCTTTAATACCTCGTTCAGTCAGCAAAATGGTAGAGCCTAGTGCCGCGGAGGGAGATTGGAAAGACTACTGCAAGCGCTTTGCCGCTCACCTGCAGCAATTGGGACGTAGTCCGCTCACGGTCAAAAATTACCTTTCAGACTTAAAGTCCTTCAGTCAATAGTTAAGGATGTCTAAGTACGAGCGACTTGGTCTCACACAGGTGATCTCGAAAGAGCAGGAGGTCTAATATCAAGCGTTTTTGTTAACTCAGCAGAAGCTAAAGCCTAATAGTGTGAACCGTAGGCTGGGTGCACTGAAGACTTTCTACACCTGGTTGCATCAAACTGAGGCACGAGGGAGTGAGCGGCTTCCCCGCGTCCCTGATCCGGTTAGAGGGGTTCCAATGGCACGAGCGGCTCCCTTAAGTCAGGAGGAACAACTGAGACTGCTCGAAGCAGTGGAGCAGTCTCAGAACTACCGTGATTGCGCCATTGTCAAGGTGCTGTTGTCTACAGGGATCCGAGTGGGGGAACTGTATCAGTTACACTGGGCTGATCTAGACCTTGAGACTGAACAAGGTCAGTTACGTGTACGACCGGGGACAAGCAATCGAATGAGAAGGCTTGTGCTGCCTCCAGACGTTTGTAAAGCTCTGCTTAATTTAGGTGCTCAAGTGCAGGGTAGCAGCCAAGCCCCCGTTTTTGTCGGGCAAAGGGGCAGTATGACGGCACGAGAGGTGCAGGATGTCGTGAAAAAATATGCCTTGAAAGCAGGTCTGAGAAACTTTACGCCTCACATGCTGAGACATACTTATGCGTGCAGGCTCGTAGAGCAAAAAGTGCCTCCAGATAAGATCACAACCTTGATGGGAACGAGCGCTGAAATGCTCCTTTCCTATTATGTAATGGCCTTACCGGTGGAGAAAGCGCCGCCTTAGTTATGTCAGGCTTTGACTGCCCTTGTTTAGCAATGGAGTTCCACTGGTGCGATCGTGCCTTTGAGTATTGAAGCGATCGTTTGGCTTTGGACTGCTGTGTTGTGGGGCAGCGAACTGGCTGCCGTGCCTTAATCGGCAGGGTCCAGTTGTTTGAGCTGCATGTGTTTGCGTCCTAGCATCAGCTTAAAGGCATCACCTAGCTGGAGCGCCCTTGGCTCGGTGTAGGCAGCGCCAATCGACAAGGGGCCATTCGCTTGCACCGCTGTTCACTCCAAGAACCTGCACTCTGATCATGCTGGATGATTGGTCACACTGACTGATGGAGCGTTGACCACGAATCGCTAAGTGCATGGAGGCAGTGAGTGGTCAAAGAGCAGTCGGTTTTTGAGGGTGTACTAGTGCGTTGGACTAAAATTGGACTCAAAAAGCTCAAAAAGCGGTAGTACAGCAGTCTTTTTGCCTGTTTTTAGAGGCTGAAAGCCCAATGCCTTCGTTGCCCCGTTGCTCCGGGGTGCAACTAACCAAGGCGATCGCCCAACATCTTTCAGCTTGCTTTGACCAAAGAAGAGGCAAGGCTCTGCTGGTTCGGCAGTGTTTTTCTGCTCTTACTTACAGCCAGGTTTGACTAACGACAGATGTGTTAGCGCCTTCACTAGGCGATAGCCAATAGCAGAAAGTTAGGGATATTCTACCCAAGCGACTACCCGTTTCTTTGAACAGAACAGGACCCTCTGCAACCGCTTCACTATCCAGCGATTGGATAACGACTAGCTTCGAAGCCCTCTATCGCCAGAAAAACCGGAAAGATCAGGTAAAGCATCCTACAGTGGAGAGGATGTTTGTTAATCCGCGGTGCCGCACTTGAGCCTATGACTGCTGATCCCTCGGCTCAACCACCGTCTTCTACTAACGATGTCTTCGACACAAGGTCGCAATTAGTCGAAGCGCCTTTTCCCGTAGTGGGGGTCGCTGCCTCTGCGGGCGGGTTAGAAGCCTTTACGCAATTGCTCACCCATCTGCCGACTGACACAGGGATGGCGTTTGTCCTGATTCAGCATTTAGCCCCGGATCACGAGAGCTTGCTGAGCGAAATTCTTTCCAGGGCAACGTCTCTGGTTGTGCACGAGGTGCAAAACGGCATGCTCGTGGAGCCAAACCAGGTGTATGTGATTCCGCCGAACACCAAGATGATTCTCTCTGAGGGTGTGCTGCAACTGTCGCCCCGCGAGAAGGTGTTTGGCAAATATATGCCAGGGGATGCCTTTTTCACTTCGTTAGCGGCCGATCGCGGACACAAAGCGATCGCCGTCGTGTTATCGGGCGGCGATGGCGATGGGTCGTTGGGGCTCAAGGCCATCAAAGCGGCTGGCGGTGTGACGTTTGCCCAGTGTGAAGACACGGCACAGTTTGACAGTATGCCTCATACGGCAGTAGCGACGGGGAAGGTGGATTTTGTGCTGCCGCCCGCCCGCATTGCTGAAGAACTGGCAACCCTCAGCCGCAATCCGCTGCTCGTTGGTCCTTTGCCAGTAAGCGTGCCCAGTGCCTCACCAGAGACAGGGGATGCCTTGAGCACGATTTTTGCACTGCTGAAAGCCGCTACGGGGGTTGATTTTAGCCGCTACAAGCCCAACACGGTCCATCGCCGGATGCAGCGGCGGATGCTGTTGTACAAGCTGGAACAGTTGGAGGAGTACGCCCAGTATCTCCAAGCGCACCCAGCGGAAGTCAAAGCGCTGTATGAAGAAATTCTGATTCATGTCACGAGCTTTTTTCGTGATCCAGAGGCGTTTGAACAGCTAAAAGAGCGCGTTTTCCCGCTCATCACCCAAAACAAGTCTGCGGATGCGCCGATTCGGATTTGGGTAGCGGGCTGTTCCACTGGTGAAGAGGTGTATTCGATCGCCATCAGCTTGCTGGAGTTTTTGGACGCTCAAGCGGCGGCACCCCCCATCCAGATTTTTGCCACTGACATTAGCGAACCGGCGATCGACAAAGCCAGAGCGGGCCTTTATGCCGAGAATCAAATGGTGGACGTTTCCACTGAGCGCCGCCGCCGCTTCTTCTATGCGCTGGAGGGCGATCGCTACCAAATCAATAAGAGTGTGCGCGAACTCTGTGTGTTTGCGCGCCACAACCTGGGCAGCGATCCGCCGTTTTCTAACCTCGACCTCATTAGCTGCCGCAATGTGCTGATTTATCTGGGTGACTCGCTGCAAAAGCGGATCATGCCCATCTTTCATTACAGCCTGAAGCCGTCGGGCTTTCTACTGCTGGGCACCGCCGAAAGCACCGGTCATGATGCCGACCTGTTTACCTTAGTTGACTCGAAGTACAGGCTGTATGCCAAGCAAATGGCCGGGACGCGCCCCCTCCTTTCGTTTACGCCCAGTCGCTACCCGAGCGCCAGAGTGAGCGATCGACTGTCCACGTCGGCTCCGCCCGAGGGGTTTGACCTCCAAACAAAGGTTGATCAGCTGATTGCCAGTCAGTATGCACCCACGGGAGTAGTGATTGACGACAAAATGCAAGTGCTGCAATTGCGGGGAGACGTCGATCGCTATCTGCGCTTAGTCTCTGGGGCGGCGAACCTCAACCTTTTCAACCTGGTACGCGATGGCTTACTGGTCGAACTCCGAGCGGCGATCTATCAAGCCCAACGGCAGGACGCGCCCGTCAGCAAGCACGGACTCCAGCTGGAAGAAGGCGGTCCGGTCAGACGCATCAGGCTGCAGGTGATTCCGTTTAAGGTGCCTGGTGCTGACGCACACCGCTTTTTAGTGCTGTTTGCTGACGAGCCACCTGCCAGCGACCCTGTGCCTCTCGATCCAGAGCGCCCGCCGGGAGCACTAGAGCAGGAACTTGCCCGTCTGCGGCAGGCATTGGCAGCGGCTCACCAGGAACGTGCTGCAACTCAAGAATATTTGCAGGCAGTGATTCAAGAGCAGGAACACAGCAACCAGGATCTCAAAGTTGCCAATGAAGAAATTTTGTCGAGCAATGAGGAACTGCAAAGCACGAATGAAGAGTTAGAGACGGCTAAAGAAGAGATTCAGGCCACCAACGAAGAACTCAACACCACGAACGAAGAACTCCGCAGCCGCAATGGCGAATTGCACCAGGTGAATAACGATCTGACCAATCTGCTGGCCAGCATCAATGTGCCGATTCTGATGTTGACGAATGATCTGCGGATTCGTCGGTTTACGCCGATGGCACAACGGTTGTTCAACTTCATTCCCACTGATGCCGGACGACCGTTGAGTGATATCCGAGCGAATCTCAACGTCCCAGACTTAGAGTTGCTGTTGCTGGACGTACTAGAAACGTTAAGCGTGAAGGAACTGGAAGTGCAAACCCAGGGCGGGCATTGGTATCTGCTCCGCATCCGTCCCTACCGCACACTCGAAAACCAGATTGATGGCGTGGTGCTGGTGCTGCTCGATATTGATGCCCTCAAGCGTAGTGCCACTACACTCGAAGCGGCGCGAAACTATGCAGAAGCGATCGTCGAAACGGTGCAGGTGCCGCTAGTGGTGCTGGAGTCTGATTTGCGAGTGAGCAAAGCCAATCGCTCGTTCTATGACACGTTTCAGGTCGCACCGCTCGAAACGACCCAAACGTTGATCTTTGAGTTAGGCAACGGGCAATGGAACCTTCCCGGACTGCGATTGCTTCTGGAATCTATTCTTGCTGACGAGACGACGGTGCAAAATTTTGAGGTAACGCATGAGTTTGAGCACATTGGGCAAAAAACGATGCTGCTAAATGGTTGGAAGATTCGCCAAGACGGGAACGCTCAACAAATTTTGCTGTCGCTCGAAGACATCACCGAGCGCAAGCACTTTGAAACGGAGCGATCGCAGTTACTCAGCCAGGAACAGGCGGCACGGCAGGCGGCGGAAACTGCCAGTCGTGCGAAAGATGAATTTTTGTCGAACCTCTCCCATGAACTCCGTAACCCGCTGAATACAATGCTGGGCTGGGCACAAATTCTCCGCCAGCGCCAGCAGGATGACGCAACGGTTGAGCGGGCACTCGACATTATAGAGCGAAGCGCCAGAGCGCAGTCTCAACTCATTGAAGACATGCTAGATATTGCGCGGATCACTAGCGGCAAGCTGCACCTCAACACGCGACTGGTAGATCTGGGCACCGTGATCAAGGAGGCGATCGAGTCTGTCCAACTGGCTGCCGACGCTAAAGCGATTCAAGTGGTGGCGCAAGTCAACTCTGCCACCGTTGTGGGGGATGTCGATCGCTTGCAGCAAGTGTTGTGGAATCTGCTGTCTAACGCCATCAAGTTCACACCAGCCGGTGGACGGGTGGAAGTCACGTTAGCAACGGTGCAGAATCAAGCCGCCATTCGCGTGACGGATACAGGACAGGGCATTCGGGCAGAGCTACTGCCTTATGTGTTCGAGCGCTTTCGTCAGGGCAATTCCAGCACTAGCAAAGATAAACAGGGATTGGGTTTGGGGTTGTCGATCGCTCGGCAGCTTGTGGAACTGCATGGTGGCACCGTGCGAGCCGACAGCCCTGGCGAAGGACAAGGCACTACGATGACTGTACGCTTGCCGCTGCGTTCGCTGCCCGTAGACATCACACCACCCGGCGTGCTAGAACCGACCGCACTAGAACCCCTAGCGGTTAAGCCTCAAGCGTTACCTTCGCTGGCAGGCTTACACATTTTGGTAGTCGATGATGAAGTGGATAGCCTCGACCTGAATCGCTGGACGCTGGAGGACGCTGGTGCCACAGTGGTCACAGTGACCTCAGCCAGAGACGCGATCGCTGCTCTCAGTGCGTCTCCTAAGCGGTATGATGTGCTCTTGGCAGACATCGGTATGCCGGATGAAGATGGACTGATGCTGATCCGTCAGGTGCGATCGCTGGAGGCAACAGCGGGGGGACAAATTCCAGCAGCGGCTATCACTGCCTACGTGACCGAGCGCGAACGGCAAGGAGCGCTTGAGGCTGGGTTCCAACGACATCTGGCTAAACCGTTCGACCTGGCACAGTTGGTCTGGACGGTTGCAATCCTGGTGGGACGGGTGAGCGATGAATAAGCTAACTCGTAGGGTGGGCAGTGCCCACTCTACTTAAGTCAGAATGCGCGCTGGCGGTCTCCAAAACGATGTTAAAGGTCTTGGAAACGATGTTGGAGATCGCCAAAACAGCAATTGAGGTCTTGGAAATGATGTTTGAGATCCCCAAAACGACATTTGAGATCCCTAAAACGATGTTTGAGTTCTCCAAAACGATGTTTGAGATCCCTAAAACAACATTTGAGATCCCTAAAACGATGTTTGAGTTCTCCAAAACGATGTTTGAGATCCCTAAAACAACATTTGAGATCCCTAAAACGATATTTGAGTTCTCCAAAACGATATTTGAGTTCTCCAAAACGATATTTGAGTTCTCCAAAACGATATTTGAGTTCTCCAAAACGATGTTTGAGTTCTCCAAAATGATATTTGAGTTCTCCAAAATGATGTTTGAGATCCCCAAAACGATGTTGGAGTTCTCCGAAACAACAATTGTCGTCTCTGAAACGATGTTGGAGTTTCGGAAGTGCTTGATGCTAGGCTAAAACCTCTGAGGTTTACGCAAGTGAACGCAGAGTCAAGATCAGTAGATGGATGGGTTTATTAACGGCTCCGATTGCGTAGTATGTTGTAAAACTAAAGCCGCCCCACCAGCAGTCAGAGTGATTCAACATGGCATCTCCACAGCTTGAGGCGGTGTATCAACGCGCTTGGCTACTGCAACAGCGGGCGAACGAACTACCCGAATCGCAACAGTCACTCTTGGCACAGGCGTTGGAGGAGCTTCAAACCGTTTTAGAAGAATTGCAGGCATCTGAGGAAGAGCTACGTGCTCAAAATGAAGCGTTGGTTACCACTCGTCAGGCAGTCGAGGCAGAACGTCAGCGCTATCAAGCCTTGTTTGAGTTTGCACCCAATGGCTACCTCGTCACTGATGCCAACGGCAGAATTCAGGAAGCCAACTGCGCGATCGCGGCTCTCCTCAATGTTTCGCAACGGTTTTTGGTCGGCAAGCCGCTGCTGGTGTTTATTGATCCGCTTGATCGCTCGGCGTTTCATCTCAAGCTCGATCAATTACAGCAGTTAGACAAGCTGCAAGATTGGGAACTACGTCTGCGTTCGCAACAGCGATCGCCTTTCCAAGCGTCTCTTACAGTAGCCAGTGTAAGGAATTTAGCCGGTCGAATCGTTAGTTTGAGGTGGATACTGCGCGACATCACCAGGCAAAAGCAAGTCGAACAATTGCTAGAAAACCTGAATGCAGAGCTAGAACGTCAGGTGCAGGAGCGCACGATTGAGTTGCAGCAGGCACTGCATTTTGAGGCGGGTCTCAAACGCATTACTGATAAAGTGCGGGACAGTCTGGACGAACGCCAAATTCTGCAAACGGTGGTACGAGAATTAACTCTCGTACTTGGCTTAATTTGCTGCGATACGGCGCTGTATAACCTTAAGGCAGCGACTTCCACCATTCGCTATGAGTTTACAAGTGCTGTAAACGCTGTTGCGTCACCCTCCGCTCACGGTCAAGTAATTGCCATGTCAGCCTTTCCTGAAGGGTACCATCAGCTTTTGCGGGGTGAGTCGTTCCAGTTTTGCGAGTTTGCTGCAAGCACGCCGCGTCACCTCACGATTCTGGCGTGTCCCATTGTCGATGAACAGAATGTCTTAGGGGATCTATGGCTTTTCAAGCCGCCGCAGGATGCCTTTAACGAGTTGGAGCTGCGGCTGGTGCAGCAGGTGGCAAACCAATGCGCGATCGCCATTCGGCAAGCCCGACTGTATCAAGTCTCGCAAGTGCAAATTCAAGCAATGCAAAAGCTCGATCAGCTCAAAGACAGTTTTCTCAGTACGACTTCTCACGAACTGCGTTCCCCTGTTGCCAATATGCGTATGGCTATACGCATGTTGCAGCTTGCCTTGACTCAAGAGCGTCAGGTCCCTGATGAGTCTAAAAAGCTTGAGAAAGCCGCTGCGGTCGATCGCTATCTCGGCATTTTGAACGCTGAGTGCGAGCGCGAAATTAGCCTGATCAATGATTTACTCGATTTGCAACGGCTGGAGGCAGGTGAACACCCGGTAGCTTTAGAGCCCATGCAGCTACAAGCCTGGTTGCCTGCACTCATAGTACCCTTTCAGGAACGGGCACGCGAGCGGCAACAAACTTTACAGCTAGACGTTTCCCAAGCTTTACCTGTTTTAGTGTCTGATCTAGCCCTATTAGAGCGGGTTTTGACAGAGTTGTTGACGAATGCCTGCAAATATACGCCTCAAAACGGACACATCACCGTTGCTGTGCAAGCTCAAGGAGACTGGATGCAGGTACGCCTCAGCAACACGAGCAGCAAGGTGTCTGATGAGGCACTGTCTCGCATCTTTGATAAGTTCTACCGCATCCCCCATGCTGATCCCTGGAAGCAAGGCGGTACCGGTTTAGGGCTGGCACTGGTACAAAAGCTGATGGCACAGCTAGGCGGCACGATCGCCGTTAAAAATGCAGCAGGACAGCTTCACTTCACCCTTGAACTTCCCTTAGCCAACCCTCATCTCTAAGAAACCATCATTCAAGGATCTTTATGCCTGGACACGACATCATCGTCATTGGCGCCTCCGCAGGCGGACTCAAAGCACTTGGCACAATTTTAGGCGCTTTGCCTCCTAATCTGGATGCAACCCTCTTCATCGTGCGGCATCTCGCTGCCGATCAGCCCAGCATCCTGCCACAAATTCTTACCGACGTTAGCTTTCTCCCAGCCTCCCACCCCACCGACGGCGAAACCATTCAAACTGGACGAGTTTATGTCGCGCCGCCCGATTATCATCTATTAGTCAATCAAGGCTTGATGCGTGTGGTGCGTGGACCGCAAGAAAACCGCTTTCGACCCGCGATCGATGCGCTCTTTCGTTCCGCTGCCCGTGCTTATGGTGCGAGAGTCGTGGGTGTTGTGCTCACTGGCTATTTGGATGATGGCACCGTGGGCTTGCAGGCAATCAAGCAGCGTGGTGGCGTGGCGATCGTGCAAGACCCCAATGAAGCCGAATATCCCAGCATGGCCAGGAGTGCTTTGCGGTACGTGAAGGTCGACTATTGCTTGCCGCTGGCAGAAATCTCAGACCAGCTTGTGCGGTTGTCCCATGAACCTGCCGCCGAGGAGGAGACACATCCCATGAGCGACGCAATCGACGTTGAAGCCAAGATCGCAGAACAGCAGATGAATACCCAGGAGTTGTTGGAGCACGTCGAGGCGATCGGCACTCGCACGACTTACACCTGCCCAGAATGCAACGGCAGTATCTGGCAAATTGGTCAGGACGAGCTACTCCGGTTTCGCTGCCACATCGGGCACTCCTTTACGGCGAATGTGTTCCTAGCAGAGCAAACGCAGAATGTTGAAAATGCGCTGTGGACGGCTGTGCGGGTCATGGAGGAAAAAGTCACCTTTTCGCGTCAAATGGCGGAGCAGATGAAAAACTACAACTTACAGAAGGCAACAGTCAAATACGAAGAGCACGCCAAACGCCTGGATGCCGAAGTAGCAATCATTCGAGGCATTATTCTCGATGGCTTTGCGACTAAACGCGCCGTTGCCGCAGTCGAAGAGGAGCAGCCAGAAGCACTGTAGCGCCAGACCTGCCTCATAAAGTGTGAAACTGAGCACGGACACTAGACGCCTTCCGTGCGTTTCGTGAGGCTTGCCACCAGGACAAAAACGTCGATCCCAACCAGTTGTCTCACAGAGTCTCCTTAACGCACAGGCACTGAAACCTCAGGCTGCTGGTTAAGACACGTTGGCTCAGTTTGAGCTGCTTTAACAGCCAAGCGATCGCACTTGATAAGCTCAACTAAAGTCATAGTTGAAACGTTTGTAACATAAACTTCCAGTTGAGCTTCTGGTAGTGCTTCAAACAAAAGTCGCTCGCTTGGAAAAACAACGCGCTCGAAGTACCAGTTTGGCAGATTGGTAATCCGAACAAGCTTAATCTTCCGAGTGTTATTGGAGTAGTAGCAGAGAATGCGATTAGCACAATCAGCAGGCAAGCTATCTAAAATTTGAGTCATTGTGATGCCTCTTACAAGGTTTACGACCAGTGCAGTTTTGTGACGATCATGCCTAGCAGTACGACCAAACCGAGTGATCACTGGAAAAAGTTAACACCCTGAAAAAGTTCCTGCCACGCCCAGGTAAACAGAGAGCCAAAAGCCACTGTCTCTAGCTCCTTGTGCATGTTGCCGCTGGTCATTGAAAGTGTTAAGTTAGGTCGCTACAAGCTATACCAGAAGCGGTAAATTTGGCTTCTGAGCAAACACAATCTTGCCATCGCTAGCTCGAAAAGTGCGATTAAACAGAGTCGCTACCGTCGCTTTAGGTGTATGCACTTCAGGTGTATGCGTTAAACCTCTTTGACTCAAAAGAAAGTAAGTATGACGTTAAAAAGCAGTATGACTCTTTACCGTTAAAGATCGTGTCTAAATTCATGCTTTATTTGTGTCTAACTTAGACAAAGACAACTAAAACATTCAAAAGTTACAGATGAGGCTTTACTTCTCTACCTAGTAAGATACAGAACTTCTTTAATGCTTTCTGCTGTAGTAAGAAGCATCAAATCTGGTTAGAGGAGTCTGATTCATGACTGCAACTTTTATAGCAGGTCCTAAGTTTCGTCAGACACAATGGGTTGGCTTTATCGGCGGAGAAGGGGTTGTGCGAAGCTACACACCCGACGCTGGCAGCTGGACTTACTTGATTGAAATGACACTGGGTCCAAAACCTAACTTTGGCAGAGTGGGTGCCGAAACAACGGTGATGCTCAATGAGGCAGATCTGCGTGCAGCCTGACTTCAAAGCGAAATTATTCACAGAGCTTCTAGTGGCATTGCTCGTCGTGATGCTCTGGATCAGTAGCTTGGTATTGCTTTCACTAGACATCACTAGACATCGCTCCGCTAGCAATCATCGGGAGCGTGCCTGCTGTGTGAGGGCGAACGTGTATGCAGACTGGGTGCTTTAGCGTGGCGCATGCTGCCATACAGGGAGTTGTGGTCAAGCTCTTTATGCGGTCATAACAACGCGGCTTCAATCGCTTGCCGGACGGTAGCTGTTACTGCACCATTGCTGTTGAGGCACTCGAGCAACAACTGATTCGCGTCATAGTACTGTTGCAAGCACTCTTGCTGCTCAGGGCTAAAATGCCATGACTGCTGAGTCTGACGGTGCCTCACGATCGCCGCTTTCAACTGCTCTAGCCAAGCTAAATCATTTGTTTGCCACCAAGCCTGAACGCTTTTTTGGCTTTTTGTTTGATCAGGGAGTTGCGCTTGCAGTGCTTGCAGAGCGTGATGTAACTCCATGTCAAGCGTCATACTGAGGGCATGATTAAGAGCATCGACATAGGCTTGTGCTGGGGTGAGATCAGTGCTGGAGGCAAGCGCACAGAGCTGTACTAAGTCATCTAACACTATGTCCAGAAAAAGCGCCTGATTCAAGGTGGCTGCCAGCGCTAAGGGGGGGACAAAGTGCGGCTGGTAGAGCAAGGTCAGGTCAAAGGCACGTACAGTCGCAAGTTTGGGCGGTGTCGCAAGAGACTGCTGGCGGGTCCAAGCTAAGAACTTTTGTAGAGCGGGATCGTGAGCCACGAGCGCATCCCTTTGTTGCATCATTAACTGCAACAGGGAGTCTGCATTACTCAACATGGCAGCCGTCAACAGAAAGATTTCCCGCCAGCGGGGTTCAGTCAGATGCGTGACTAGCTGTTCTAACGCTTGATTAGAGGCTTGGAGTTTGTGACTGGCAACAATTTTGCGAGCCGTAAAATACTCTTGAAACGTCAA
>NZ_JACJOZ010000028.1:0-43757 GCF_014695795.1 Phormidium sp. FACHB-592
ACGGTAAGCTTACCCGTGTTGAAGTTGGGCGAATCAGTATCAACAACAGTGGCATTACTGTCCAGCACCGTGGCAGGATTGTTTTCGACATAGGTGAGATTGCTCCCAGGTAGCGCGATCGTGGCGGCACTGCCGATCTGAGCGCCAAAGACATCAGCAAGCGCATTGAGGTCCCCTGGAACTAAATTGCTAGCACGACTAGAGAAAACTAAATAAGTTCCATCACTACTTAATACAGGGTTACTGGAAGCACTGTTGCCACTATTCCCTATGTTAATGCGGCTAACCAGACTTACATTATCCGTCTGACGATCCCAAAGAAATACATCTGCACTGCTGTTGCTATCACCCGGAACAAGGTCGCTAACATTACTGTGAAAGGCAATATACCGCCCATCAGCGCTCATCACTGGGTTGGAAGCGTAACTATTGCCGCTGCCTGTGTTTGTGTGACTGATTAGCTTGACGGTATTGGTTTGGCGATCGTACACATACACATCGGCGGTCAAGTTGCTATCACCCGCAGTCAAGTTGCTGGCATCACTGACAAAGGCGACGTAGCGTCCATCATTACTAATGACAGGGGCAGTAGAGGATGAGTTGCCACTGCTACCTGTACTGGTACGGCTGACAAGGGTAAGGCTCCCTGTTTGGCGTTCCCAGAGAAAGATATCTCCAGCACTATTATTGTCACCTGTCACCAGATTACTGGCATTACTGACAAACGTTATATAGTTTCCATCGCCACTAATGACCGGGTTAGAAGAGTGGCTGCTGCCACTACTACCTGTGCTGGTATGGCTCACCAAGGTGATATCGCCTGTCTGACGATCCCAAACAAAAACATCTTGCGCATTGTTACTATCGCCTGCAACCAAATTGCTCGCAGCGCTGGAAAACGCAACATACCGTCCATCGCTGCTAATCGTGGGCTGAGAGGAGTATTGGTCACCCGTATTGGCAGTAGTGGTGTGGCTAACCAGCGTAAGATTACTAGTCTGACGATCCCAGAAGAAGACATCGGTTGTGTTGTTATTGTCGTTTGCGACCAGATTGCTGGCAGTGCTGGCAAAGGTGACATAGCGTCCATCACTGTTAATGGCGGGCTGATAAAAGAAATTGGTACCAGTGAAACCTGTGCTGGTGCGACTAATTAAGGTCGTCGTGCCTATGATGCGATCATACAGAAATGTATCTGTGCTGTTATTGTCGCCAACGACTAAATTACTGGCATTGCTATTGAAAGCGATGTAACGTCCATCACTGCTGATCACTGGAGTACCAGAGGAACCATTACCGCTGCTGCCCGTGCTTGTGCGACTGACGAGAGTTGTGATACCTGTAGTGCGGTCGCGCAAAAAGACATCCTGAGCGTTGTTATTGTCGTTCGGCACTAGATTACCAGCAGCGCTCGTAAACACCACATAACGCCCGTCCGCACTTAGGGCATTAGGGCTGGTGCTAGAACTACCGCCACCTGAGACCGAAGGCGGTAAAGCAGGATCACGTTGAGACACCAGAGTATTGGTGTTCGTCGTTGCATCGTAGACAAAGACATCGGCAGCGTCATTGGCATCATTGATAGTCAGGTCGCTGGCACTACTGGCAAAGATGACGCGCCCGTTGCTGCTGAAGAACGAGGGCGCATAGGAATCACCATTACCAGCATTTCCATTGCTCGTCTGGCTGACCAACGTTGTCGTACCAGCAATGCGATCGCGAATGAATACATCTGTTTTATCGTTGATATCATTGGCAACCAAGTTGCTGGCATGGCTGACAAAGGCGATGTAGCGCCCATCGCGACTAAGCCGAACGAAATTGCCACTGCTGCTAGCGCTACCAGACAAACCATTGCCACTGCCTGTACCTGTGCTGTCGGTGCTCACTAACGTGGTTGTACCTGTTTGCAAATCACGCACAAAAACATCTTGCTGGCTGCCATTGGTGTCGTTGGCAACCAGATTACTCGCACGACTGGCAAAGGCCACATAACGTCCATCACTGCTAAGGCTAGGAGGAGCAATAGAAGTGCCATTCCCACTACCCGTGCCTGTGCTGTTAACACTCACTAATGTAGTCGTGCCTGTTTCGACATCACGCACAAAAACATCCTGAAAACTGCCATTAATATCATTAGCGACTAAATTACTGGCGGTACTAGTGAATGCGATGTAGCGTCCATCGTCGCTAATCCGAACGTTTGCCTCACCCGAGAAGCCATTGCCGCTGCCTGTGCCACTGCTGTTGGCGCTCACTAAAGTCGTTACACCTGTGATGGAGTCCCACCGGAATACATCTTGAGTCGTGCCGTTGGTGTCATTAGTGACAAGATTACTGGCAGTGCTGGCAAAAACAACATAGCGCCCATCTCTAGTCATGCTGGGTATGGAAGCAGTGCCATTCCCGCTGCCCGTACCTGTGCTGGTTACACTCACTAATGTGGTTGTGCCTGTAATCAGATCGCGCCTAAAGACGTCCGCTTGACTGTTGCTATCGTTGGCAACCAAATTACTGGCGCTGCTGGTAAAGGTGACGTAACGTCCATCACTGCTGATTCTAAGGCTCCCAATGGTGGTAGAGGCATTCCCACCACCTGTACCACTGCTGTTCACGCTGACTAACGTAGTCGTATTTGTTACTAAGTCGCGTACAAAAACATCAGATGTATTGTTGTTATCGTTTGCCACTAGATCGCTGGCTTCGCTAATAAAGGTGACATAACGCCCATTGCCACTAATTTCGGAAATATAGGAAGGTGCGTTACCAGTACCAGTACCGTTGCTATTCGCGCTCACTAAACCTGTGGTGCCTGTTTGCAAATCGCGCACAAAGATATCCTGAGCATTATTTGCGTCGTTTGCAACGATGTTGCTACCACTGCTAGAAAATGCTAAGTAGCGTCCGTCATCGCTGATATTAAAGTAGTCTGACCCACTAGCACTATCGTTGGAAATAGTAGGATCGGCGGCTGAAATGAGGTCAATGGGCAGGATGTATTGATAATTGGCGATCGCGCTTGCCTGAAAGGCCAAAGATGCAGCGATCTCACCTGTATTTACCTCTAGTGTCCAATCGCCGCCCAGCGCCCTACTGCCAGTCAGGTTATCAGACGCAGCAATATCAGCACCAGTAAGTTGAGCCAATTGTTGAACGAAGGCATGACCGATCGCACCTTGCCCCACCTCACAGCCATATAGCAAAAGATCGGCATCAGCGGTGAGCGCGTTGCCCCACGACTGCAACTCACCACTATAGCTACGGAGGTTATCCAGGTTCAGCCAGTCCGTACCCAACGCCAAGCCGCCAGCTTTGCCGTGAGAGACAATGTGCAGACTCGAAATGCCAGTGCGTCCCAACAGGGTTTGGGTGATCTGGTCGATCGCAGCGTGCGCCGTGTCAAGCCAATGCACTTCGGTTCCAAGCTGTACACCTGCAAGCAAACTTTGATAGTCGCTGATGCCAGAGTCGATAAAGACAAGGTTAGTGGCAGCACTAGAGCGTTGGGAAAGCGGTAAGAACGAGTCTGAGCGCGCTGTGAGGTTGGTCGGCTCACTTGGATTGAGTGCTGCAGTCGTAAGCGTAGTGGACAGTGGCTGGCGATTGGCGGTAGACGAAAAGGCTGCTTCCATGACGAGGGTAGAGGGGTAGATGATGTTGATGATTGCGGTAATGGAAGGGCAGCCAAGGCACGCAGTGCTAACGGCGTGGCTCACACAGCCAAGCAGCAGCGCCGAAACTTAAAGCGCCGGTTCAGCCAAGGGTTCCCCAGTTGTCCTCGCTAAGTGCCGCCTTCAAGCAAGCTTCTCAACGTATTCATGCCTGATTCATAAACAAGACTGTGTGACAGTAACGGCTTCACGCGTGGTGCCCTTGCCCCGCAGCCTCAAGGGGCGTTTTTTGACACTCCTCTCGACGGCACGATCGACTGCCAGTCTGAGTAGGTTTCAACCGCCTCAAATTCATACCCGTTGTTTGACGCCCTTAGAAGATCGCCACTAGGGGTCTGGGGAGTAACGGAGCAGTCAACCGACTTAAGGACGTTTAGCGCTCGGTAGACAACGAGATCTGTGGACAAAGCGTACTCAAACCTGTTGCCATTCAAGCGGCTTTGGCAACAGGTTTAGGCAACATGAAACCAGTTGCTACGCGGTGCTTGCACACTTATTGCAGAAACGGTTGTTTCTGCAAGCTTGGTTGGAAAAAAGATCACTGTTTCAGCAGCTTCGGCATGGCAAAGTGATGGAAGCGATGGAGCGTAGCATCAGCGTCAAAGGCCGGTCTACAGCCTTAAATCGGTTCACTATTCTGTTACTCCCTAGACCCCAAACACGTGCCCGTGTCCAGTGCCCGTCTTAAGTTAAGCGAGCGTGAACGGTCGCACACTCCACTCACTCGGTGCGTTGGGGAGTTGATACGCTTGCACGTAGCTGAAACCACTCAGTTGCCAAAGCCCCGTTTGTCCTGTTGCAGCATTACGCCAGAGGAAGTCGGGTGTCCGGTCACCGCCTAAATCAGCGACACCCACCAATTGCCAGTTCACATCCGGTGCTGCTGTAACGAAGTAGCCGCTTTGTAACCCCGTGCCATTCATCTGCCAGATGGCATTCTCACCGGTCGCTTGGTTGCGCCACACGATATCCGCCATGCCATCATGGTCAAAATCAGCCGTGCCTGCCACCTGCCAGTTAGTGTCCCCTACGGCATTGATATAGAAGGCACTCTTGGTCGCCAAGCCATTCATCTGCCAGATCGCGTTCTCGCCCGTCGCCCGGTTGCGCCACAGCAGGTCAGCCTTCCCATCATTGTCAAAGTCAGCCGTGCTGACAATCTGCCAGTTCACATCCGCGACGGTGTTAATGAGAGCGGCGGTTTGGGTGGCAAAGCCATTCATCTGCCAGATGGCATTCTGACCCGTCGCTTGATGGCGCCAGAGGAGGTCGGCTGTTCCGTCGCCATTGAAGTCGTCGGTGCCCAAGAGCTGCCAGTTCAGGTCGGCGATCGTGGCAAGGTAGTAGCCGCTCTGGAGTCCGGTGCGGTTCATTTGCCAGATCGCGTTCTCGCCCGTCGTCTGGTGGCGCCAGAGGATGTCGGCATAGCCATCGCGATCAAAGTCAGCGGTGCTAACGATCTGCCAGTTGAGATCAGCCAGAGTGGGAATGTAGTAGCTGCTCTGGAGCGTGAAGTCTTGCAGTTGCCAAACCGCGTTCTCGCCTGTGCCAGTAGGAGCTGCGCCCGTGGTGCCATTACGCCAGAGGAGGGTGGCAGCAGCATCGTTGACTGCTGTCACATTCAGCGTAGCAGTGTAGGACGCGCTGAAGTCGATGCCATCGTTCACCTGGAACTGGAAGCTGGCATAGCTGGTGCCGTTGGCAGCCGCAGCCGGTTTGAATTTGAGCTTACCCAGGTCGGCAACGGCAATGACTTGATTGGCGGTGATCGCTTCGCCTGTACCCTGAGCATTGTCGCTATTGTTGTCGAGGAAGAGTTGCCCCACTCCTGGCAGTTGGGTGATTCGCACGGAGGTAAAGGTGCCGCCATCGGAATCGCTAAAGGCAAAGTCGGCTTGGCTGAAGCTGTAAAGGGTGTCTTCGTTGAAAGTAACGCTCTTATCGGCAGAGGTGGGGAGCGCCTTGGGAGTGCTATCGAACTCAAACGCGCCAATATCTACAGTGCCGCCGACAACCCGGTTAAAGCCTGTGCCGCGTTGGTCAAAGGGAATGGGCTCGGTGGTGTTGCCGTTGCCATCGCGATCAAGCGTCTCCTGGGGCAGTTTAGTATTATCGCCTGTATTGATAGCAGAGCTACCCGCCAACAGAGCGTGAGTCTGCGTCGAGCCACCGTTGTTTTTGAGCACGGAGTCAACCTTGAGGGCGGCAAAGGTGCCTATTAGGTTGTTGCCTTGATTGGGGACAGTAGAACGGATAGAGTTATTGGCGTTGCTAACCAGCAAGTTATTGTACAGGTTGGTGATCGGTCCGTCACTATCGATGCCAGCGATCGTATTGCCAGCGATCGTGTTGTTGACTATTGTGGTGATGACACGGGAGCCAACAACACTATTGAAAATGCCAACCTGATTCCCACTGAAGGTATTGTTGCTGATGAGAGTGATCGTGCCCAGGTTATAAAGGCCAAGGCCATTGCCATTAAAAGTGGTGTTGTTCACACTGGCGATCGTGCCCTGGTTATAAATGCCATAGTCCTGATTGCCACTGAAGGTGCTGCTGCTCACGCTAGTGATCGTGCCCTGGTTATTAATGCCAAGTTTTTTGCCATTAAAAGTGGTATTGCTCAGACTGGTGATCGTGCCCTGGTTATAAATGCCACCGACAATATTGCTAATCGTTAAGCCATCAAAGCTTGCCGTTACGCCTGCGTTGATAGCGAAGCCATAGAAACTGCTTGTTCCTGTACCCGCGACAGTTAATTGATTGGCTCCAGTACCCAGAATCGTTACGTCGTCAGTGAGCGTCAGCCCCGATGCAAGAGTAATTGTGTCCGGCGTCGTGTCAGTGAAGGTGGAGCCAACAAAGGTAATGGTTTCTGACCCGGAATCAGCGTTAGCATCGAGCATTGCCTGCCGGAGAGAACCTGCACCACTGTCATTTGTGTTGGTGACAAAGAACTGGGTATCATCCACTGCTGCAACGTTGATGGTTTTGGTGACAGCTGTACTGGTGCCATGATCGCCATCGGTCACAACGAACTGCACCGTTCGGGCGGCGTTACTAGGAGCCTCAGAGACGTTCTCGTAGGTGAGGTTTTGCAGCAGGGCGCTGACGGCGGTGGCGGTCGCGCTGGTGTTAAAGGTGATGATGAGGGCAGCCGTGCCTGTACCACCTGTGACAGTGCCAATGGGGCTGCCTTCGTAGCTGACGGTGTTACCCGCAACCCCAATCTGCCCGGTGCTAGTGCCCTGGTTACGGATAGCGAGTCGATCGTCCACCGTACCATTGGCACTGAAGTTGACCGTCAGCGTGCCTGTGTCGAAGTCGGTGGAGTCAGCATCGGCGACGGTGGCAGTGGGGTCAATCAGGATCGCGCGGTCATTTTCGGTGTAGCCCAGAGCCGTGACGGACACCGTAAGGGTAGGGGCAGAATTAGGAGCGACTTGAGACAGCTTACTGATAAAGCTATTGGTGACTCCACCCGTCGCTAGGTTGGCAGTGCCCGCACCGGGGTCAAAGTCGGCAGTGCCATTGAAGGTGCCCGTGGTGTGGACATTGCCACTGCTGTCTACGTCCACACTGATGCCGCTGGTTTGGCCACCGCCAGCGCCGCTGAGTTGCTTCGCCCAGACGTAAGTGCCGCTGCTGTCAAGCTTGCTGATGAAAACACTACTCCTCACCCCACTGGTGAGGTTCGCTGTGCCGGCACCAGGGTCAAAGTCAACGGTGCCATTGAAGGTGCCCGTGGTGTAGACGTTGCCACTGCTGTCCACACTGATGCCGCTGGCTTGGTCAGAACCAGTGCCGCCGAGTTGTTTCGCCCAGACGTAATGGCCGCTGCTGTCAAGCTTGCTGATGAAACTGTCATCACTCCCCATACTGGTAAAGTTTGCCGTGCCGGCACCGGGGTCAAAGTCGGCAGTGCCAAAGAAAGTGCCCGTGGTGTAGACGTTGCCACTGCTGTCCACACTGATGTCACTGGCTTGGTCATAGCCAGTGCCGCCGAGTTGTTTCGCCCAGACGTAATGGCCGCTGCTGTCGAGCTTGCTGATGAAAATGTCAGTACTCCCCCCTGCACTGGTAAGGTTGGCCGTGCCGGCACCGGGGTCAAAGTCGGCAGTGCCAAAGAAAGTGCCCGTGGTATAGACGTTGCCACTGCTGTCTATGTTTACACTGAGGCGACTGGCTTGGTTATAGCCAGTACCGCCGAGTTGTTTGGCCCAGACGTAATGGCCGCTGCTGTCGAGCTTGCTGATGAAAATGTCAGTACTCCCCCCTGCACTGGTAAGGTTTGCCGTGCCAGCACCGGGGTCAAAGTCAACGGTGCCATCGAAAGTGCCTGTGGTGTAGACGTTGCCACTGCTGTCCACACTGATGCTGTTGGCAATGTCCTCGCTGGTGCTACCGAGTTGTTTGACCCAGACGTAATTGCCGCTGCTATCGAGCTTGCTGATGAAAATGTCATACCCCCCCCCAGTGGTGAGGTTCGCCGTGCCAGCACCGGGGTCAAAGTCGGTAGTGCCACTGAAGGCACCCGTAGTGTAGACATTGCCACTGCTGTCCACACTGATGCCGGTGGCAATCTCACCAGTGGGACCGCCGAGTTGTTTGACCCAGACGTAATTGCCGCTGCTGTCGAGCTTGCTGATGAAAATGTCATTATCCCCCCCACTGATGAGGTTCGCTGTGCCCGCACCGGGGTCAAAGTCGACAGTGCCACTGAAGGCACCCATGGTATAGACGTTACCTGCACTATCAGTCACGACTTTTTTTGCCGTCACGCTGCCTGAGGTGAACTGAACCGCAGCCCTATAATTGCCGCTGCTGGCGAGCTTGCTGATAAAGCTATTAGTTAAGCTCCCTGTTGTCAGATTCGCCGTGCCCACGCCGGGGTCAAAGTCAACAGTGCCACTGAAGGTGCCCGTAGTGTAGACGTTACCACTGCTGTCTACACTGATGCCCTTGGCTAGGCCACCGCTGGTGCCGCTGATGGTACCGTCGAGTTGTTTCGCCCAGACATAATTGCCGCTGCTGTCGAGCTTGCTGATGAAACCGTCCCCACCCCCACCCCCGGAGAGGTTCGCTGTGCCGGCACCGGGGTCAAAGTCAACGGTGCCATTGAAGTAGCCTGTGGTGTAGACGTTGCCACTGCTGTCCACACTGATGCCAGTAGCACCCTCAATGCTAGGACCGCCGAGTTGTTTCGCCCAGACGTAATTGCCGTTGCTGTCGAGCTTGCTGATGAAAATGTCCTGCACCCCCCCCACACTGGTGAGGTTCGCCGTGGTTGTACCGGGGTCAAAGTCAACGTTGCCAAAGAAGGAGCCTGTGGTGTAGACGTTACCACTGCTGTCCACGCTGATGTCGGCGGCAACGTCACTGCTGGTGCTGCCGAGTTGTTTCGTCCAGACATAATTGCCGCTGCTGTCGAGCTTGCTGATGAAAATGTCATTATTCCTCCCTGCACTGGTGAGGTTCACCGTGGTTGTACCGGGGTCAAAGTCGGCAGTGCCAAGGAAGTAGCCTGTGGTGTAGACGTTACCACTGCTGTCCACACTGATGCCGGTGGCAACGTCACTGCTGGTGCCGCCGAGTTGTTTCGCCCAGGCATAATTGCCGCTGCTGTCGAGCTTGCTGATGAAAATGTCATTATCCCCCCCACTGGTGAGGTTGACCGTGCCGGCACCCGGGTCAAAGTCGGCAGTGCCAAGGAAGTAGCCTGTGGTGTAGACGTTGCCACTACTGTCCACACTGATGCCACTGGCTTGGTCATAGCCAGTGCCGCCGAGTTGTTTGGCCCAGGCATAGTTGCCGCTGCTGTCGAGCTTGCTGATGAAAATGTCCTGACTCCCCCCACTGGTGAGGTGAGCTGTGCCCGCACCGGGATCAAAGTCGGCGGTGCCATAGAAGTAGCCCGTGGTGTAGACGTTGCCACTGCTGTCCACACTGATGCCGGTGACAAAGTCATTACTGGTACCGCCGAGTTGTTTGGTCCAGACGTAATTGCCGCTGCTGTCGAGCTTGCTGATGAAAATGTCATTATCCCCCCCACTGGTGAGGTTCGCCGTGCCCGCACTCGGGTCAAAATCAACGGTGCCAATGAAGGTGCCTGTGGTGTAAACGTTGCCTGCACTATCAGTCATGACTTTTTGTGCTGTCACGCTGCCCGCGGTGAACTGCTGAGCCGCGGCATAGACTGCATCATCCAGCACACCGTCATAGCCCAGGGTCGCTGCTGACGAAAAGGCCAGCCCTGTTTCCAGGCTGCCTGTGTTCACCTCCAACGTCCAATCACCACCCAGAGCGCTACTGCCGGTCAGATTATTGGAAGCGGCAATGTCAGCGCCAGTGAGTTGGGCGAGTTGCCGGACAAAGGCGTGACCGCTTGCGCCCTGCCCCACATCACAGCCATACAGCAAAATATCGGCAGCATCGGTGAGGGCGTTGCCCCACGACTGCAACTCACTGCTGTAGCTGCGAAGATTTGCAAGACTCAGCCAGTGGTTGCCCAACGCCAAACCACCTGCTTGACCGTGAGAAACGATGTGCAGGCTGGCAAGATTGGTACGCCCCAACAGCGTTTGAGTGATTTGGTCAACCGCATCCTGCGCTGCGTTGAGCACATGCACTTCCGTGTCAGGCTGCACACCGGTCAGTAAGTGCTGGTAGTCCTTCACACCTGGATCAAGAAAAACCAGACTAGAGGCGTGCACCAGAGTGAGGTGTGAGTCTGCTACTACTGCAGGCGACAGCGCTGTCGCCTGCAGAGCGGTTGCACTCAGGGCGCTGGCGGTGGACAGTGGCTGAAGACTGGCGGTAGACGAAAAGGCTGCTTCCATGACAAGGTGGCGGGGTAAAGGGTGCGGATGGCTGCGGTGCTTGGCTGGCAACCAGGAGCTGCAGTGTCACAACCCGCGCGTTCAGTGGCAGCGCTGCCACTGAACGCGCGGGTTTAAGCAAAGGGTTCCCCAGTAGTGCCCGCTAAGTGCCGCCTTCAAGCAAGCTTCTCAACGCATTCATGCCTGATTCACAAACAAGACTGTGTTCTGACAACTGTTCCACTTCGTGCTGCTCTTACCCAGTGGAACAAAGAGCCCTTTTGGATACGGCATTCCCGTAGCAAGCGGACCAAAAATAACGCTGAGCGCTTTGCGGACGGCATGACCACCATGAACGCCTCGCTAAGTGGGGTTGGTTAGTTGCACCCCGGAGCAACGGTGCAACGTGGAATAAGGGTTTCAGCCGCTGCAAAGGAGCAAAAAGCGCCTTTGTACTACCCACTTTTGCTTCAAATTAGTCCAAGGTTAGTCCAAGACAACTAGTACACCCCGGCTTAGTTATAGCAACGGACAAAAAGTGGTCGTTAAGGCTAGAAGGCTTCGCTTTAGCAACGGTCTTTGTGGGCTTAAACCGTCCGAGCTTCAGCCCTCAAGGAGACTGTGCAGGACAGGCGTCGATTGCGAACGTCGGGCTTTAGATGCAAGCCCTGGATGGCAAGGCAGGTCTGACAGGTGAAGCGCTTTAAGTCACCAAGTCAGTCTTTTTGCTCCAGTATGGGTCACTCCCTTTTCTTTTGCCTCGCCCGCTCTACAGCTCGCCTCGCTTGGTCAAACGCTTTGAACAACTTCGGCTTTCCTTTTCCTTTAGTTGTTCTGGAGTGATTGCTTCGGCTTGGCGTCAATCTACAGCAAGCAATAGAGCGCCGCTGAGGTTAACAAGGCGGTGGTTGGCATCGCTGAGGCTAAGTCGTAATTTGCTGCTGCTAGCCGCTTCAATCAAAAACTGAATCACGCTAGTTTTACGTGCGCTGTCGTTTTGCAAGCTTCGCCGGATCGATAAGGTCCTGGCTCGAATGACAGCAACAGCCGCAGCCCATAGCGCTCATTCTGCAGTTGTTACTGTCACTAGCTGTAGACTTACCAACTTCAGTGTCGCTGAGACCATCAGCTTAGTTGCCTGCTTAGCAGCGACTGGGGTGCAGTCGACACAACATGTGTTCCAACCTAGTTTGCTGGTTCCGGGTAGGGCTGCCGCCATCCTTGTCGCTCAACACACCAAAAGTAATCAGGCTGAGAGCGGTCAGCCAAAAGACAGTCTTGAACATCGTTTTTGCCATACCAGTGCTCAGCGTTGACTCAAGCGGCCTTGGGGCACACTAAGCCTGCCAGCCTAGTCCGAGAACCCTGCTGTACTTTACAACAGCGCCCGGTTGCTGGCACCGGGCTTTTTCACATAAAAACCCCTACTACTTAAACCTCAGGTATTACAGCAAGCGCATGGCACTTCTCACTTTTCTGTAGTCCGTTCACTCTCGCCCAAAAAGTTTTTCAATCGCTTCGGCTATGTGAACGGCCTCAATGGTAAATACAGAAGCGCTACTAGGAGCGATAGTCCGACCCAAGACAACAGCAGCCCTAGAGCGCACCAATTCACTGGGGTCTTTAAGGGCTGTCATCAGTGCAGGAATTGCCGCTTGACCAATAGACCCTAAAGCCGTAGTAGCACTGGATTGCACCCATTCACTGGGGTCTTTAAGGGCTGTAGTCATCAGTGCAGGAATTGCCGCTTTCGCATCCGGACCAAGAGAACCTAAAGCAAGAGCAGCATCAGAGCGCACCGATTCACTGGGATCTTTGAGGGCTGTCATGAGTGCAGGAATTGTATCCTTGCCAATAGACGTTGAAGCCGTAGGATCACTGAATGGCACCGATTCGCTGGGTTCTTTGAGGAAAGGCTCTAAAGCCGCAGCAGCACTAGATTGCACCGCTCCACTGGGGTCTTTAAGGAGAGACTCTAAAGCAAGAGCAGCACTAGATTGCACCGCTCCACTGGGGTCTTTGAGGGCTATCGTGAGTGCAGGGACGGCCGCTTTCGCATCTTTGCCAATCGAACCTAAAGCAAGAGCAGCAATAGCGCGCACCGATTCACTGGAGTCTTTGAGGACTGTCATAAGTGCAGGGACGGCCGCTTTCGCATCCTTGCCAATAAGCCCTAAAGCCTTAGCAGCGTTAGCGCGCACCGATTCACTGGGGTCTTTGAGGGCTACCATAAGTGCAGGGACGGCAGCTTTCGCATCCTTGCCAATCGATGTTAAAGCCGCAGCAGCAGTATAGCGCACCGATTCACTAGGGTCTTTGAGGGCTACCATAAGTGCAGGGACGGCCGCTTTCGCATCCTCGCCAATCGATGTTAAAGCCTCAGCAGCGTTAGCGCGCACCGATTCACTGGGGTCTTTGAGGACTGTCATAAGTGCAGGGACGGCCGCTTTCGCATCCTTGCCAATAAAACTTAAAGCAAGAGCAGCGTTAGCGCGCACCAATTCACTGGGGTCTTTGAGGGCTGTCATGAGTGCAGGGACGGCCGCTTTCGCATCCTCGCCAATCGATGTTAAAGCAAGAGCAGCAATAGCGCGTACCGATTCACTGGGGTCTTTGAGGGCTATCGTGAGTACTGGAACGGCATCCTTAGCCTGACCATCCTGACCAATAGACCCTAAAGCCTTAGCAGCACTATAGCGCACCGATTCACTGGGGTCTTTGAGGGCTACCATAAGTGCAGAAGCCGCATCGCTGATAGCTTTATTGCTTTTGTTTGATGCCGTAGTGTTAGGAGGAGCAGAATTATCAGCAAGACTACGTTGGCAGGAGCTTAGGGCAAATCCAGGCGGTAGTACAGTCTCAATGGTCAAACCTACAGCTAGAAAGGCAGTTGCACCATACGTCCATGTTTTCCAGCTCATAAAGTTTTCTCACACCAAAGCACAGCATATCTAAAAGAACTCTCTAAACTCTGCAGCATCTAGGTAGTTCTTCAAGGACCAGCTCAACTATACTCCGAAGTAATCCAATAACATCTGTCGAAAAATTAAAATGGGGTTGAGCTGCAGTCGAGTCGGACATCGCTGCCCTACCCTCTGCTACAAAACCGTGCTTGCCAGTTTCCTGGCACAGGCTCCTCAACCATCGGGTGCATCTTAACCCCATCTAACAGACCAGCATTCAACGGTCGGCCGGGCGCCGGGCCGCGTTACAGTCACAGGGATCGTTCCGCCCGCCCGGTCCGTTGCAGTACGTGGTTATTCCGCACTGGCTGCCGCGCGCCCCGACCAGTAATTTGCGATCGCCTGATTAATCTCGTTGCGTTGAAACTTGTCGGTCTTGCGCTTCAGCTCCAAATAGCTCATGATCGCGCGCGCCTGTTCACGATCGAACACTGCGAACTGGTGTCTCTGCTCGTCGAACCACGTCCGTTCTCCGTAACGGCGCGGGTTGACGCGTTTGCCTCTTCCTTTGTCCGTCAGTCCGTGCGTCAGGTGGAAAACGGGGTCATGCCTGTCCAGCTTGCCGTCAATATCCGCGATCAGGTACGCCGGCAGATAGAACCGAAAAGCTTCGTCTGAGAAGAAGCTGAGGGCAGACCCATATCCACCCGGCGCGCGATCAATGAAGGCTGGGTCGAGCGCTTGCCAATCGGTCTTGCCTTTGAACTCCTGCTCAAGCCGAAATGGCTCGTCACCTTCGTTGCTGCCGCGTAGGCACCAATCGCCCGGGAACTCGACGCTCGCGAACGCCGAGCGGATCTGCAATTTGACGGCTTCCGAGTTGGGCATGGGCTTTGTGGGATAACGGTTGCGCTCACCGGACGCAAATAACCTTTGCAACTCAACCGGCTATATTGGGCGTTCCGGTACAGTGCTGTTGTTAGGCACTTTTAATACAACGTATTTTGAACCATATTTTCCCACATTTCAGATCGCTGTAATTCTTTACCTTTAAAGACTACTGTACCAAATGTATCATCCACAATTCGCTTACCGTTTTCGTATACATGAACGGAGATTTGGATGACTCGCTTTAGCTCGTTTTCCCCCATCTACGACTCCAAATCATCTCTGCAATCTAACGGCGTAGTTAAGCGGCGGCACATCACTGCTCTATCGTAGCCGATCGCTCCTGTTCCGCTGTTCCAACGTAGGGATTGACCTTGTAAACCGCAGGTTGAAGTGTTCACTCAAGCACGTCGCAGACAACTGTTTTGGGGCTGCCGGAACCTTGCTACTGCTGGGAGTGATCGGGTCTACCTGACGCGCACTTCTCCAACAGTCCAGGCAAAGAGTATGCCCTGGCTTTGAAACAGGCTGTTGGCAAGCGGGTGTCAGGCACAGTCCCATGGTGAAGTCTTCTCGCGGCTTAAGGCTCTGCTTCAGGATGCCCAGACTTTGTTGCCGACACTCATCTGAGGCTGGAGACAACACGATCGCTAGACCCGCCCTCGCTCACACATCAGAGTTGAGGACTACTGCGACTCCCACTGGTCCTGCCATAGCCAGCGTATTGGTGCAAGGGATGCAGGGCTATAAAGTCTCATGGCAGCAGGGCAACAAGAACCAGTGCCCAGGGCCGTGATGTGTTCTCAGCAAACAGGCATCAGTGCGACAGATCGCTGCCTAAAGCGGCATGTCTACAGTGTCGATAGAGACCACACATCTTTCTTCAGGCAGCCTCATCGCTCCCAACCACTCCCTATAGTGTTGCTAACCGCATGCTTTCGCCGCGGTGAGCAAGCTGCTTTGGCCTGACTGAAGGTTGAACCTAAATGACCTTTTTTAGCCTTAGTTTTTAATTCTAGAAGGTAAACAAGCACCTGCTAATTTTAGCTGTAGCCTGCTAATTTCTAGCCTCTTTTTTTAGTCGTTACTACATCCATCTACTCTTACTTTCATCAGCATTTATGCGAAACAAGAGAACATGAAAGCAAAAAAAGATGAAGCAATTAAACCTTTTGATTACTTCTAGCATTAAGCGTCTCATCCCAATGCCCGCCTGGAAGCTCCTCAAGCCTACTGTCAAGAGTCTACGTTGTTTTAGTAGTAAAACAACGTAGAAGACCTTCTCAGAAGCACTCTTACGTTGTTTTCTCAATTAAATGGTCGATAGGGTGCCATCTGGGGGTAGAGCCGTTCGGCTGCCTGTAGCTGCGCCACCTGTTGGTAGCCTTCCAGTTCGGCATGATGGGCGATCGACTGCAGCTGACCTTGCTTCAATAGCGTTTGACGCTCCCACTCTTCATACTGGCGACGGTAATCGCGTCGCGTCTGGGTGAGCAACCAGGCGGACACACACAGCCCAGTGCCGACTAAGGACAGCGGAATTTTACGATAGGCTGCCTGATAGGTGAGCTGCGTGCCCAGAAAGCGGAACGTCTCCGGTTGGTGCAGATAGCCGCTGACCGCGAGTGCGGTACTAGTCATGCCAGCAGCCAGCAGCCCCAGAATCTGCGTTAGATAAGGGTCTTTCACCGCAAAACCTCCTGCACCTGTTGCTGCACTTGCTGTTGTACCTGTTGACTGGTGTGGGCAAGCTGGTCAAACCAGCCCGTGAAGATGGCGACAACCAGGGTGATCGCGATGGCTAACAACCGGGCACTGCGAGACAGGTAGGCAGGGAGTGTCAGAGAGAGAAGGCAGGCGATCGCCCCAATCCAATAAAAGGGCAGCAGCGCTGTTATCCAGCGGGCCATCAAGGTGACGGTGATGCCCAAGGCAAACAGCCCCATGAAGCGGCTGATGCCTTCGAGGGCGTAATCGATGCGGTCTGGTTCTGGTGCTGCCTCCGGCTCGTAGTAGCCGTCGGACGGTGGCAGCAGCAGCGGTGAATCGTAGGGGTCAAACATGGCTCAACCTCACACTCGAAAGAAGTCTTTGACACCATGCCAAAAGCCTTTGCCAGGCTTGCCAGCGGTGCCGTAGGTCAGTAGTTCTTTGCGGGTTTCTGCCTGCCGCCGTAAGGCTTCCTGCACTTGCAGTTGACGCTGCGCTTGAGGGACTTTCTCACCGATCGCTTTGGCGCGGTTTTGATGCCGCAGGTGAATCAGTTTGATCGCACTCTGGAAGTCCAGACGGTTCAGGTCATACTCGGAGCGGTATTCGGCTTCCAGCTTTTGCATCCCGTGCCCGGCCTTCTGGTTCAGCAGTTGCAGATGCTTGTCGTAGCCTTTGCTCAGAAGCCACGCATCGAGTAGGCTCTTGTCGATTTGCTTGGAGCCTTTCTCAACTTGCTTTAAGACGCGCTGGACAAACTGCTCGTACTCGACTTGCCCTTCAATCAGTGTGGTGAAGTGCTTTTCGAGGATCGGTAGAATCTCTTTGAGGCGGGTCATGGCAGTGGCGCGATCGGCAAAGAGAGCGAGCTCGTGGTCGCTCATTTGGGGCAGCCGTGCCAGGTTGATACCGAAGTAGCGGGTCGCCCGTTCGGTCAGTGCGCCTGCATGAGGCAGAACATGAGATTGAATACCTTTGGGGCTGCTGCTGTAGCCTTTAGCTCTCGGTGCGGACATTAGTGGCACTCCTTAGTTTCAGAAGACCAGAACAGGAAACTGCTGCGGTGGGTGTCGCAGAGAGGTGAACGGGGGACGATGACGACGCGCTGACCAGCGGCACCGGCGAAAAAGCCCAACAAATAACCACCCAAGACAAACCCCAGCACCACAGCAATGCCGAGCAGCAACGTGTTAAGCGGATCACGGTAGTTCGTGACGCGCTCAGGAGTAGTGGGTGTTTGTGCTTGCGCCAACGCCGTTTCCAAGGGGGTAAAGGTGGTACTGCCGTCCGGTTGCTGTTGCACCAGATAGGGCGTGCCTGCTTGGTCCGCCCAGACGGCGAGCTTTGCGGGTGCAACTGGGGGTAAAGCTTTAGGGTTGGGCATGGGTGGAGTCTCCAAGGAAGTTGCTGGCTAGCCAGCCAGACTGACCCCGCCACCGGACAGGCACCCACACTACGCCGTCTTGCTGCACGCGGCGATCCGGGGTCAGTTCTACTAAGTCACTATGCAGCAGCACGCCTAAGACCTGGCTCTGCAAGCCGGGGGCGGCGCGGAAGTTGGCGGCCACGCCAAGGCTCTGAATGCGGGTGATCGGGAAAGTGGCCGGATCGCTAGACGGTGCTGCCAGCGGTAAAGGTGTTGCCACCGATGAAGGTACTAAGGGCGGTGTAACAGAGGCTTCTGACTGTGGTGTGGTCGCATCCTGCCGGGATGCTAATGACGGGGTCGGCAACGGTGAGACGGAAGGAATAACGGTAGGGCTGGTTGTGTCTGGTAGCTGCTGTTGCGAGAAGCCGAAGCCGAACATGAGCAGTGGAATCGCCAGCAGTCCCAGAGCCAGCGGTAAGCCCCAACTCCGAGCGGCTGACGGCTGAGGCGGTGGCACCGGGTTAAGGGTGAAAAACGGCCCTTCACCGGGTATCGGGTTTGTCATAATTGAAGTTACTCCTAATGGGAAGGTTGGGAGTCCAGAGCCAGCGGTTTACTTTGGACGGTGAGCGCTGGCTTCTGTTGTCGAAGGGCTAGGGTCAGCCATCGGTGTGTCGGCTCTTAAGAGCGCCCAAGCGAGCACTATGAGCATGAGTGATAGCAGCAGGCGCATTAGGCGTCCGCTGGAGGCTTTCCCAGGTTTTGCAGTGTGGTGAGCGACTGCTGTAGACTTTGCGTCTCCTGGCTTTGCGCTGTGGCCAGCATCGCGGTTCGTTCACGATAGAGACGTGCTTCCAGCTTGAATTCGTTGGCTTTCTCGGCGATCGCAGCCTTCGCCTGCTGGGTCTGTTGCAGCTTGTGTTCTCGCACTCGAATGTCGCGTTGCATTTCCTCGGTCAACGCATCAGCCGTTTGCAAGAATTGAGCAGCGATCGCTAACGGGTCATCAAACGCTACAACATCGCTTTGTCGGAGCGATTCTAAGCTGTAGGTCTGCGGTAGCTCGGGCTGAGACAGAACAATCACATGGTTGCCAATCTCGACAGTGACAGTTGGCTTTTCCACTGCAACTGGCTCTGCTTCTGGTAGCTCCAGCATCACATCAAACTCATGCAGCAACTGAACACAGGCGTCAGGTGTCAGTCCTTCGCTAGTGTCAATCTGCAATTCTTGAGCACGTCGATAAACGGTGGACTTAGGTAGATTGTGGTCACGGCAGAACTTAGTGAGTGATGTCTTCATGCTCCCCCTTAAAGGCTTACTGGAACGGGTATGGCACAGTTGGAACAACCTGGCATGGGCGAGGAACACGATGACTTTGTTCCGTGCGTGTTCCAGTCCAGTTCCCATCGCGTTCCATCAATGAACCCATTTGTAACACATTAAATAATATTTTTTACACATAAAAGCACAATAGAGGCTATAAATTACTCATAAGCGATCAGCTTCAACATCGTGAATGAGGTGTAAAAATGTGGGATGACCCAATGGAACTGCAAGAAATGGCAGACAATGAGCGGCTATCGGTTCTGATTCCGTCAGATCTTAAGCAGGAATTTGAAACCTTATGCAAGGTTGAGCGACGATCAATGTCTGCTCAAGTGGTTCTGCTCATTGAGCGTGCCGTTGAAGAAGCAAAGAGACAAGGTCAAATCCCATCAGAACAGCAGACAGGTAAGAACTAATGGCAAGAGACTCATTGACGATTACGCTCGAAACTTTGACCGATTTTGCCGCTCAGCATCAGATGAACTTACTGAAGATCGATGAGTCGATGAAGGAGCTCGTTGCTGAACAGACGAAGCTAACCGCCAACGTGAACAAGTTGGGCGATAAAATTGACTTGCTTTCTCAAGTCGTCAATAGCCAGCAAATTACGGCTCAGAGCCAGTCTGAGAATATTGCGGCGTTGATTGCGGTGGTGAACAACCTGGTAGTGAAAAACTGATGCAGGTCACTCAGCACGCTGATGCAGATGAGCTTGGTCCTCAGAGGCTGCCCCAGAAGCTAGGAGCAGTTTCTGAAAAACTTTGCCAGCGGGCAGGAGCCGCAGTTAGATCATTGATACTTCACCACAGCAAAGCTCCCATCACAGTGAGAGCAACGGGTGAATCACAAGTTTCCACGTTTGCAGCGAGAGGAGTGACCGTCATGTTCTAGGTAACCCTAGAAGCCAAAAACCCCCACTGCAGCGAAACAGAAGGGGTCGAAAGGCTTGTTATTTGATTTGAAGGATAGGAGCAGGGACTCTAACTAATGCTTTGGCGGGCGGATGTTAGGTCACTAGCTTTGCTATGCCAATTTTAGTGGCAATTTGTCAAAAGGTGCAACCTTTTTGATGGATTGTTCTCGTTTTGGCATGGCTGCCTATCTGCTGTTAGTCCAGCTATAGGGAGTTACACTGTGCATCGAATTTTTTGTGTCTTGAGGGAGGGCAGCCTATGTCGTTAGCCCCCTCCCGTACCTTTCCCTCTGTGCAGGAAGGTGATGATCCCTTCCTCGCGCTCTGGCCCCACCGTTATGACTATCTCTGGGCCGAGCATCCCCATCCCGACGAACGACCCGACTGGCAAACCGAGAGCCGTTATCCCCTGTCCGATCGCCTGCTCCAACAGGGAGCCATGCTCTACGGTGTCCGCTTTGGTCCCACCACCCGCTACTGTGTTCTCGATGTGGACAAGAGCAGTGCCTACCACCCCACGCGTGATCGCTTCGCCTGGCGACGGCTGGTCGCAGCCTTAGAAGTCTTAGGGCTGGTGCAAGCCATGGTCTGCACTTCCAGCTACAGCGGTGGTCTCCATCTCTACTTCCCCTTTGATACGGAGCAGAAGACATGGGCGATCGCCCTGGCCGTCTCCACCCTGCTCGAAAACAATGGCTTCAAACTAGCACCGGGACAGCTCGAAGTCTTTCCCAACTGCAAAGCCTACGTCACCAGTGGCGAGCACAGTCTCTACAACGGTCATCGGCTGCCGATGCAAGCGGGGTCGTATCTCCTGAATCAAGACCTGCAGATGCTCTGGGGCAATCAGGAGACCTTTGTGCAGCACTGGCAGTTTGCTCAAGGTCGCAACAGTCTCGATACCAAAGCACTGGAGCGGATTCTCAAAGCCGCGCGACGGCGACAGTTTCGTGTCACCGGTAAAGCCGATAAGTTCCTGAATGACCTCAATGCTGAAATTGAGCAGGGTTGGACAGGTCCGGGACAAACCAATCGGCTACTCGGACGCATTGCCATGCGTTCTTACATCTTTGGACATGTCCTCTATACTGACAAGCCGTTAGAAGGCCATGCCTTGGTGCACGACATCGTCACGATCGCCCAGAACCTCCCTGGCTATCACGACTGGTGCCAGCATCAGCAGGAGGTGGAAAAGCGTGCTCAAGACTGGAGGCTCGCCGTTGAGCAAAGCCACTACTTTCACTACGGCACCGACAAACGTCCCGTAGCGTTAAGTCCCGATTGTCCTGACGAGTCAGAGTCCAGTTGGAACCAGCAACAACAAACAGAAGCGAGAGCAAGGATTCAACAAGCCGTCACTGACTTATTAGAAAAGGCAGCGCTACCGTCAGGCATCACCGCACGCTTTGATGCGCTGGTGACCTATGGCTTGAGTGGGACAACGCTCTATCGTCATCGCGATCTGTGGCATCCCAGACATTTACAAAACGCAACAATCGACGTGCTTCAGAGTGCTGTGGAGCCGGATTGCTCGTGGACGGCATCCGGCTCCAACAATCACACAAACTTATTGGGTGAAAGTGGGTGTAATAGCTTGCCTGAAGGGATTTCTAGCCCTTTGGAAAGTTTAGAACCATGGACGATCGGGTGTAATAGTTCTCCCAGCGGAGCTTTGAGTCAGGTAGAGACCAGGAATATGACCCAAGAGGAGGGCATTGCTTACATCAAAGAGGTGTTGAAACAGGTAGAAGTAAGGCGGCAGTCAGAAACAGCCAAAAAACGACAACGGCAGGCGTGGCGTGATCAGCTCTTACTTCCGTTTTTGGATGGATCGGAGTAAGGCTTGACAGATCAGCTTGTCTATTTAGAGCAGCGGTCGGACTCACCCCGTTAAAGTTCAATGAAGAGTCTATAAGAACGGGATGAACTCTCTGCCGAACACCCAGGGTTTCCATTCAACCTGGGAACACTGGAGTATAACGTGTGTTGCAACGAAGATTGAATGTTGATTGCGAAGCCGTCTATGCTCAAACAACCAGAAGTCGGTCAGTTCATTCGTGAGCTGCGACTTCTAACAGAGCTGACCCAAGAGCAATTCGCGGCGGCATTAGGGGTCACATATAACACGGTCAATCGTTGGGAGCGTGGGCGGATGAAGCCATCACGTCTCGCACTGAAGCAGATTGAGCAGTTATTGAGTGCCCAAGGGGATCGGGTTCAGCCTTTGACAAAGAAGTATTTTTCAGAGACGCAAGCTTAACTGATGGAAGCACAACTGGTTGGCAAACGGATTTCCATCCCTGGACAATTTAATGGGACTGTTACTGTTGAGGATGCCAGCATCGTCGAAGATATTGTTCTTCTTAGAGTTCGTACTCAGCAAGGTGATCTGAGGGACGCGTACATCGGCACTACTGAAGTTGAGGAAATTTTAAGCACACAGAGCCAAGCTTCAGCCGCTCCAGTCGATGGCAATCAGTTTTTCCTTTTTATTGAATCAGCACGGATCAAGTTGGCCTTTGCCTACGATCCTCACTTTGCAGTCAGTCTAAGCGGAGTTCGTCCTCTGCCGCACCAGCTAGAGGCTGTTTATGAGCGGATTTTGCCGCAGGTACGACTCAGGTTTCTGCTGGCAGACGATCCAGGTGCGGGCAAAACCATTATGGCAGGGTTGCTTCTTAAGGAGTTGAAGCTGAGGGGAGCCATTGATCGGGTGTTGATTCTGGCTCCTGCCCCTCTAACCTTGCAGTGGCAAGACGAGCTGAAGAGCAAGTTTTCTGAAACGTTTGAGGTGATTAACTCCACGCTGGCGAAGGGACAGCTAGCGGGTAATCCCTGGGAGCGCTTTCGCCAGTGCGTTGCCTCCATTGATTTTGCCAAACGAGATGATATTACGCCTGGCATTCTTCAAGTGGATTGGGATTTGGTAATTGTTGATGAGGCGCACAAGTGCTCTGCTCGGACCCAGGGAGATGATTTAAGGCGCACTGGACGGTATGAGCTAGTTGAGGCCTTATCCAAAAACTGCGAACGCATTCTGCTGCTCACGGCTACACCACATCAGGGAAATGTAGACCAATTCCATAACTTTCTGCGGCTGCTGGACCCTGAACAGTTTGTCTCTGATCAAATCAACCCAGAAATGTTACGGATGGAGAATAGCCCCTGGTTTCTCCGACGTATCAAGGAGGAACTCAAAGATTTTGATGGGCGGAAGCTGTTCAAGGAACGGTTTGCCCAAACCGTTCCCTTTGAGCTTTCACCACAGGAGGAGCATCTCTACAAAGAAGTCACCAAGTACATCAACAAGTTCTTGGGGAAAACCAAGGGACGGAAACAGGCAGCCGTTGCTTTAGCGCGCACCGTCTTACAACGCCGTTTGGCGAGTAGTCTGAATGCTATTTTCAGTTCGTTAAAACGACGGCGACAACGGTTTGCTGATTTGTTGGAGGAGTTAAAGGGGCTGTCTCCAGAAGAGCAGCACGCTCGCTTGCTTAATCTCAGTAAACCAGTCGATTTGGAGAAAGAAAGCGACGACTACGAAGAGGACGAGCAAGAGAGTTTAGCGATCGAGTCTACAACGGCAGAGCGGTTGGAGCAAATCCGCGATGAGCTGCATGAACTGGAGCGCTTGGTCAAGCTGGCTGAGCAAACGATTGCCGCTGGTACTGAGATGAAGCTGAACCAGTTAAAGGAGTGCTTGAAAGGATCGCTTTTCTCAGAACTTCAAAACGGTCGGGGAAAGCTGCTGCTTTTTACCGAACATCGGGACACCCTGGCTTACCTGAAGCAGAGTTTAGAGGCTTGGGGTTATACCACCTGTCAGATTCATGGTGGTATGAACCCGCTGGCTCGTAAGCAAGCTCAGAAGAATTTTCAGCTCAACAGCCAGATTTGTCTGGCAACAGAAGCAGCCGGGGAGGGCATCAATCTTCAGTTCTGTCGGTTGATGATCAACTACGACATTCCCTGGAACCCCAACCGACTAGAGCAACGCATGGGGCGCATTCACCGCATTGGTCAGACTCAGGATGTTTACATCTTCAATTTTGTGGCGATCAATACGGTAGAAGGTCGGGTACTGGAAAAGCTGTTGACTAAGCTGGAGGAGATTCGGAAGGCAATGGGCGATCGCGTCTTTGATGTGGTCGGTCAGCTTCTGCAACTCAACGATATTCGTTTTGAGGACATGGTGAAGGATGCGACCTATAGCAAGGCTTCTGAAGAAAACGCCCTAGAGCAACTGGAGCAACTTGATCCTCACCGTTTAGAAGCACTGGAGCAAGCAACCGGTCTGGCGTTAGCGACAAGTCACGTTGACCTGTCTCAAATTCGACGTACCCAGACCCAGGACTTTCGCTCGGAAGAGCAGCGGCTGATGCCCCGCTATATCGAGGAGTTCTTCAAGCGATCGTGTGAGTTTCTAAGTGTCAATTTAGAAGTCCGAGCCGATGGGCTATGGCGAGTGCCCTATGTCAAAGAGGAATTTCGCTCTAACAATCTAGAAGCAGTGCGGCGCTTGGGTACGGTCGATAAGAATTATCCGAAGCTTTCCTTCTATAAGGAACAAATGGCTAACCCCAATCACCAGGATGCTGAGCTGTTATCGCCAGGTCATCCGTTGTTTGCAGCGATCGCCGAGCGATTAGATGTTGAACTGGATAATGCCATCTGCACTGGGTCTGCCCTCTTTTTAGATGCGGATGCCGATGAGCCTTACCGGATCTACTTCTTTGAGCTTCAGGTGGCTGGGCAACAAAGAACAGGACAGGCAGCGGTATTGAAAGCCACTTTGTGCGCGGTTTTGGAAAAGGCAGCAGGCGAATTGGTCTTAATCTCCCCCGACTGTCTCCATGATCTTGCCCCTGCTAATGCTGACGCGATTCCTCCCGGTTCCCAAGCCCTCACCGCTCCTGCACCTCAGGAGCAAGAGCGCCTTGAGAAGTGGCTGAAGGTCAAGATTCAGGTGCCAATGGTAAAGCAGGAGCAGCAGCAGCGACAGCGTGAGCTAGACATTCGGCAGGACTATCTGGAGAAAGCGATGGATGCTGCCATTCGGGACGGTCAATCTACGCAAATGAAGCTAGCAGCAAAGGTAGCAGCAGGGGATGAAACCTATCGCGTGGCACGAGACAGTGCTCAAAAGCGCGTGAAAGACCTCAAGGAACGTTACAGAGCCAAGCAGAGTGAATTGGATTACCTCAAAATCGTCAGCTTTGGGCGGGTTGCCTACTTGGGCTGTGCGATCGTTCACCCGGCTCCAGCCTTAGTGGCAGCAATGCCAGGGATGAAGAATGATCCGGAAGTCGAAGCCTTTGCCATGCGGTATGTCATGGAGTATGAGCAGCAGAGGGGCTGGGAGCCAAAAGATGTGAGCCAAAACCGGGATGGTAGTGGGTTTGACATTCGTAGTCTGGGACCCATTGACCTGGAGACTGGTATAGCCCCCGTGCGGCGGATTGAGGTGAAAGGACGGGCACAAGCGAATGAGGAGGTCTCACTGACTTCCAATGAGTGGCGAAAAGCACAGCAGTTGGGAGAGTCCTATTGGCTCTATGTAGTTTGGGGTTGCAAAACCAGCGAGCCAAAGCTGTTGAAGATCCAAAATCCAGCGAAGGTTCTGGTCGGTGACGCTAAAGAAATTAAGCAAGTCACTCGTTACTTAGTGCCTGCTGATGCGATTACCCGCACCGCAGAGAAAGATGTATTGAAACCCGGTTCACTGACTAAGTAAAAGAGGCAATGGTATGAGTGATGTTACAGCAATTGAGTCAGCGATCGGGTTGTCCTTCCACAACCAAGCGTTGCTTTGGCAGGCTCTAACGCGCCCAACGTATGCCCGTTATCTAGGGACTCCCGAAGCTCACAACGAATGGCTTGCCGTCTTTGGCGATGCACTGCTTGACTTGATTGTGCTTGAGTCTCTCTATGGGATGTATGGGAATCAATTGGGCAAAGGCTTTCTCTCAAGTGAGCGCGATCGCTTGGTGATGGACACCCATCTGGAGCAGCTTGCAGCCAAAATTCGGCTCAGTGAACTGATTAGAGTCACAAGCGAAGACAACCAAATCAGTCAGAAAGAGATTACTAATGCCTTTGAAGCTCTTTTGGCAGCCGTCTATCTTGACCAGGGGTTGGAGATTGCTCAGAACTGGTATGCTAGCCATTTTTTGAATGTCTCTCAGCCTCAGCCAAAGCGCCAGCAAGCGATTGACCGCAATCGACCAACGAGCAATCTGGAAGCGGTAGAGACGGCGATCGACTACACATTCTCTGATAAAGCTTTGCTTCAAACAGCGATTACAGAACGTTCTTATGCTGTAGCAGGTCCAAAGCCTGAAGACCATAATGAAGGACTGGCATTGTTGGGCGATGCGTTGCTGGATTTTATTGTGCTCGAATATCTCTACCAGCGCCGAGGCAGACGGGATCGAGGCACACTGTCAGTTAGCCGGGACAAATTAGTGAATGATCCCCTTCTGGAGGTCATTGCCGATGGGCTTGGGCTAGAAAAATTCATCCGCCATGTTGGCATGGTGGGTCCTAAAAACTTGACTGATGGCGTAGAAGCCCTCTTAGCCAGTATCTATTTTGATCAGGGGCTTGGCACTGCCAGAGATTGGTTTTTCAAGCATCTGCCCACCGAAGTTTTGTCCCAAGTTGAACAGCAGTTTTACCAGGAGTCATCCCCAACTCAGGTTGAGTCTCTGGGCACAGCTGTCGGGGCAGACTATCGCAAACTTGAGGCCTTCTTAAGCCAGGGGCAGTGGCAAGACGCTGATCTGGAGACCAGAGAGGTGCTGTTGCAGGTGATTGGGCGGGTTGATTATTTGCCGGGTCCAGCGATCGACACGTTTGACTGTGAGGCTTTGCAGGCGATCGACCAGCTATGGGTTCACTATTCTGAGGGTCGGTTTGGGTTTAGCGTGCAGGTCAAGCTATTACAAGCGGTAGAAGCGGATTGGAATCGCTTTGGCGATCGCGTGGGCTGGCGCATCAACCAGGTCTGGCAACCTGGAGGCAATCGACGTTATAGCTTGCAGGCTCCTGAAGGGCACCTCCCCTCTGCCGCTATTCGTGCTGCTGGGAAGGGACCGAAAGCAAGGAAACGAATTTTGAACCGCTTTGAAGTCTGTGCGTTAGCTGGCAATGAACACTATGACCAACGCTCGTAACATGCCTCTGAGAGAGGATCGTCGCCTCATTGAAGACTTTATTCCCATTCGTGAGATTTCTGTGCAAGCGGCACGGGAAAAGTCGATCCGCAAGGGTCATATTTCCACATTGCATTTGTGGTGGGCGCGACGACCCCTGGTAGCGGCAAGGGCAGCAGTGTTTGCCGCATTGGTCGCAGCACCAGAAACGAGCCAGAAGCGAACGGCTTTGAGCAAGGCAATGATTGACCTGTGCAAGTGGGAAGCGGGCGAAGACACCCTTAAGAAGGCGCGACGGCAGATTTTAGAGGCACAGAGGGATCGTCTGGGTTTGCCTTCTGATACGCCCTTGAAAGATGTGCCACCGCCCAAGGTACTGGATATGTTTGCTGGGGGTGGGGCAATCCCCTTGGAGTCACTACGGTTGGGGTGTGAGACCTATGCGGTTGACCTGAATCCGGTGGCGCACATCATCCAGCTTTGTACCCTGGTTTACCCACAGAAGTATGGCAAGAAGCTGGCGGATGAGGTGGAGAAGTGGGGCAACTGGGTGATTGAGCAGGTGCGGGAGGAGATTGGCGATCTGTACCCACCGATCAAGGTAGGTGAAGTGGCAGGAAAACAGTCTGAGCAGTTAAGTTTGCTGGTTTCTGGGAAGCCGAAGCAATTGAAGCTTGCTAATGAACTGACCTCGGTAGCTTATTTATGGACGCGAACGGTAAAGTGCCCCAATCCGGCTTGTGGGGCACAAGTACCATTGGTTCGGCAAACATGGTTGTGTAAGAAGAAAGACAAGTATGTTGCCCTCAAAACCATCCCGAATCATGAAACGAAACGGGTTGAGTTTGATGTAGTGGAATCGAAGACTGAGAGGGGATTGGGGTTTGATCCTGCTGCGGGTAGTTCACGAGGCAATTCAACCTGCCGACATTGCGGCGCAACCTTGGATGTTAAATACATCAAAAAGGAAGGGGTTGCAGGTCGTATCAATCAACAACCAATGGCGCTCGTTTGTACAACCACAGGGGAGAAAGGAAAAACTTACTTAGCCGGCAAACAGTTTGATAGCTATATTCCAAATGAAAGTCAGTTACAAGAGCGGCTAAGCAAGCTTTGTGAAGAGACAAAACTAACGATCCCAGCAGAGCCTTTACCAGAATATGGAACACTCGGATTTCGAGTGCAACCCTATGGACTTCTAAAATGGGCTGATTTATTTACTTCTCGGCAACTGTTGGCACTAATGACATTTGCGAAGTGGGTCAGGTTGGCGCATCAGAAAATGGAGCAAAAGGGATATGAAGAAGAGCTTGGAAAGGCGATCACTACTTATCTTGGCTTAATGCTCAACAGGGTTGCCGATCGAGCCAGTACCTTATGTACCTATGACCCAAATCCTACAGCCAGTGGAGTTAACCACACATTTGTTAGGCAAGCCTTACCAATGCTATGGGATTTTGCAGAAGGATGTCCTACTGGCATCACTTCTGGAAGCGCAAGTAATTCCCTCCCCTGGATTCTAAATGTCATTAAACAGGAAGCCAACTGTGGAGAGCCAGCAATTTGCAAGCGTGGCTCATCAATGGCTTTACCGATAGAGTCTGAATCACTGGATGCAGTCATCACCGATCCGCCCTACTTTGATTCCGTTCCATACGCTGATTTGTCTGATTTCTTTTACATCTGGCTGAAGCGATCTATTGGGCATCTCTACCCAGAGCATCTTTCAGGACAACTTACACCCAAAAAGAATGAAGCCATCATGGAACCGATCCGCCACGATAGAGACAAAAAGAAGGCGGCAAAGGCTTACGAAGATATGATGCACCAGGCATTCTGCGAGGGAAGTAGAGTGCTAAAGGCAGAGGGCATGATGGTTGTAGTGTATGCCCATAAAACGACAGCAGGCTGGTCAACCTTAATTGATTCCCTCCGGCGTGCTGGTTTTACTATTACCGAAGCATGGCCTCTTGATACTGAAATGGGCACTCGCCTTCGCGCTACCAACTCAGCCGCACTCGCTTCTAGCATTTTCCTGGTTGCCCGTAAGCGTAAAGATGGACCTGTTGGTGACTATGCAACAGACGTAAAACCAGAACTCTCGCAAATCGTCCGCGAACGAGTCACAACCCTGATGGCAGAAGGTGTAAGCGGAGCCGATTTAGTGATTGCCTGCATTGGTGCCGGACTCCGCGCCTACACCCAATACGAACGGGTCGAATTGCCTAACGGTGACGAGCTTGACGCGAACTCCTTTTTAAGCGAAGTGCAAAAAGAAGTTGTCGAAGCCGTTCTTACCAGTGTCATGCAGTGCGACAGACGTGGCGTGAGCCTGGTAGACAAACCCACCCAGTACTACATCATGGGTCGCTACGAGTATGGAGAACTGGCAGTTGAGTTTGACGAAGCCAACACCCTCGCTAAAGGGGTCGGGGTCGAACTCGACGGCGTGGGCGGGCTGACCGATAGCAAGCTGGCACTCGTCAAAAAAGTTAAAAGCACCATTCAACTCAACGACTACAGCGATCGAGGTGCTTTTGAGGGTTTAGGCATTCAGCGCACAGAAGGGCGGCAAACCTTCAACGTCACACCGCAGGGAATTGGGGCTGCTCCAACGCTCATCGACGTGCTGCATCGCCTCCTCTGGCTGGCAGACCACAAGCCATCAGAGATTCCCATGCTCCTCAGCCTTGCCCAACCGGATGCAACCCAGTTACGCCTGGTCGCTCAAGCCCTTGCTGGTCGCGCCCTCACCCCAGAACCCGGGCAGGAAACTACGACAGCCCAGCGCACGAAAGAGCAAGCTGCCATTGATACCTTGTTAGCATCCTGGAAGAGACTGGTCGAAGACAACTTATTCACTCAAAGCCGCTAAAGCAGGAGCAGGGAGAACACCAATGGCATACAGCAATTTCACCCTCAGTAAAGTTAAAGCAGACTTCGGGATCGTTACCAACGAAACCCAAGATTTGTTTGCCGAAACCCAGGCGATCGCCCCCAGTGAATTGCTGACCCTCACCCTCAAAGATCAACTACCCCTTGCCAGTGCGATCAACACTGAAAAAGCGCGGTCTGAATTGCTGGTCATGCCCATCTTGATCGAAGTCCGACGACTGCTTCACAACCAAATTTCAGTCTTTTCCGGCAGTACCTTTGAAGTCGATCCAGCCCAAGGCTTAGAAGGACGCTGCGACTTCATCTTGAGCCGTTCCACCGAACAGTACTACATCACTAGCCCAGTGCTGACGATCGTGGAAGCCAAAAACGAGAGCATTCCCAGTGGCTTAGGGCAATGCATCGCCACCATGATTGCGGCTCGGTTGTTTAATGAGCACGAGAAAAACCCAACCGATCCAGTCTATGGAGCCGTTACCACGGGCACCGATTGGAAATTCCTCAAGCTCGAAGGACAAACTGCCTTTATTGATGTCAGCGACTACTACATCAAAGAAATCAACAAAATTCTCGGCATTCTAGTTTCCACTCTCCAACCAAACTCTGAGCTGGTCGGCGTTAGCTAACCATATCCCCATCGTTTACCTCCACACACCTTATGAGCAGCGCATACCAACTCAAACCCTGGGCTCAAGTTGCCATTCCCCATCAAGACATTCTGGATGGCAAACTTGATAATTCCGTTTACGCTGCCAAACTAGGGGCGGTGGTGCGAAAAGACCCGACTTGTCCTCCCGTTTATCGCTATGCTGGTCAATTCTTTGCAGCCACTTACCTTACCTCAGAACTAAAGAGTCTTCTGGCCAGTGTGGTGCAGCGTTTGTGTGGCGAACCGGGCGATCGCGTTCTGCAACTGCGGACTCCCTTTGGGGGCGGCAAAACCCATGCCTTAATCAGCCTCTACCACATCACTAAAAATCGCCAGGATTTATTAGAGCATCCAGACTTTACAAAACTGCCGAACCCCGGCACTGTAGATGTTGCCACCTTCATTGGCGATGACTTTAGTGCGACTCAGGGAACTCAGATTCCTGACGGCCCACAGATATTAACCCCTTGGGGCTATTTGGCTTGGCAACTGGGTGGCAAGGAAGCCTATGAAGTTATTCGGGCAGACGATGAACAACGAGTTGCCCCCGGTAATGACGTATGGCGCAAAATTATTGGAGATCGTCCGACACTGATTCTGCTAGATGAATTTCTCAACTACGTTGAGAACGCTTTAGGTGTGGAAGTTAAGGACTCTACACTCGGTAAGCAGGTGCTAACCTTCATCAAAAAACTGCCTGATGTCGTCGCGGAATTACCCAGAACCGTTCTGGTTTACTCTCTCCAGGCAAGTGTACAGGAAGCTGTGGGCAATGAAGGTCTGCTCGGTACTCTGGATAAATTAGTTTCGCGCAATGATGCCAAGAAAGAGCCTGTCTCCGGCGACGAGGTGATGAAGGTTGTCCAACGTCGGTTGTTTCAGAGCATTGGCGATCCTGCCACCATTCAAGAAATTGCGAACCAACAAGCTGACCTATTCCGCAAATTCCGCGAAAGCTATGTCGAAACCGATCGCGGTAGACAAGAAGTGGAGCAGCAAGCAGCTCTCCTGGCAGAACGAATTCAACTTAGTTACCCGTTCCATCCTGATTTGCTGGATTTGATGTATCACCGCTGGGGAACATTGCCCAGTTATCAGCGGACTCGTGGTGCGCTCCAATTTCTGGCTAGTGTCGTTTACTCCCTCTGGAAAGAAGAGCATACGTTCTTGCTCATCAGCCCAGGTGATGTACTTTTTCACAATGAGGCAGTGAGAGGGGCGTTCTTCACACAGGTTGGGGAGCGTGAACGATATAACTCAGTCATTGAAGCTGATTTAATTGGTAGGAAAGCCAAGGTTAAAACCGTAGACAATCGAATCGCTCAAGATTCTCCGGCACTCAGTCATCTCAAAGTTGGCACACGCCTTGCCTCGGCTGTGTTGATGTATTCCTTTGGTGCCCGTAGCGGCGAAGATCGAGGTGTCTTAGAACAAGAGATCACCGCATCTTGCCTTACGCCAGGACTCGATCGCAATATCATTACTGCAACCCTCAGTGATCTGCGGGAAAACTTACTCTACCTCCACTATGTTGCTAAACGCTACCGCTTTGAAACCAAACCAAACCTGAATAAGCTGATTGCTGACGAGGAGGGCAAAATTGCTGGAGAGTATGTTCTGGAAAAAATCCGCACAGAATTGAACAAGCTGCTGCAAGGGTTTCGCGGTGGTAAGGTTTCTCTCTGGGCTAAGGATTCTTTTGCCGTCTCCGATCATGTTTCTCAATTTACCGTTGTCTATCTTAGCCCTGAATGGGCAGAAAAAAGCCGAGAAACTGCTTTGGAAGAAGCTTTGAATTGGCTAGAGTATCGGGGAAATGACAAGCGCGATTATAAAAACGCTTTGGCGTTTGTGGTTCCCAATAAAGTTCAGTTAGATAAAGCTAGAAAAGGTGCCAGAGTTGCTCTGGCGATCGCCTCTCTACTGGAGCAGCGGAAAAAATACCAGTTCAGTCCTGAAGATGCTGAAGAGTTAACGGGGAAAGAAAAAGACGCTGCCAATGAGATTAGCGCAGCCTTACGCCGTCTCTACGACTACATCTTACTTCCGTTACCCTGTCCGGATGGCACCAAGCCAATTTATCTAGAAACCTTTGATCTTCAATCTCAGATTAATACCAGTCAGAATTTGCAAGACCGGGTACTGGATGCCTTGAAGAGCCATGTTTTTGATTCTCTCCGTCCCGCTAAGTTGGTTCAACTTTCTGGATTAGAAACCTCTGAAACTGGCTATATCAAAGGAGATGATCTGGTCAGTTTCTTTTTCCGCTTCCCTAATTTTCCTAAGATGCTAGATGTACAGAGCATTCAGCAGGCAGTTCTAAAGGCGATTGAGCAAGGGTTAATTGGCTATGTTCCTTATGTGACTATTCCTTCCACAGGTAGCCCAAGAATTGAGAATTTGAATCTATTGAGTTATCAGCGATCAATTCCTGCTGATGAATTAGATTTGTCTGGCTACCTACTCACTCCCCAATTGGTTGAACAATTTCGTGCTGCTCTACAGCCCAAAGATGACTTCAACCAGCCAGACGTAGAAGGCACTGCCTCAAGTTCCTCTGAAGGACAAGATGGCTTTCTGGATGTTCCTGGCAGTATCCCTAAAACGGCAAACGATAATCAGCAGACTGTTGAATACAAATCTGAAAGCAGCTCAGTTGAACGTACTGTGACGGTTGCGGTGGTGGATGGGAAACAACCTGCTCGTAGCTATAGCTTGGAGGCAATTACTGATAAGTCAAAAATCTTTCAACTTTTTGAGGTTTTGCAAACCTTGTCAGATCGGGCTGATAGCATGACTATTCAAATCAAGATCAAAGCTAATACCACAAGTCAGTTTGATCGCACCTGGATTAGTGGAGCGATCGAAGAACCTCTAGATGAACTTGATATTAGGGCTTCAACAAGGCTTGAATGATGATAAATCTACTTAAAGTACCTATCTAAAAGGCAGCATAATCATGGGGCACACCCGCCTCGGCTCTATCCCTAAAACCCAAAAGTGGAAATCAGTAGTCTCTTTGATTGCTGGTGAAAAGAGTTCGGGTGGCGGTAGTGCTGTTCTATTAGCTGATGATATCGAGAATGTTGCTATTCAAGCATTAGATGCGGCTCAAAATGGACTGAAGGCGGCAATAGAGGACATTGGTTTGCAGTATGTCTTCTACATGCTCACTCAGCTTGTGCTGTCGGCTCGTCTAGAAGATTGGCAAGCACAGTTAGAGAATCTGGGCGTGCATCTTCAAGAGGATGCGACTGTTTTTGACCTAACTGCCGAATTTCAAAATGTCATTGATGACTATTTGCTTGAGCATTCACGTACCAGCGATGTTAGCGAAATAGCTCAAAAAGCAGCAGGGGAAGCGATCGCTGCCTTGGCAAGCGTAGAACAACTATCTCTCCTCAATAGTAGCCGCGATGAATTGCAAACAGTTATTCGCAGCCTTTCAACAAAAAATGGTTTCTCTCAGCTAGGGCAGGTCTTTTTCGGTCGCTTCATGGCTCGGTTTCTTAATTTTTACCTCAGCCGAGTCACTGCTGCTCATTTAGATGGCGATCGCCTCCCTCAAGTCGGGGACATCACTAAATTTAATCAGGCATTACAACGCCACTGTGAGCAGAGTGCCCGTATCGTCTATGAATTTTGTGGACAGTGGTACTCAAAAACAGAATTTCAAGAAGGAATTGATCTGTATAAATCTTCGCGCTTCATGGCTGTTGCGCTGAAGAAGCTACAGGCAGAACTGAAACAACAACGGGGGGAAGTATGACAGCCCCCCGTCTGTTTTTATGCAATGGCGCGATTCTCCCATCCGGCGATGCTCGGCTTACAGATCATCAGATTATAGATTTGATGGTGTCTGGACCTTCTGCAAACGTCAATATCAAGTTAGAGGACGTTGCAAAGGTCTTCATGAAACATCTGTCACCTCGGCTGACAGATCTGCTCGAAATTGCTGCTTACGTTTACTCTGCTGATTGTGCTACTCCACGAGGACAAGGTTGGGCAAAACAGAATTCCGTTGAAAAATGGAGCCGTACCTTCCAGTTTGTGATTGGGGTACGCGATTTGGACTTCTGGCAGCAATCTGACATTCAAAAACTACTGGTTCAGATTCTCGATTTTCTCTCTGATGATAAGTATAGTTTTGAGTTCTGTTTGCTTCAGCAGGAGCAAGAACAACAACTGTATCTAGATTTTAGCGATCAAGAAGACTGGGCTTTTTCCAATGTAGAAAGGGTTTTAATGTGCTCAGGAGGGTTAGACTCCCTTGCTGGAGCAGTGGAAACCGCTGCTAAAGGAGAGAACCTTGTTTTAGTTAGCCATCGATCGGCTCCCAATTTAAGTAAACGTTTGCAAAAACTTGTAGCAGAGCTACGAAGGACTTACCCGGTACAGGTTCTTCACATTCCTGTATGGATTAATAAGCAAGAAGATTTGGGACGAGAGTCAACCCAACGTACCCGGTCATTCCTGTACTCAGCATTAGGGACTGCTGTAGCCCAATCCATGCAGGCGAAGGGAGTACGTTTTTTTGAAAACGGGGTAGTTAGCTTAAATTTTCCTGTGGCTGATGAGGTTCTGCGAGCTAGAGCATCCCGAACAACACATCCGCGTGTTATAGACTTGTTCAAAAAATTGTACTCATTGGTGCTTGAGAGAGCCTTTGAAGTTGATAACCCTTATTTGTTCAAAACAAAAGCAGAAGTTGTATCTGTCATTGCTCAGAATGGTGGTAGTCATCTAATTCCTCACAGTTGTTCTTGTGCCCATGAAAGGTTTAAGCCGAGAACTCAATGGCATTGTGGAACGTGCAGCCAGTGTATCGATCGCAGAATTGCTATGTTTGCTACTGGGCAGGAGGAGAATGACTTTGAAGTAGACTACGAAGTTGATGTATTTGCAGGTCCCCGTAAAGAGGGTTATGAGAAGAATATGGCAGTGGACTATGTGCGCCATGCCCTCGAATTAAATTTGATGAGTGATGACGAAATGGTTGCCCGTTTCTCTACGGAACTGAGCCGTGCAGTACGCGGAGTACCTAAATCTAGAGAAGTCGCTCAGCAGATTGTTGATATGCATAAGCGTCATGGAGAAACTGTGCAGCGCGTTTTGCAAGAGCAACTGCGTCTTTATATTGATAATTTGATGAGTGGGAGACTCGAACCAACCTCAATGTTGAGAATGGTTTTTGGTCAGGAGCACCTTGAATCCTCCTGGCGACGCTATGCTGAACGAATTATTTCTCTACTCCAAGCTGGATTGCCAGCTGCCTGCCAAACTCATAAACCTAAAGACGAACCTCACCTTCAAGAAATTTGCGATGGTATTCTTCTTGGTCACGATAGTGATTTGATGCGGGAGTTTCCATTTTTGTCCTGGTCATCATCCTTCACCAAACCTGATTGGTCTGTTGAATCCATGCGCTTATGGATTGAACTAAAATATGTACGACAAAAGTCTGATAAACGCCCTATTACTAGAGATGTTGCAGAAGACATAACGAAGTATGGCGATAATAATCGCCGTGTTCTTTTCGTTGTGTATGACCCCAATCATCTCATTACTAATGAAGCTCAGTTTTCCAAGGAGATATGTAAACGTCCAGAGATGCTAATTCATTTCATCAGGTAAATCTTCAAATGCTTTCGCTATGCTGATTTGTACAGTTGCTTAGCGATCAATCAATGCCTGGAGTATAGTGATCTGCTCTAATTGGATCAGCGGGCGCATTTAGGCCTAGTTTTAATAGCGGGTACCGTTGGCGAATTCATCAAAGAGGAATCAAGGCTGACGGTCTCACGTGGGATGAAAGTCATTCCGTAACAGAAGCGGCATAGTTTACCATGTAGTTAATTTTCACTAAAGCTACTGATCCGCTTCATTCTGCCAAAGTCATCTCTTCAAATTGATTTGTCATTACCTCTCTCCGCTATACTCAAATCGCATCCCTACACTCAAAAACAGATGCTAATCGGAGTGATCAACCAGAAAGGAGGCGTGGGCAAGAGCACAACAGCGGCTCATCTTGCCTACTGGTTGAGTCATCATCGCAAGCAAAACACCCTGGTCCTAGACTCTGACTCGCAGCAAAGCTCTAGCCAGTGGCTACGAAATATGAGCCTAGAGTTCCGCGTTATTGATGATCCTGAAGAGTTGTTTGAAACTGCCACTGACCTTGCCGATCAATACGACGCGATCGTTATTGATGCCCCCGGCGTTTTGGGCGAAACCACCAAATCCATTTTGTTAGCAGTTGACCTAGCATTGATTCCAGTTCAAGCCGCTCAACTCGATCTAGCAAGCACCGAGAAAATTGTGCGATTGGTTCACAATGTCCAGAAGGTGCGGAAGGGACAACCCCATGCTGCAATTTTCCTTAACAAAGCTGAAAAACGTAGTATTCTACTGCGGGAAGCCAGAGCCGCCCTGTCTGACATTTCTGGTATCAAATTACTAGAAACAACTATTTACCGTCGTACAGCAATCGCTGATGCTCCCGGTCAATCAGCGACCGTCTTTAATATGTCAGGCGAAGCTGCCAAAGTCGCTGCTGAAGAATACGAACAGCTTTTTACGGAGGCATTGAACTATGGCAAGGCGTAGCCTAAGCAAACTGCGTGACAGCCTCGACCAGGTTGAAACACAAGCAGTAGGAGATCGTAATCTGCCACTTGCATCAATTGGCTTGCCTGCCCAACAACCTCGACGCTACTTTGACCCAGAGAAGCTAAAACAATTAGTTCTATCTGTTCAAGAACACGGCATCCTGGAACCTGTCCTAGTGCGTCCAGTAGAGGGTAAACCTGGTCAATATGAACTTGTTGCTGGAGAACGGCGCTACCGAGCGGCACAACAGCTTGAACTAAACGAAATCCCCGTTATCATTCGGGAACTGACTGATACCGAAGCCCTGCAACTCGCCCTCGTCGAAAACTTACAACGGGAAGACCTCAACCCCGTCGAAGAAACTGAAGGCATCCTGCAATTGCTTAGCATTCAACTTAACCAAGCTATAAGTGATCTCCCCCCCCTCTTGCACCGCCTCCAATATGAGCGCAAAAAATCTTCCAACAACGTTGTTGGAAACTCAGAAATCGAAGCGATCGAAAGCGTCTTCACAGGTCTAGGACTAATGTCTTGGGAATCTTTCGTAAATCACCGACTTCCACTGCTGAATCTGCCAGGGAATGTTCTAGAAGCTCTGCGCCAGGGTGAACTTGCCTACACGAAGGCTCAGACGATCGCCCGTATAAAGGACGAAACCCAACGTCAAGTCTTGCTCCAGTCAGCAATTAAAGAAGACCTTTCCCTGAGCCAAATTCGGGAACGAATTAAAGACCTTCGGCCCGAGTCAGACAAAACCTCTCCCAAAGCCACCGTTGAATCTCTCTCTCGCCGAGTGATCCAAGCCAAGCTATGGGAAGACCCCAAAAAATGGAAGCAAGCTCAAGCTTTACTCATCAAACTAGAAGCTTTAATATCGGAAGAGTGAAAAGGTTTTAACAGGCTGATAGGCTCGTTGCCAAAGAAGGCAGTGATTCTTCCTAAAAGCCATTAATCCTAAAATATCCTTGAGTTAATCAGACTTATCAGAAGATTTTCTGCCCCTAGTTCTCTTGCTGGTCTGCCTTGGGGTAACCGTTTTTTGTTTCTTAGCTGGCATGGAAGGTCGTTGAGCCACTTCATTGACCGTCGCGATATCTAAGCCTAACCGTGTTGCAATCTGTTCTACCGTCAAACCTGTTTCAAGTAGCACAGGTACCACTTCGAGTATCCCCTCAAGCTTGGCTTCTTGGTAAACCTTGGTTCGTTTTAGTTCACTTAACCCGAGCATTGATTCAATCTCCTTGTGGTTCAGGTTGCCGAACTTGTAAATGAAGATGGTACTTATCAATTCTAGAATGTCTTGCAGTGCTTTTGCATCCGTAATGCTTACTCTGGCTCGTTCAATCAACGCCTTCCCTTTCTCTGGAGCGATCGCTTCATTAACCCCAATCAACTGAATTGCGGAAACTTCCAAAGAATGACCTTCCCAATCCTCAGGTGTCTCATCTAAGTAAATCCGTTGGAGCCTTCCTCCAGAAGCATACTCACGAAAGTGTAGGGGCAACCCAGGATCGAAGCGCCTTTCAGTAAAGATGGCCACACCCTGCCAATCATTTTGAGGGCGATAGTCATTGAGGTATAAAAGAATCTCACTGAAAAATCCGTAGTAAAAGTTTTCCCCCTTGCGCCTGTCTCGGTAGCCCTGCACCTCGACAAAATAGATGGGTAAGTCAGCAAGACGGTCATGAGGCAATAAAACACCGTCAATTTGAAATCGGGTTTGCTTCACTTCCTGACTAACAAAGCTATAGTTTCCTCCCTGTGCCGGAGGCATGCCCATCAGCTCTAGTAAGACTCCTGGCGAGGACTGAAATAATTCATAGAACAGACTATCAGTCTTCACAACCTTCGGACAGATTTTTAACGTCTTTCACATCTTAAGCTTCAGTTGCTTCTTTCTTTCTAGCTTGCCTAAGCCTCTCAAAAACGGTGGCAAAAGAGAGGTTGAGAAGGGCGATCTCGCCTTGACGGCAGCATCGGCTTTCTGATGTCTCGAAACCCATCTCAGAATCAAACTCTCACAACAGTCTGGCGCGAATGAGTTTTGAGACACTGGTGCAAAACTGCCGAAAATGAACGGTTTCGGCAACTTTCATGCCCTCCTGCTGCATCCAGCAGAAGTGAAACGCAAGAATCGGCCTTTCAGCTTGCACACAGGCACTGGTAGAAACGAGAGTATCGAGGTTTCAGACTATAACCAATGAGCGATTTATGCCAAATTTAGTCCAAGGTTGTGAGCTTCTTCCACTTCTCACCGAAAGCATGCCACCTTGTGTCGCACTGCCGAAAGCTTCTGCTTCTCTACTCAAGTCAGAGTATCTTGCGGAAAGATCCCGCGTATTTACCCTAGACGAGGATGTTATAGAACCCATTTGAGATCTTTATCTAGATGGGCTAAAACCAAAAATAAATGCCTTACTCCAGCGACTTAACCGACAAAGAGTGGGAGTTCATACCTACATAGAAAATTAAGCTAAGACTCATCCTCCCCCCACACCCAGCACTTGCCCTGATGGATAGCAAGTCTCTTGCGACGACCTGGCAGGTTGAGATAGGGGCATCCTTCTGTCCTTTGTTGTAATGTCAACGATTCATCTCCAGACCCAATCCAATAGACTTGTCCTCCTTCTATCCAGGGTGCAAGCTCAAAATCTTCATCCCAGAATTGGTAGGGCGCAGGACTGTAGTGGGCATGAAGCCCTTGCTGAATTCGTCCATTTTCCTGCACCCAAATCGCGTAATTGTTTGCCCACTCGGCAACTGGATACGCTAGGTCCACAGGCTTCGTCTCACTGTAGTAGGCGATCGGGTAAGCGGTATGCACGCCTACCTTCAGGCTAGAAATCACGACCCGGATGGAGGAGTGCTGAAAGAGGCTTGTGACCACAAAGGGAACGTCGGGTCCTGGTGTAACCATCATCGGTGCAACGGTAAAGCTTTCCCCTGGAGTGAGCGCACCCGAGAGCATCCAAAAATGAGGACACAGGCGATGCTGCTCCCGTGGACGGACAGCACTTTCACCCACTCCGTCGTCCAAGAAGCCAAGGACACTCCTCCACCATAAGCCATCTAGGTCATAGGCATCGAACGAGTGGTAGTTAATGGCTTGACAGTAGGGGCAACGGCTTAAAGGGATAATGGGGACACCCGCTTCGTACTGGTGCTCCAATTGATTGATCTGGCGAGTCATCGCTAGATCTTGCTTCCAATAGTTAGCTAGCCGGGCGTTCCCTTCAACGGGATCGCGGTATTGCAGTTGACATTGCTCATAGTTCCATTCGTTCCGCTGCCAAAGGAGTGCAAAAAGTGTCTGAAGTAGCTGTGTTCGCTCAGTGACGGTGAAAGCTTGCTGTGTGGACATCGCTGGAAGCATCGCTGGTGCCCGACCTGCGGGTGTCTCCTGCACAGGAGTGATCGCGGGTAAAAAATGATCGACCAGTGCTTGGAGCCATTTCCGCATGAGTGCTCACCTTGCCTCTAACTTACCTAACTTAAAATGATCAAAAGGTTAGCAGCTTCCCCTAGAGATCTCAAATGGGTTCTATACGGAAAATTTCTGCCTAAACACCTGTAGAGGAATGTTATACAAAAACTTTCTGTCTATTAATCGTTCGGCTGCAACCACTGAGAATACGGTCATGACAAATAAGGCAGAGATTGAGCAACGCTGGATTGAAGCTTGGAACGACTTGTATGAACTTGCTGGCGATCGCTACGATGTAAAATGCCTGCTGCCTGATGGTCGTGTCGTTGATCTAGAGGAATGCAAAGGCTGGTTGCAAGACGCTGTGTATGAAGGATGGCGGCTCAAGGTTGAAGTGGGTTGGGTTAGGGGTAGACGAGGCATCATCGCCTCGCAGTGGCGTGATTGAATTGGTTAAACAGCTGAACAAGCACGTTGCAGCGGAATGAAAGTTTCTAGTGTTTTCCTCAATGTTGCTTGCATCCGCTGAACGTGGTCGTTCGGCTAAATCATATGCTTTGGACAGAGCGAGTTATTGCAGCACATAAGCGCCGCCTTTCGGAGCGCGCTCCCGACAGGCGCAAGGAGTTAATCACGTGCTGGGAGCTTTCGCGGAGTGGCGATAGCCCAGAACCTGCCATTAAAAAAGCGTTCGAGCTCGTGGCGGACGGCAATGCTAATGAGAGAGAACTGGGGTTCTACGTCCTTATGGACTTGGCGCTCAATGACCCTTCGCTTAGCACCCATATTAGCCAGCTAGCCCACCATCGGTTTGCGGCTGTTCGGCGTGGCTTGGCATTTTATCTGTCTCGCTCGTTTCCGCTAGAGTTTCAGGTTGCTGTATACAGGACGCTACTCCAAGACAAGGCGGCGTCTGTTCGCGTATCAACCATTACGTCGATCGGCATGGTCTATCTTAAAGACCTGCTGCCAGAATTACGCACACTACGAGCAACCGAGCGGAACGTTAAGGTGATCGAGTCCTTGGATTACTGGGTTCCGCTACTTGAGACCGGCTACCGCGTTGAACTGTCGCAGACTCCCGGTACGCTTCTGGTCACAGCTTTGACGGGAAACGGAATCGCCTCAAAAAATGTGAAAACAACAGATCCAAACGATCCGCTAATTCTCCACGCCGTTGAGGAACTCCGGAACCGTCCGTGAGAGGCTGCACCGAATTGTTCGGTGCAGCGGATTGGAGGAAGCCGCTGGCACTGAGTTCAAGGGGTACGGCAACCGCTGACCGGGAACGTTATCCAACCAGTCGAGCAAAAAATACCTTGAGTCGGTAGATCCCGAATACTGGGGAGTTGGCAAAGCCTGTATAGACATCCTTTCTAGGAAGTTAATCTGAAAATCCTCGTGTCAGAGGTGTGTAAACCCTGCTCTTATGAGCATAAATACTTATTTTTTGACCGATTCGCATTCCCCTGGGAGAGCACAAGTCCCCTGAGGCTTGCACAATCATAATGAGCGCCGAAAGCACAATGATTCATAGTTCTAACTCATAGATGGCCGCAATCTCATTCGATTGAATGCCTAGATACGCTGGCGTTTGCTGCTGCGTCGCATGCCCAAGGGCTTCCATCAGCAGGGGAATCGCCGTGCCCCGTTCTAGCCGCTGCCAGTAGCCCCACGTCTTCCGCAGGGTATGACTACCATAGTTGCCCTTCAGTCAGACATCCTGGCACCAGGTCTTCACCCGCATACTCATCGTCTCCACCGTCAAACAGCCGCGTTGTCCTGTGAAGAAATAGTCCTCCGGTTTCAAGTCCCCGCTCGCTAACCAGGCTTGAATCGACGCGACAGCAGTCGCATTCAGCGTCACGGGGCGGTACTTGTGCGTCTTACGCTGCTTCAAGTCGAGCACCTCCCCGGCTTGCAGATTCTTCACCTGCCCGACCTTGAGTGACAGCAACTCATTGGCCCGATAAGCCGTGTTAATCCCCAGCGTGAACAAGCACAAATCACGGGGACGATCGGCCAGAATTTTCTTGATACGGGCGATCGCCTTCTTATCTCGAATGGGTTCCACTTTAATGGTCGATCCAACAGTGGGATGATTGGGATTTTGACCCTTGGGAAACGGCATCGCGATCTCCTTTCGACGTGATTAACTTTCCAGCATCCTAGCCTAATTACTTAATGAGCTGAACGTCGCCCCTCTAGACCACCTTCCGACCTTACACTCTTCAAATCCCTTCGCAGCAGCCTTTCCAGTCCACTCTCTCACCCATTAACTATTCTGCAATAGTTAGTGAGTGAGAGAGATAGCAGCAGTCAGCTTTTATTGACCCACCGAAAAGATTTTGCCTCAAGCGGCTCGCGATGCTCATAGTTGGGAAGACTAAAAGCAATTCGCCTGCCTCGGCTCTACAAGGATCTGAGTAGGCAGAGTCTTTGAGCCTGGTAAGGAGGAATGGTGCTACGGACTGTCCCTTGCTGCTAGCGCCGCAACCAAACCGAGACAAGCCTTAAAGGAGCAGCAAGTCATGCACTGGTATGTGAAAGTATTGAAGAAATATGCCGTTTTTAGCGGACGCGCCAGTCGGCAAGAATACTGGATGTTTTTTCTCTTCAACTTTATTTTCGCCTTTGTGTTGGGCTTCATCAGCGGTCTGCTGAGTGGTGCCACAAACACCGACCAGAGTGTGCTGTCTACCATTTATCAACTTGCCGTTTTCCTGCCGAGTCTTGCAGTTGGCGTGCGTCGGATGCATGACACAGAGCATAGCGGCTGGTGGTTGCTCGTCCCCATCGTGAACCTTGTCTTCGCCGTGACGCCGGGTACAACGGGTGAAAATAAGTTTGGTCCTGATCCCAACCGCTCTGCCAGCGGGTCGATTGGGTAGCTTTGGTTCAGGAAATCTTTAGTATCACAGCTCAGAATGACGTTCCCGTAACAAACGGACCATAAACCAACGGTAAGGATCGGTTGAACTGCTTTTGAAGCGCCTGACCGTGATGTCGGAATCCAAAAGTACCTGTCCCTTGGTGTGGTGACTGTTTGAAAAACAAATTGACGACAGGAGTGATGGCTACAGCACTCGGTAGGCTTGAAAAGAGCAAGCAATCACAGCATAGCTTCAGCCTTAACGTTGGTTTTGGTCTAAAGGCTACGGGAACGCCTTCAAGCAAAAAGACTCGGCAACATCAGTATTTTAAGCCTTAGTTTATTGCTTGGGTGAGTTGCTCAAAGCGCAACTAACCAAACAGACAAAAAGCTGAAACTGCTGCTGCATAGAGCTTTTGTCGTTTGTGCCAGTTGGCAAGTAGTCCAGGGAGGAACAGGCGATCGTCCAGTTAGCCTTACTTATGAATGGGCATCCTAAACAAGCCAGCCGTGGCTTTGGGTTCGTAACGCTTTACCAATAGTCCGTGGCAAA